>JAFOFE010000095.1 GCA_017387475.1 Clostridia bacterium | reverse complement strand
TTTGTCCGTTTGCTTTAATTACATTATATTAGGCGCAGTGTCCAAATATACGGACTTTGCAAATTTTCTGCAAAAAAAATAAAGCCTTGTGAAATTCACAAGGCTTAAAGTTTTAATTAGTCGTTTTCGCAGTAAATAACGGTAAGGTCGGGATGCATCTGAAGAATGGAAGCAGGAACTTCGGGAGTAATAGGACCAAAGAAAGCCTTTTCCATAATTTCTTTTTTCTTTGCGCCGTTAGCAATAAGAAGAACTCTTCTTGCCTGCATAATAGAAGACATACCCATTGTTATTGCAGTGGTGGGAACTTCGTCGCGTGAAGCAAAGAAACGTGAGTTAGCTTCAATGGTAGATTCGTGAAGTTTTACAAGGTGTGTTTCCTTTGTGAAGAAGCTGTCGGGTTCGTTAAAACCAATGTGTCCGTCAAGACCAATACCTAAAAGCTGAATGTCAATTCCACCAAGCTCTTTAATGTGGTTGTCATAAGCTTCGCCTTCTGCAGCAGGGTCGGCAGCAAGACCGTTAGGAACAAAGGTACGATTTTTATCGATATTAACTCTATCGAAAAGGTTTTTGTTCATAAAGTAACGGTAGCTCTGGTCATTAGTTCCGTCAAGACCAACATATTCATCAAGGTTAACCGATGTAACACGGCTAAAATCAAGTTCGCCGTTTTCGTACATTTCGGTAAGTCTGTCGTAAGTACCAACAGGGCTTGAACCGGTAGCAAGACCTAAAACACAGTCGGGCTTTAAGGTAACAACCGAAGCAATAATTTGTGCTGCTTTACGACTTAATTCTTTATAAGAGTCAACAACAATATAATTCATAAATAAAACTCCTTAAATGTATTTTTTAACAATGTCTTTCATTGTTTGCCATTTGCGATTCATATCTTTTACAAGCTCAATTTGAGTTCTTGCACGGTCAAGGTTGTGGCCGGGGTAACGTGTTTTAAAATAAACGTCGCCCTGTAAATAGTCGGTTAAGAAACGCATACCACATTCAACCGTCATCATTTTAGCGCCTTCGGGCAAAAGCATAACCTCGTCGTCGGTAAGACCACCTGCACAACCTGCAAGGAAGCCCTTGGTGTACACTTCAAAAAGATTAAGATCAAGGCTAACCTTCGATAAATCTCTTTCGTCTTCGGCTGCAGTGTTTGCGCCAAAACGAATAGCGTCGCCAAAATCGTTAACCGAAAAGCCTGGCATTACGGTATCAAGGTCTATAACGCGAAGCGCCTTTCTTGTATCTTTGTCAAGAAGCACGTTATTTGTTTTAGTATCGTTGTGGGTAACACGAATAGGAAGCTTGCCTTCTTTATTAGCATCGAAAAGAACCGAATAAAAATCTTTTTCGCTTTTAAAGAATTCAATTTCGTCCTGTACGCTTTTTGCTCTGCCAACAACATCATCTTCTACAGCCTTTAAAAAGGTTTTAAAGCGAAGTGGTGTGTTGTGGAAGTTTGGTATGGTTTCAAAAAGTGTATCAACAGGGAAGTCGGAAAGTTGGCGTTGGAAGTTGCCAAAGCCATAGGCACACTCATAAAACTCATCAAGCGAATCGAAACGTTCAAGGCAAACAATGTTGTCAACAAAATCTGCAAGTCGCCAACAAACGCCTTCTTCGTCCATGTGGTAATACTTACCGTCTTTTGTGGGGGTAAGCGAAATAACAGACCTAGGGTCGTCGTTTTTAGTTTTAAGGAAAGATGTTATTTTGTAAATGTTTTCTACAAGGGAAGGACCGTCGGGGAAAACATGCTTATTTATTGCCTGAAGCACATAGCCTGTATTTTTGCCGTCCTTTTCTGTTTTAACAGCGAAAGTATGGTTAACAAGCCCGTTTCCGAAAGGGGTTACCGAAAGAACCTTGCCGTCTATGCAGAACTTGGCAACAATTTTATTTATATCAGCCATATTAATACTCCTAAAAGTAAATAGTAACTATTATACATTTTAATCGAAATCGGCAGAAAAATCAACCTTATTTATTTTTATACAATAAAAAGAAGGCAGCCTTTAAAAACTGCCTTCAAAAATAAGACTATTCTTCAAGTTTTGATTTAAAATATTTGCCTATATCTGCAGTAAGGCGAAGCGCCGAAAGTTGTAGTTCTTCGGTTGGGAAGTGGCGCTCAAACGTACCCGACTCAAATGTGATATCACCCTTATATCCTATCTTTTTAAGGCTTTCTAACATTTCGTCGAAATTAACATTGCCAAGGAAAGGTATAGTGTGTGCATCGCTTTGTGGGTAAACGTCGTGAATATGTAAAGCTGCAAGTCGGTCGGGTCCCAACATTTCAATAGCTCTTGAAACGCTTTCGCCCGTTAAAAGCAAATGACCAATATCTAAACAACCCTTCATATAAGGCGAATCTATCATATCAATATATTCACAAAATTCTTCTGCCCACGAACAAGTGCTTGGAATAATAACGTGGCTTACCGGTCTTACGTTCCACATATTTTCGGTGTACATTATAATACCGAATTTTTCTGCATAGGGAAGTAAATCGTTATAAAAACGGTAGTTAATTTCTTTAAGCTCATCTTTATAATAATGATGATACTTAAACTGCATTGGGTGTACAACAATACCTTTAGCACCTAAAATAGAAGCGACCTCCATACTTCTTACCGTCTTTTTAAAAAGATCTGTGTCTGGGGTAGCATCGCCGTAATGCGAACCGAAAGGAGCATGGGACTGGTTGCAGGGAAGACCAATGCTGTCTGCAAACTCGCGAAGCTTATATGCCTTTTCTAAATAATCGTCGCCTGCAAAATATGTAGCAATTTTAGTGTCGTCCGGTCCGTCAAGGGTTAGGTCAAATGCAGTAAAGCCAGCCTTCTTTAAAAGCTCAATATTCTTTTCGTAGCCAACCGTATTGCGTAGTGCAGTGCTTGTAGAAATTAACATATAAATCTCTCCTTTATGGTGTCTTTGCTTGCATTATAGTACAACATTTTTTAAAAGTAAAGTAAAAATAAAAAAGGATAGGTGACCCTATCCTTAAAAATTATTCTTTATCGAATGCATCCTTACCGAGCGAGCAAATTGGGCAAACCCAGTCTTCAGGTACATTTTCCCAAGCAGTTCCGGGAGCTACTCCGTTATCGGGGTCGCCAAGCTCAGGGTCGTAAACATAGCCACAAGGGCAAACATATTTATCCATAGTAATTCTCCTTTTTGTTTTTTATAGTTTATTCTTAAATTTCGTAATTATTCTTTTTTCGGTAAAAGCCGCATATTTTATGCGGCCTTTACCTTAGGTTTTACATGAACAAGCAGTTGCTTGCTGTTTGATTATTTAAAATATCTTGCAAGTAAGCCTTCGAAAGCTTTACCATGACGAGCCTCGTCACGAGCCATTTCGTGAACGGTATCGTGGATAGCGTCAAGTCCAAGTTCTTTTGCAAGTTTAGCAAGCTCGAACTTGCCCATTGTTGCGCCGTTTTCAGCGTCAACTCTCATTTCAAGGTTCTTCTTGGTAGAATCGGTTACAACTTCGCCTAAAAGTTCAGCAAACTTAGCAGCGTGTTCTGCTTCTTCATAAGCTGCCTTTTCCCAATAAAGACCAATTTCGGGGTAACCTTCACGGTGTGCAACGCGTGCCATAGCAAGATACATACCAACTTCAGAGCATTCGCCTTCAAAGTTGCAGCGAAGACCTTCAATAATTCTTTCGTCTACGCCTTTAGCAACGCCAACAACGTGTTCGGCAGCCCAAACCTTTTCTGTAGCCTGTTCCTTAAACTTTTCAGCCTTTACTTTGCAAATAGGGCACATTTCAGGTGCTGAGTCGCCTTCGTGAACATATCCGCATACAGTACAAACAAATTTTTTCATAATTTTATTCCTCCAAAATGTTAATTTAATTAATTTTTGTCTTTAAGACATTCTTTGCATATACCTGTAAAAGTATATGTAACCGAGTGAACTTCAAAACCATGATTTTCTTCGGCCTTTTCAAGCATGTCGCTTGGGTCGAACGGAATATCGTGAATTGATTCACAGCTTTTACAGTAAAAATGACTATGTGGGGTTGTGTCGCCGTCGAAATGCTCTCTGGCATCGCCAACCGGTACCTTAATTATCATACCTTCTTTTTCAAGAGCCGCCAGATTTCTATAAACGGTTCCAAGCGAAATATTTGGCATTTGTATTCGCACTCGGTCGTATATCCATGCGGCCGAAGGATGAGAAGTGGTGTTTTTAAGAACATTTATTATAGCTTCTCGTTGCCTTGAATAGTTCATAGTAACTACGCTCCTTTCAAAAACTAGTAATCTTTACTACTTTTATTATAACGCCAATTTTTCATTTGTCAAGTTTTTTATTTACTTTTTTTAAAAAATTGTTTATAATAGTTTTAAATTAACCGAAAGGGAGGCATATATATAATGAAAGAACAACGCATTTCAGCTTCTGTTATAAAAAGACTCCCTCGTTATTATCGTTTTTTAGGGGAGCTTAAAAAGCAGGGAATAACACGCATTTCTTCGGGCGAGCTTGCTTCACGCATGAAGCTTACTGCAAGCCAAATCAGGCAAGACCTTAACAACTTCGGTGGCTTCGGTCAGCAGGGTTACGGTTATAATGTAGAAATGCTTTACGAAGAAATTGGCGATATATTAGGTCTTACGTCACTTACTTCGGCAATAATGCTTGGTATTGGTAAACTTGGCGTAGTTGTGGCAGAAAATATGGATTTTGCAAAGCAAGGCTTTAAACTTGTCGGCGCTTTCGATGTTAGCGAAGCCGTTATTGGTAAAACCGTTGCAGGTGTTGAAGTAAAATCTTTAGACGAGCTTGAAGCTTTTTGTAAAAAATATAAGCCAAAGGCAGCGTTTATGTGCGTACCGTCTTCTGCTGCACCCGAACTTGCCGAAAAGCTTATAGAATTAGGCGTTGTTGGGTTCTGGAACTTCTCACATTACGATATTCGCATTAAACACCCCGACGTATTCGTAGAAAATGTGCATTTTGGCGATAGCCTTATGCGCCTTTCCTATAAAATTAAAAATTCATAAAACAGAAATCATCGCAAATACTATTTGCGGTGATTTTTTTATGTTTATAACGGTCTATCGCACCATCATATTATATATAGTGGTAATTATCAGCATAAGACTTATGGGTAAAAGACAAATAGGGGATATGCAGCCAAGCGACCTTGTAATAACCCTGCTTATATCAGAAATTGCAGCAATGCCCCTTCAGGATACCGACCAACCAATACTGTTTGGTGTGTCTGCTATCTTTACAATTGTGTTAATTGAAATATTGGTATCAATAATAACCCTTAAAAGTTTTATTGTAAGAAAAATGCTTTCGGGCAAAAGCGCAATATTAATTAAGGATGGAAAAATAGATCAAAAAGAGCTTAAAAAGGTGCGAATGACGGTGCTTGACCTTGTGGAACTGTTGCGTGGTCAGCAGGTTTTCGATATAAACACGGTTTCCTTTGCAGTGCTTGAAACGGGTGGAAGCTTAAGCGTGCTTTTAAAAAGTAAGGAGCAACCTGCAACAGCAGGCGATATTAAGGTGCAAAAGCCACCTGCCGAACTACCCCTGCCCGTTATAAGCGATGGAAAAATTCTATCAGAAGCGTTAACCACCCTTGGTATAGACGAAAGTGTTGTTGTGGTAACACTCGCTAAAAAGGGTATAAGACCAAAGGATGTCTTCTTAATGACGCTGGATGGCGCAGGTAAAAGTGAAATAGTTAAAAAGGAGAATATATAATGAAAAGGCTAATAGCAAGTGCAGTAATTTTAAGTTTAGTGTTAGCGCTTTGCTTTTTTGGCGTAAGGTATGCAACCAATGCTTACGAAATAATTACCGACGAGTTAAGTCTTGGTGAAGAATATATGAAAAAAGGCGAATTCGGGAAGGCAAAAAAACACTGTGAAAAAGCCGAAAAGCTATATACAGAAAGGGAGCAGTTTATGGCTGCCTTCGTAAACCACGGAATATTAGATGAAATAGGACAAACAATAGCAGGTGTAGCACCACTTGCAGATAAAGACACAGTACCCGAATTTTTAAGCCTTTGCAGCGAAGCGAAAATAGCGCTTACCCACCTTCGCAACGACCACATTTTCTTAATAGGTAACCTTTTTTAATAAAAATAAGCATATATTTCTTAAAATTCAAAAAGAATATTTATGAATTTTTTAAAAAATATGCAGCATAAAAATTCATTAAAATCGTTAAGAATAATGGTATTATGTAAACCTTGCCAACTATATGCCTGTGAATAACTCTGTTGATAATGTGAATAACTTTTTTGCGCCTTGGAAAGTTCGGTGTCAAAAAGTGTCGAAAATAAAGGGTTTCAGGGCGCTTTAACCGACGAAAATGTTAGTTATTAACTTTTTTCAACAACTTATCAACAGTTTTACATACAGGCATAAAGATTATTTAACTAACATTATGGCACCCATTTTTTTATGCATAAAACCAGGAGTAAATTAAGTGCAAAAAAATAAAAAAATAAATTTTTTAAAAAAAGTGTTGACAAATAGGGTACCACCCCTTATAATGTTCTAGCACGGGAAAAACGGCTGTATAGCTCAGTTGGCTAGAGCATTCGGTTCATACCCGGAGTGTCATTGGTTCAAGTCCAATTACAGCCACCAATGGCCCGGTGGTCAAGAGGCCTAAGACACCGCCCTTTCACGGCGGTAACACGGGTTCGAATCCCGTCCGGGTCACCAATAAAGAAAAACACCATTCCAATCGGAATGGTGTTTTTCTTTATTTTTGAATAAGGGATGAGAACCCGTAGGGTTCGGCGACGCAGCCCAAAATGTGCGATAGCATTTTGGGACTGTGGAGTCTCGAGCAGCCCCTAAATGCCTAAGCCGTTCGGAACGGCAGGCAGAGAGGGGTAGCGCAGAGTACCCCGTCCATAAAACAAGAGTGGAAGGGGTAGCGCAGAGTACCCCGTCCATAAAACAAGAGTGGAAGGGGTAGCGGAGAGTACCCCGTCCATAAACCAAAAGTGGAAGGGGTAGCGGAGAGTACCCCGTCCATAAAACAAGAGTGGAAGGGGTAGCGCAGAGTACCCCGTCCATAATTTAAAATAAAAGAGTGGTGGAATTTTCCACCACTCTTTTTTTAATCTTTTCTAGAGCATTTTTCGGCATCTATTGCCAAAACAAGCATAAGCGAGTATAGCGCATCTTTAGGGTCGTGAACATCAATTATGTATGTGTCTGTCCAGTTAAAAAGCTGTTTAGAAATGGTTGCCACATTGTAACCTAGCGCATCGGTTATTTGGTAGTCCCATTCAAAGAAGTTGCCCTGCACCTGCCAGCCACAAAAATCTATATTATAATGTGGCTTAAAAAGCGAAATTTCACGGTTTATACAGCCCATATACTCTTCACCGCGATATAGCTCGAAACGGGGCAAAAAGCTAAATATTTTTTGTTTTACACAGCCAATAGCATTGTCATTTGCATCATAAATGCGAAGCAAATGACTAAAAGAAAGCTCGCCCTTAACCTTAAACATTACTGCGCCGCTTTCGTCGAAAATATCGTAACTGTCAAGCCAAGAAAAAAGACGTTGTTTAAATAGCAGTTTCATTTAAAAAACTCCTGTTATAAAAATTTCAAGCCCTATAAGTACAAGTATTACGCCGCCTAAAATTGAAGCCTTGGATGAAAAAGCATTACCTATTCTTTTGCCTATAATAATACCCGCAAAGCAAATTATAAAGGTAACAACACCAATTAATACACAGGCTATTAATGCTTCAACAAAATGGTAAGTGGCAATGGTGAACCCAACCGACAAAGCGTCAATAGAGGTTGCAATACCTTGAACAATAAGGCCTACAATGCCAACTGCGCTGCATTCGGGGCAGTCGCACTTAATTCCGTCGGCTATCATTTTACCACCTATAAAGGCTAAAAGTCCAAGCGCAATATAGGGTATAAACTTTTCGAACACTGTAAAATAACCAAGTAAGGTAGATACGCAAAACCAACCAATAAGTGGCATAACAAACTGGAAAAATGCAAACACAGCGCTTACGGTAAGCATTTTTCTTTTTCGCATAAAAGGTTCATTAAGGCCGTTTGCAACCGATACCGAAAAGGCATCCATTGCAAGACCTATGCCCAAAAGTATGTTGGTAATAAAGAATTCAACTGTAAAATTCAAAATGTTTTCACCATTTAATTAATTTGCAATAAATATTTAATCATAGCCTAGTAGTAAAGTCAAGAATTATTGAATTGTTTTTAATGTTGTGCTATAATTGCACCATAAATTTAAAGGTGAGATAACAATGTACGAACTTGTGAAAATAACCGAAAACTGTTTTTATATAGACTGCCCATCAAAAATAGGCGTAGTTAAAACAGGGGAAGATACAGTAGTTTTAATAGATTCAGGAAGCGATAAAGATGCTGCTAAAAAGGCTAAAAAACAGCTCGACGCATTAGGCCTTAAAATTACTGCCGTTTATAATACCCACTCAAACGCAGACCATATAGGTGGCAATAAGTATTTAAAAGAGCAAACAGGTTGCAAAATTTATGCGCCAAGTACCGAGTGCGCCTTTACCCGACACCCTATTTTAGAGCCTGCCTATCTTTTTGGTGGCTTCCCACCAAAAGCGCTTAAAAATAAGTTCTTTTTGGCAGAACCAAGCGATGCCGAATATTTAAGTGAAGAAGCGCTTCCAAACGGCTTTAAAATAATAGAATTACCCGGTCATTTCTTCGATATGGTCGGTTTTATAACCCCCGATTCAGTAGCATATATTGCCGACTGTCTTTCAAGCAGCCAAACCCTTAAAAAATACGGTATCGGCGTTATTTTCGATGTAGAAAAGTATATAGAAACCCTTGAAAATATAAAGAAGTTAGACGTAAAATATTTCGTGCCGTCCCACGCAGAAGTCTGCGAAAATATTGAAGAACTCGCTAACATTAACATAAACGCCGTGTATGAAACTGCAGAAAAAATCACAGCCTTTTTAAAAGACCCCAAAACCTTCGACGAGCTTATGAAAAACCTTTTCGACGACTATAATTTATCCCTTTCAATTAAACAGTATGCCCTTGTCGGAAGTTCGGTTAAAAGTTACCTTTCCTACCTGTTAGATAACGAAAAAATTACCTGCTTTGCAGAAGATAATAGGCTTGTTTGGCAAGCTGTTTAAGGAGTTTAAAATGAAACTTTTAATTAGTGCGCTAACCAAAGTTATTGTTGGCTTTTTGTTAATTTGTCTGCTTTTGTTTTTACCTGCAGGCAGCCTTAATTTCATAGGTGGATGGCTGTTTATTGCCCTTTTGTTTGTGCCTATTACGGTGCTTGGAATAGTGCTTTTCATAAAAGCCCCAAGCCTACTTGAAAAGCGCCTTAAAAACAAAGAAACCGAAAAAACGCAAAAAGGCGTTGTGGCTCTGTCTGCCCTTGTTTTCCTTTTCGGTTTCGTACTTGCAGGGTTAGATTTTCGTTTTGGCTTTACCAAAGTTCCAACCGTAGTTACGGTTGTTGCTTGTCTTGTTTTTATTACATCTTATTGCCTTTATGCCGAAGTTATGCGCGAAAACGCATACCTTTCAAGAACTATTGAAGTATCAGAAGACCAGAAGGTTATAGATACAGGACTTTATGGCGTTGTGCGCCACCCCATGTATGCCGTAACTGTGTTTATGTTTTTAAGCATACCACTTATTTTAGGGTCATTTATTTCTTTTGTAGTTTTTCTTTTTTATCCCGTTTTAATTGCCATTAGAATTCTTAATGAAGAAAAGTTTTTAAGCCAAAATCTTAACGGCTATACCGAATACAAGCAAAAGGTAAAATATCGTTTAATACCGTTTATCTGGTAAATAATACACCCCGACAAACAATATCGGGGTGTATTATTTTTAAAGTACTGATTTTGGTACATCACACATTTTATACTAAAGACAAATCGAGTAAAAAAGGAGAATAAATATGGCTTTATTTATTGTTTTCGTTTCGTCTTTGGTAATCTTGATTTCGTTTGCCGCAGAAAAGAACAAAAAGACACTTTTAGCAGCGCTTTTTATGGTGTTTTTCTTTCCGATTTGGGTGGTTTCAGCGCTTGTTAAAAGGTATAAATAACATTGTAAAAAATCAAAAAATGTGCTATAATAACAGTATTAGAAATCGGAGCGTGATTTTATGTTAAAATTTATTTGTTACCCCAAATGTACCACCTGCCAAAAGGCTAAAAAATGGCTTGATGACAATAATATTCAGTACGAATTAAGGGATATTAAAACAAACAATCCCACACTTCAAGAACTAACTTCTTGGTACAAAACAAGTGGCCTTCCCCTTAAAAAGTTTTTCAATACGAGTGGCCTTTTGTATAAGTCTTTAGACCTTAAAAATAAGCTTCCCGAAATGAGTGAAAATGAAATGCTAACCCTGCTTTCAACCGACGGAATGCTTGTAAAAAGGCCCCTTTTAATTGGCGAAAATTTCGTGCTTGTCGGCTTTAAGGAAACATACTGGGAAAATATAAAATAGTAAAGTTTAAAGCCTATGGAACATTTTTCATAGGCTTTTATAAATGTTTATATTAAGCTGTTTTTCAGCATATAATTGAACTAAAAATATATGTGTCAACATATAAAGCAAAAAACTTTACAAAATATCATAAAATATGGCATTTTTCTCTCTTTTTTAATTGACAAACAAAAAGATAAAATGTTATAATTTTTAACGATAGTACACTTATTATTTTCAAGGTAATAATAGGTGTTTATATACAACAACTTAAATGGAGGGATAGTATGGAAAAACAGTGTAAATCATGTGGCACTATGGCGCCAATGGACGATCGTTTTTGTCAGGTGTGTGGCAGTTCAGATTTTATTATGCCAAACCTACCCGTTAACGAAGATATGTTTGAAAGCACTACCGTATTAAACGATAATTTCGAAAACACTACCGTACTAAATGATAATTTTGCGCAACAGCAAAATAATGAACAACAGGCTAATCCAGATTTTCAACAGATGTTTGGATCGCTTTGGCAACAGTCTGCAAACCAGGGCAGCCAACAACCTAATGGTCAAAATTGGCAACAACCCACCGGTCAAAATTGGCAGCAGCCCGAGCAGAATTGGCAACAGCCCGCCGGTCAAAATTGGCAGCAACCTGTTCAACCCCCACCCAAGAAAAAGAATACAGGTCTTGTTATCGGCATAATCGCAGGTGTTGTAATTTTGCTTGCAATAATAGGCTCTATTGCAGAAAAAGCATTACAAAGTGCAGACTATGGTAATGACTCTAATTTAGACTATGACTATTCTTACAACGATAATTCAGACGATGCCTACGGCTTCGACTCTTACTCGTCTGAAGATACCAGCTCTTATGTAGAGGAAAAAATTGAATACACCAAAGGTGGCTTCGATGGTTCCGTTTATGTAAATGATTGGGCAGATATTAAACTTAATTTGCCACAAGGCTTTTCTAATGCCGATGCAGCTACTTATGCAGCAGGTGAAAACGACAGTACAGATTGTGGTGCATATTTTGTGGCAGACGATACACTTAGCGCTATTTATATCTGCTATGAAAAATTACCTATATTCCCCTCATACAGCGAAAGTGAATACCTTGATGCAGTAATGAATTCGCTCGAAGGTGTTACAGAAATTACATACCAAACAACAAGCACATATTCATCCATAAATATTGGTGGATATACATACACAAAAGGAGCTACTACGTTTGTTAACAATTATGGCACATTTTGTCATAATTTTTATGTAAGAAAAATTGATAATTATGCTGTTGTTATTTCGGTTATGGCAGTTAGTGATAGTGCAGCAGATGCGCTTGCAAACCAGGTAACACGCGTTAATTAATAAAAGCAGTTTAAGTGAAAGGCAGAAATATTTATGAAAAAGTATTTAGCATTATTTTTAGTAGCAATATTTGTTGTTAGTATGTTTGCCGGCTGTGGCAAAGCAGTCGATAAAAACAACAATGTTGTAAACGGCACATTCACAGAATATTTGGTAGCAGAAAAAGTAGGAACTGTTAACCACGACAACTTTTTCACTGCAGAAGGTGGTCTTTATTATAAGGGCGATAATGGTCTTTATGGCGTAGTGTCCTTCAATGGCGCAAAAGATACCGGCGCAATTTTCACAAAGGTTACGCCTGTTGGCAAATACTTCCAGGTAAGAACAGGCGCTGTTTCCGGTTCGGGCGATTTTGCAGGCCTTAACTCCTCTTATCTTATCGACGGAAAAGGTAAAACCGTTGTTCCCGGTACTTACGCTTCTTTCTACGTTGTTAGCGACCGTTATATTAAGGTTGCAAGCATAACCGAGCGTTCTTACGCTAAAGATACTACTGTTGTAAGCTACGACAGCGAACTCGACCTTACCTTCGACGGTCATTACGGAGATGACAACAGTTGGTATCTTGGCTCTTGGGCTATTTATGACCTTGTTACAGAAAAATTAGTACCCGGTGCTACAGGTACCGGCAACGATATGGTAACTGCATCCGGCAGATATCTTACCATGAAAGATACAGAAGACAACTATACTAGGTTGGATGAAAACGGCGAAGCTTTACCCGAAGGCGCAAGAGTATTCGACAATGGCTCTTATGCAATTGAAGGCAAAGTAGGCGAAATGTATAGTGGCGACGGCGAATTATTATTCACTTATGATCTTACAGGTTATACTCCTTCCAGTGAAAGCTGTGGCTATTATGTTGCAAGCAAATATCAAGACGGTAGCAGCACATACGTAGTAATGGATAACACAGGTAAAATTATATCTACAGAATTCGATGAGTACATTAGTATTTATGGCGAAATCATTGAATGCGACGGCAAGGTTTATGACCTTGAAGGCAAATGCGTTCTTGAAGGAACTTATGAATCTGTTTATGTAGATACTATGTTCGGACAAAACTGGATGCTCAGATATGATGACTACTATACCGTAATCGATAAAAACGGCGATGTTTTCTTCAACGGTCCCGACGATAAGACACACACCGTTTGGATTAGCGATTTCGCAGCTGCAGAAGAAAAAGAAGACGGTAACTACTATTATTCTTACAAAGATAAAGATTACACCATCAAGGGTAGCCATTTTGCTCCTTGGATAGTGCAAACTGAAAATGCAAATTCTTTGTACGATTTAGTTGATACCATGACCGGCAAAAAGCTTTTAGAAGGCTATAGCAGCTATGAAAGCATTTCAAGAAACTCATTAGCATATTATGTTTATGCAAAATATAGTGGTGGCGCAGATGTTTATTTAGTAGTTTCCGGCGCACAGCTTGAAGGCGTATTAAATAAGAAGAATGACCTTTTCGATGACCTTGCTGCTGCATTCAAGGCAGAAGGCATTAATGTAACCGTTAATAAAGAAAACGGCGAAATTGCGCTTGATTCTTCGGTTCTTTTCGGTGGCGATTCTGCCGAACTTACTGCCGATGGTAAAGCATTCCTTAACAAGTTTATAAAGGCTTACGTTGCAGTTGCTTTCTCTGAAAAATATGAAGGCTTCATTTCTAAAACCATGGTTGAAGGTCATACAGCACCCCTTCAAGACAGCACTTATGCAAGTGGTTTACAACTTTCTGAAGACAGAGCATTAAATGTTAAAGATTATTGCCTTTCTGCAGAAACCGGTGTAGACGTTTCTAAACTTAACAATGCACTCGAAAACGTTGGATATTCTAACAGCAAGCCTATCTACAACGAAGACGGAAGTGTTAACCTTGCAGCATGCCGTCGTGTATCGTTCAGATTTATTGTAGATGTAGATTTCTAAATTTAAAAAATATTATCAAATATTTTGGAGGTATAATTATGTTTTGTAAAAATTGTGGAACACAACTCGATGACGGTTTAGCTTTCTGCACCAATTGTGGAGCTAAACAAGATGCAGCTGCGCCTGCACAACCCCAACAGGCTTATGCACAACCTCAACAGACTTATGCACAGCCCCAACAACCCTATAGTCAGCCCCAACAACCCTATGGTCAGCCACAACAACCTTATGGTCAGCCACAACAACCTTATGGTCAGCCACAACAACCTTATGGTCAGCCACAACAACCTTATGGTCAGCCACAGCAACCTTATGGCTAT
>JAFOFE010000094.1 GCA_017387475.1 Clostridia bacterium | reverse complement strand
CATCACGTGCAAACTTGTCGCCTTTTTTAACTCTTTTTAACAACTCTTCCTTTTCTTTTTCCTTTAAAACAGGAAGTTTAGATGTATCAACACCACATATTACAACCTTATTTATATACAAAAATAACACCTCCGGCATTTAGTAAAATTATTGCCAGAGATGTTAAATATTAACCTTATAAAATATTTTTTGTTTCGACAAATTTCACTTGAAAAAGCAGCGCTAATATGTTAGCGCTGCTTAAACTTTAAACAATTTCAATTATAGACCACTTATATCCGTCTATTTCGCCAGTCAAGATAGTACAATAATCTTTTTGCAATTTATTATTGCTTGCAAAATTAATGTCCTTAAGTGATAAAAATTTATCTCCTGTTGCTTTTATATAGGACTCTTTTAATGTCCAAAACTTGAAAAAGTCCGAAAATGCTTTAATACATAAAATTTCGTCCTGCGAACAAACTCGGCTAATTACTGAATCTTTAACGGGTTTAACCTTTTCAATGTCAATTCCAACAGGTTTGTTTGAAATCGCACATCCAACATATTCGTTAGAATGTGTAAAACTAATGTGCAAACATTCGTCTAATAAAACAGGTTTAGAGTTCGCAACAAAAGTTAGTTTCGAAACATTCATACCTTTAAAATGCTCCTTAAGCATTAAATTTAGAAGTGTTCGAACACAAATAGACTGTTGTCTTTTAGTTTCTGTTAATGAATTAATATAACTTTGTTGCTGTTCGTTCAAAAGGTTTAATGTATTATTAATATCATTTGAAGAAAAATCAGACAACTTACAAAAATTATAGTAAAGCATTATTTTTTAATTTCATACTGTTGCTCTAAAATTTCAAGAGCTTTATCGTATGCTGCAACCTGTTGAATATTGATCTCATAGTAACCAATATCTTCAAGTGGCTGTTCATATTCTTCGTCGAGTTCTTTTCTTTTTGCTTCTACATCTTCAGTAGTAAGTTCAACTCCGTTTACTTGAAGAATATAGTACGCAACCATATAAAATTCAACTTCTCCGTGAACTTCATATTCTAAAAGATAATCGTAAAGCTGATCTTCGGTCATGCTGTTAGCTGTTGCAAGATCTGCAATTGTCATATTGTTCTTTGCGCATACTTCTTCATAGTACTTTAATAGATAGTTATAATGAAGATTGCTTTCTTTTTTGGGATGAGAATTAAATGTTACAGCATCGTAAATGTTTTTGAATAATGAAACAGATGCAGCATATTTTGCTTGCTTATCTTTGTAATCGTCTAAAGACGCAAAGCCATAACGCTTAACATTATCTTCGGTAGGTTCACCTTTTCTTGTAACCGAATTAACCTTAACTTCAAAAACAACTGCTTTACCTGCAAGTTCGGTAGATTGATAACCTTCAGGGAAAGTTAAGTCAAGATTTACAGAAGTGCCAATTTCTACACCAATAAGTCCGTCTTCAAAACCATCGATAAACTGACCGGAGCCAATTTCAAGGTCATATCCAGTAGCAGTACCACCATCAAAAGCAACACCATCAAGTTTACCAACATAATCTATGTTTGCTATATCGCCTGTTTGAACAGTACCTTCGGTAAGTTTTGTGTTAAGATTTTCGCCAAAACTTTGTTCGAAAAAGCTATCAGCCGCATAAATATAATCTTCAGATTCAGGATCAATGATATTAGAGTACTCTTTTACGGTTATATAATCATTAATATCATAATCATAATAAAGACCACTGTCGCCACAGCCTGCAAAGAGTGTACATACTAATAACAAAGATAAAACCAGTGCAAAAATTCTTTTCATTTTATTCACTTTCCTTTAATTCATTTAATGATGATGCTTTAAGATAAGCGTTTATAAAACCATCAAGATCTCCATCCATAACTGCAGAAACGTTTCCACTTTCGAACGAAGTTCTATGATCTTTTACAAGAGTATATGGCATAAACACGTATGAACGTATTTGTGAACCCCATGCAATTTCTTTTTGAACACCTTTAATATCTTCAATTTTGTCAAGATGTTCTCTTTCTTTAATTTCAATAAGCTTTGATTTTAACATTTTCATAGCCATTTCTCTGTTTTGGTGTTGGCTACGTTCATTTTGGCAAGCAACTACAATTCCTGTTGGAATATGTGTAATTCTAATTGCTGATTCTGTTTTGTTGATGTGCTGACCACCTGCACCACTTGAACGGTAAGTGTCAACCTTTAAATCTTCAGTTCTAATCTCTACTTCAACGCTGTCGTCAATTTCAGGCATAACATCAAGTGAAGCGAAAGAAGTATGTCTTCTACCAGAAGAATCGAATGGAGAAATTCTAACAAGTCTATGAACTCCTGCTTCACTTTTTAAATATCCGTATGCATTTTCGCCTTCGAAACGAAGAACTGCACTTTTAAGCCCTGCTTCGTCGCCATCAAGAAAATCTATCATACTAACTTTAAAACCGTGAGCTTCGCCCCAACGAGTGTACATTCTAACAAGCATTTGATTCCAGTCCTGTGCTTCTGTGCCACCTGCGCCTGCGTGGAATGTAAGTATTGTATTGCAACCATCGTATTCGCCTATAAGCAAGGTTGAAAGGCGCATCTTTTCTAGTGCAGTTATAAACTCGTCAACCGAAGATGATACTTCATCAATTAAAGATAAATCTTCTGCTTCGTTTGCCATATCAATAAGCAACAAGGTTTCTTCAAACAAAAGCTTGATTCTGTCGTATTCAGCAACCTTTGCTTTAAGTCGACTTGTTTTTTGAAGCACTTCTTGAGAATTTTCAATATTATCCCAAAAGCCAGGTGCTGCCGACTGTGCTTCAAGCATATCGATTTGCTTGATTAAACTTTCATATCCGATAGCATCATAAAGTTCTTCTAACGCTTCTTTATATGACGAAAGTTTTAGACTTAACTCTTCAAACTCGAGCATACTATTCCCCTTTCCTACATACGAAAGCGTACCAGTTATCTTTATTATGTTCTTCAATGATTTCGAAGCCGAACTTCTTGAAGCCTTCGATAACATCATCTTTTCTTATGTCAATAATTCCTGAAGTAATGAGTATTGCATCATCTTCCATAAAGTCGGCAACGTTTTTAAGCAACTTTAATATTACATCTGCAACTATGTTTGCACAAACTACGGAATATTTATCAGAAATCTTATTAGCTAAATCTCCTACCAAAAACTCAATGTTGTTTGAAACATTATTAATTTCTGCATTTTCTTTAGCAACCTTAACAGATTGTGCATCAATATCAACACCAACAGCAGTTTTCGCGCCAAGCAAAACGCCTGCTATGGCAAGAATACCACTACCACAACCAATGTCAAGAACTGTACTGTTTTCGTCGATTTTATCTTCGAGTATTTGTAAGCAAAGCGAAGTTGTTGCATGTGTTCCGGTACCAAAAGCAGCGCCTGGGTCAATACTTAAAACTTTACGATTATTTACGTTATCGTATTCTTCCCAACTAGGTCTGATAACTAATTTGTTACCAATTTCGGTACACTTAAAGAACTTTTTCCATCCATCTGCCCACTGACTATCGTTAACATTTTCGCTAACAAGTTCAAAAGGTATTTTAGATGCTGTATATAATTCTTTAAGATATTCAATTCGTTCGGTTGCGTTATCTTCTTCCGAAATGTAAAGATGAATTATAGAATAATTTCTATCTTTTTCTAAAAGCTCTTGTTCAATTAAATCGACATGAGCAATTTCCCAAGATTGCTCGATTAAATCAGAATAGTCTTCTATATATAAGCCATAAGGTACAGCCATATTGGCAATAGCTTCGGCTTGCTCTGTAAACTTGTTTTCTACCTTAATACAAATTTCTGTCCAGTTCATAAAACGCTCCATAATATAATATTTATATATTTTAACATACTTTAATAAAAAAATAAAGAGATAAATTCTTAACTTGATTTATCTTTATTTGTATAGTAAAATAAATTGAATTGTTATGTACGGAGGGATCTTTTTGATTTGGCATAATGCTACTTTTAGCGAGGTTGAAGCCGAGCTTAATACTAATATATCGTCTGGCCTTACAACAGATGAAGCGAATTTAAGAATAAAAGAGTTTGGTGTTAACGAACTTAAAACAAAGAAACCAACCACTTTTATTAATACTTTAATAAATGAGTTTAACAACTTTTTTAATATTTCAATTTTAGTTATTGCTGTAGTTAATTACGTATTAGCACTTGCAGTTAATCTTCAAAATTCTGCAGAAAGCCTTATGGTAATTATTGTTGTAGTTCTTGCATTATTGTTATCTACAACAGCAAAGTATATTTGCGAACTTATTTTCAATAAATCTAGCGCAGACACAAGCACCTTAGTTACCGTAATTAGAAATGGAACCGAAGTTGCAATAAAATCTAGCCAACTTGTTCCCGGCGATATTATGTTAATAAAAGCCGGTGACTATATAAAAGCAGACGGCAGATTAATAGATTCTTATGCCCTAACCTGCGATGAATCTATTGTTAGCGAAGATATTGCACCTTCAGAAAAAATGCATGATGCTTTATTTGAAGATATCACTCCCCTTATCAACCGTCATAATATGGTTTACTGTGGAAGTTACGTATTAAACGGAAGTGGTAAGGTAATTGTTACTGAAACAGGGCTTGCAACAGAAATTGGTATGCACAAAGATATTGAGTATCAACTTGAAGATACCGAAACTCCTTTAACGGTAAAACTTGGCAAAGTCAAGCACTATGCTTCTATTACAGCAATTATCTTATCTTTCATCACTTTTTCAATTGGTATCATCGCTAATTTTAACAACACAGACGTTTCCTTCGCAGTAACTGTTGCATCTAACATTCTTTTAGCGTTAGCTTTATATTTCTCGTTAGGACTAAATCTTATTCCTTCTCTTTCAACCTTTGCCAGAGCAGCTGCTGTTTATAGATTGAAAAAGAAAGGTATTATAATCAACAATACATCATCAACCGAAAATTTAAAAGATGTAACCGTTGTTTGTGCAGATAAAACAGGCGTTTTAACAACCGAAAATCAAACCGTTGTAAGAATTTATAATGGAGTTGAAACGAACGAAATCAATTCAAATATTCTTGACGACTCATCTGCAGCTGTTTTAAGGCTTGCGCTTATTTGTAGTAATTTTAT
>JAFOFE010000093.1 GCA_017387475.1 Clostridia bacterium | reverse complement strand
CAAAGTGATATATCCTCCTTGAAATAAAGCCGATGCTTATGCCAAAAATTAATTGACATCTATGAAGACAAGTTCGTTTGGATAGCCGTAGCCAAGGCTTTCGCGAGCAGCACGTTCGATAATTTCTTCCATAGTGCTGTTTTTAAGCAAATTTTCTTTTTCTTCAATTCTTAAAGAAGTTTGCTTTTTTTGTTCTTCATATTCGGCAAGTTGCTCTTGCTTTAAGGAAAGTTCTGCAATAAGTGTGCCGAGTGTTGCAAACATATAAACACAAAAGGCAACAATTAAAATGCGTAAAAGGATACTGCCTTTTCTTGCTTTTGCGCTCATTCGGCTCATCCTTTCTTTCCTACCACAAGGGCATTTTTTCTTTAGTATACACCACCTATTTATATTTTTTCAAGCCTTTTTTCGCTTTTTGAGCGTATTTTATTTACTATTTTATTAATTTTAGCAAAAATATGGAAAAAAGGTTTAAATATTAGCCTATTTACCCACAAAAACAGCCTTTTTGTAAGGCTTAAAAGGATAAAAATTATTGGCGTATATATTTTAGATAATGTCTTTTTGCAAAGAAAAAATCCTATTATTTCGCCGACAAATATAAAAGCTCGTATTTCGCCACAACAAAACGCCAAAAACAAACAGAAGCTTACAAAGGCAACAACGGTAAAATAGACTATGTCGGCAAAGAAAATTACAGGTTTTGAAAAGTTTAAATTTTGACTTATTATATTTAAAATATCGAACACAATACAAAAGGCTACGCCAAATACGGCACTCCATAAAAAGCCTTCTATTTGCAGGTTAAGATTAATTTCCCACATATTATTTTAGTATTCGCTTTAAAAGTGATTTTTCTTTACTGTCGCAGGAATATACAAGACCTACAATATCACCCTGCATTTGTAGATCTCCACTGGTTGCGCTAAAATTGTTTATTGCAAGGTTTTCCCCTTTTACAGTAAGTGTGCCTTTCGATGTTTCAAGCACAACGGTTTCTTCATCGAAGGTTTTCACATCGCGAACACCTGTCATATTAATTTTTTTACACTGTTCTATAATAATGTTATGTATAATATTTTTATCTTCTGACACAAAAACACCACCCGTAAATTATATGTTAACGGTGGTGTTTTATTACTAATCTATTAATTTGTAAAGAAGTGCGGCATCGTCTTTTTTAATAACTTCGGCAACATTTAAAATTTCTGCCTTAACGGTTCTTGAACCAAAGGCAATTTCTAAAACATCGCCAACCTTAATATCGTAAGATGCTTTTACCTGTCTGCCGTTAACACTTACTCTTCCCGCATCGCACGCTTCGTTAGCAACGGTACGGCGTTTAATTATGCGGGAAACCTTTAAGAATTTATCTAATCTCATAATTACCTCAAAAAGAACAAGCCGCCAAAAAGGCGGCTTTTATTTAGTAAAATCAATTATTTTACAGCGTTCTTAAGAGCCTGTCCAGCCTTGAAAGCGGGAACCTTAGTAGCTGCGATAGTGATGGTTTCTTTGGTCTTAGGATTGATACCGGTTCTAGCAGCGCGTGCTTTAGCTTCGAAAGTACCGAAACCGATAAGAGCAACCTTATCGCCAGCCTTCATAGCGTCAGTAACAGTAGCTACGAATGCAGCAACAGCTGCGTCAGCATCCTTCTTAGAAATTCCTGCTTTTTCAGCAATAGCAGCAACGAGTTCAGTTTTGTTCATGATAAAATACCTCCAAATATTATTTCAAACGGTATTAACCGTTAGAATGCAAATTAAAGTTCGGACTTTTTGACACCCTCTATAAAGGTGTTGGTCGCACAGTTAAGCGCTTCTTCGGCATTGAAGCCAAGACTTTCGCTTATTCCTGCGAGCGAGAAAAGCAGGTTGCCGTAGGCCTGTTTTTGTTGTTCTTTATTATCTGTATTAAGTGCATGGTTGAAAGCTTTTACGCTTTCCTCTACCTGACTTGCGGTTACAGCTTCAATAACCCCTGCCTTTTTGGCACGCTTTTGCACCTTTGCAGCACGCATTAGTGCCGGGAAAGCTTTTGGCACACTTTCGAGCGTTGAGGTTACGGTTGTTTGATTTTTTTCTTTTTGCTTAATGCTATCCCAAAGGTTTAGCACTTCAGACGAGTTGTTAACGCTTTCGCTTCCGAATACGTGTGGGTGGCGAAGAATAAGTTTTTTGCAAATTCCGTCTACCACATCTTCAAAGGTGAATTCGTTTTCTTCTTTTGCAATTTGCGAATGAAATACAACCTGTAAAAGCATATCACCAAGTTCTTCGCAAAGTGCAGGAATATCGCCCGTATCGATAGCATCGACCACTTCGTAGACTTCTTCGAGTGCGTCGTTTTTAATGCTACTATGGGTTTGTTCCATATCCCAAGGACAACCACCTGGGCTACGGAGTGCTTCCATTACTGTTAAAAGCTGATTTATGGTGTATTTACCATCACAGCCTTCTGCTATTATTTTTACCATATTTTACTCCTGAAATCAACTAGTTTTCGTTAAAAATACTTACAATTGGAACAAATAATCAAAATTTAGTGCAAATTTTTGGTTAATTCCACAGAATATTGTAATTAAAAAACTTTTCGACAGCTTCAATTAACAAATCGATAAGTACATCTTCGCGAAGGTTATTCATATCGGTATAGCTATCTGCAGCATCGTTACCTGCGTCGTCGGATATTCTTCTTATGGCTGCAAAGGGTATTCCTGCAAGGTCGCAAACATACGCAACAGCAGCAGATTCCATATCGCAAGACATGGCGCCGAATGTATTTTTTAAGAATTCTTTTTTGTTATTATCGCCTACAAAGCAGTCGCCACTAACAATTACGCCACGCTTTAAATCGGGGTAAATGCTACAAAGCACATCTAACAAAGCTTCATCAGCCTTATAAACATATTTCTGCAAGGGTTTTTTGCACATTTCATAGCCTAAAGGGGTAAGATCGAAATCGTGTTCAATGTATTCTGTACCAATGGTAAGTTCTCCCCTTTTAATTCCACTAATACCACCCGAAAGACCTGAACAAAGAATTATATTAGCGCCTTCGCCTGCAAGAAATGTTGCTGCAGCAGCAGCGTTAACCATACCAATTCCACAAAGAATTGAATGAACTTCTATTGTTTTGCCGTCCTTTTCAAAGGAAAACACATGACCTTCACGTGTATAAAAATCGCTTCTTTTTGCCGAAAGTGCATCTACTTTATTTCGAAGTGGTGCATATTCGTCTTCATCTGCTACAACGTAGCCTACTTTTAAAACATCTTTCATAAGGTTATTCCTCGTTTACACTTTCTCCACAGACATTGCAAAATGCCGAACCTTTTTCAATTGCAGCGCCACATTTAGCACAGCGTTTTTTGTTTTTTGCCTTTAACACTTCTGCTTGAAGTTCTTCTATTTGTGCAGTTTTAATTTTAATTTCTTCTGCTACACTTAAGAAGTTTTGGTTGTCGGCAAATGCGCCCTTTTGCATTTCTTCAAAACAAAGCTTACCAAGTGCTTCGTAGTCTTTAGAAAGTTTGTTTTCAAGACCTGCTATATCGAATTTTTGTTTTTGAACAGAAATTGCACCGTCTGCTTTTTTATAGGCTGTTTCAAAAACATCTTTTGCTTTATTTAAAATGTTATCAAAATTCATATAAAAACCTCCTGTAAGCTATGGTTTTACATTAAATAGGATAGTTCTGATAGAACCTGTTTATACCCTTTTTGCGCTCTAGTATTTCACTAAAACGGCTTATATATTCATACGGGTATTTAAAATTGAAAATTCTTTCTATATAAGCGCCGTTTGGCTCCCTGAGTTTTGTTACTGCCGAAGCGCCACAAGCTAAAATTGTATGGGTTTCATCCATAATATACACATTATAAAGACCTTCGTAGCCTTTTTTTGCGTAGCCTACGTTTTCTAAATTGCCAACCGTTTTACTTTGGCGATACATATAGTATGGCAAAATTTCTTTAGCTTCAAGCGTTTTTCTTGCGTATTGCACCATTTCGGAAGCAATTTTTCCTGTTTCAATTTCGGGAAGCTCGTTTTCCCTTGAAATATTAGAGGCGCGCTTTACAGATAAAGAATGTACCGTAATACTTTCGGGGTCTAGCTTTAATAAAATATCCAGTGTGTTTTTGAAGCTTTCTACCGTATCGGTTGGAAGGCCTGCAATTAAGTCCATATTTATATTATTAAAGCCTAACTCTTTTGCAAGTTTTAGTGCGCTAACGGTTTGTTCTGCAGTATGGTTTCTGCCAATTTCTTTAAGTACGGCATTATTCATTGTTTGTGGGTTAACGCTTATTCTTGTAGCGCCACCCTGTTTTATTGCCATTAGTTTTTCTTTATCAATAGCATCGGGTCTGCCTGCTTCAACGGTATATTCTTGAATAGCTGTTAAATCGAAATTTTCTTTAACAGTATTCATTATTTGGCTTATTTGGTTTGCGCTTATGGCAACCGGTGTTCCACCACCGATATAAACCGTTTCGAGTTTAAGATTTTCTTCTTTTGCAACCTTGCCGGTTTCCTTAATTTCTTCGCAAAGCAGTTTTACATATTCATCTATTAATTTTCCTGCTTTGTCTACCGAATGGGAAACAAAGGAACAATATGAGCATCTGCTTGGGCAAAACGGAATTGAAATATAAAGGCTAAAAGAATTAGGACTGTTTTTAGTGGTAATAGCTTCTTCGGATACCGAAGTTTCTTTGCACAGACTAGTTTTTTCACGGCTTACAAGAAGCCTGTTTTCGAAATAATCTTCTGCCGATTTTGTGCCGTCTTTTTCCATAAGTCTTGAAAAAAGTTTTGCCGGGCGCACACCCGTTAAAAGTCCCCATTCAGATTTATAGCCTGTTGCTTCTACAAAACAGTTAAAAAGGCAGGTGGCTATTGTTAGTTCTTTTTCTTTATCGGTACTGTCGGGCGAAGTAAGCGTGTTTTCAAATTCTTTTCCGAAAAAATTAAGGTATGCGAAGCAGTTGCAGTCTTCTATTTTGCAGACCGCATAAATTTCACTTTTGACTATTTCGTTCATTACGCTTATTTTTTCGTAAGGCAAAAATATACGGCAGAGTTTTTCCAGTTCGTAATTAAAGCCGTGATTTATATTGCAAAGATTCATTAAAAATTACTTCTCCGATTAGATTAGGTATGGGTTGGTTAGTTTTTCTCTTGAAAGGGTTGTTGAAAGGCCGTGTCCGGAATAAATTTTATAATCTTCCGTAAGGTCTTTTAACAATTTAAGAGATTTATTTATTACGGCAAAATCTCCCGTTGGGAAATCTGTTCTGCCAATTGTTCCTTCGAACAAGGTATCGCCCGTAAAGATGATATCTTCAAAGAAATAGCAGACCGAGCCTGCCGTATGGCCAGGTGTGTGAAGCACCTTTATTTTTGTATTGCCTTCTTCAAAAACCTGACCGTTTTTAAACAAAATGTCGGCACTAAACGGTTTTTGATTAAAGCCTGCCATTTCACTTAAGCTAAAATATGGGTCGGTAAGACCTATGGCATCGTGTTCGCCAATAGCAATTTTGGCGCCACATTTTTCTCTTATTTCTTCGGCACCTAAAATGTGGTCGAAATGGCAGTGGGTTAAAAAGACATATTTAGGTTTATCGCAGTTTAAGAATTCTTCTATTCTGCTATCGATACGGAATGGGTCTATAACAATTCTAACGTCTTGTGTAGCTACAAGGTAGCAATTAGCCCCCATACCACCGAAATTTATACATTTAATTTCCACAGTTTCACCTACTGGTTAATTCTTTCGACCATATACACGCCTTCAAGCTTATTAAGCCTTGCGATAATACTTTTAAGGTGTTCTACACTAGCTGCCGAAACGGTAACTGTAATAGCGCAGTTGCCACCCTTTATAGATCTTGCATTTACGGCGTGTAAGCCTACTCTCATATTAAATAGAACGTTGGTAACTTCGGCCAGAATACCGTCGCGGTCTACTGCAGAAATTTGAAGTGCAGATGTGAAGTTAGTCTGTCCTGCGTCTACCCAATATGCGTTTATCCAGCGTTCAGGTTCGGGTATTGTTTTAAAGTCTTTAGGAACATTGACACAGTCTTTTTTGTGTACAGAAACACCGTGTCCCCTTGTTATAAAGCCGATAATATCGTCGCCCGGAAGTGGCGCACAACATTTTGACAACTTAACAAGGCAGTTTTCAATTCCTTCAATAACAACGCCTTCGGGACTTTTAACAACATGCTTTTTAATATAGTCTTCGATAGACGGTTTTTCGGCTGTTTTAAGAAGTCTTGTATAGTCTTCCTTAATTCGTGGAACAAGTTTTTCAAGGCTAATTCCGCCGTAACCAATTGCAGCGTAAAGTTCTTCAAGGTTTGCGCATTTTTGCTTTTTGGCAACTTCTTCAAGGAATTCACGCATTTCTTTTTCGGGCATAACCACAGAGTTTCTGCGCAGTTCACTTTCAAGCGAGTTTCTGCCTGTTTCGATATTTTCTTCGCGTCTTTCCTTTTTAAACCAAGAACGAATTTTAGCCTTTGCAGAACTTGTTACTGCAATGTTAAGCCAATCTCGAGAAGGGCCGTGTCCTTGTGCATTGGTGGTTAAAATTTCAATAACTTCGCCCGTTTTAACAACATGGTTTATAGGTACTATTTTACTATCTACCTTTGCGCCTATCATTCTAACGCCTACAGCCGAGTGAATTGCAAAAGCAAAGTCTATTACTGTAGCGCCTGCAGGAAGGTTGATAACATCGCCCTTTGGTGTAACGGCAAAGGTATCTTCTTCGGATAGGTCTATTTTAATGGTTCGAACAAGGTCCGAAGCATCTTCTTCGTCGTTTTCAAGCATTTGTCTTATCCAAGCAAGACGATCTTCCATTTGCTTGTCGGACGCAGTTACGCCTTCTTTATATTTCCAATGCGCAGCAATACCGTATTCGGCTGTGTGGTGCATATCGAAGGTACGAATTTGAATTTCGAACGGAACGGCTTCACGGCCAATAACAGTAGTATGAAGCGACTGATACATATTTGGCTTTGGTGTAGCCACATAGTCCTTAAACCTGTTTGGAATGGGACGGAACATATCGTGCATAATGCCAAGAACATTATAACAGTCGGTTGCTGTATCGGTAATAATTCTTAAGGCATAAACATCGTAAATTTCGTCGAAGTCTTTGCCCTGAATGAACATTTTACGGTAAATTCCGGGGATAGATTTAACTCTTGACTGAAGCACAAATTCAATTCCAGGCATATCGTGAGAAAGGCGTTCTTCAATACGCTCTCTTATAGCTTTAAAGGTCTTTTCCCTGAAATCTTTTTTAGAAGCTAGAAGTGTTTCAATTTCTCGGTACGCAATTGGGTCAAGGGTTTTGAAAGCAAGGTCTTCAAGTTCTTCTTTAATTGGTCTGATACCAAGTCTATGAGCAATTGGCGCATAAATTTCTATGGTTTCAAGCGCCTTATCACGCTGCTTTTGTTCGGGCATAGATTCAATTGTGCGCATATTGTGCAGACGGTCGGCAAGCTTTATGATTATTACACGGATATCTTTACCCATTGCAATAAGCATTTTGCGAAGTGATTCTGCCTGCTGTTGTTCACGAGAAACATATTGGATACGACCAATTTTTGTAACACCGTCTACTATAAGGGCAACATCTGCGCCAAAATCTGCTTTGATTTCTTCTATGCTGGTATCGGTATCTTCAACAACATCGTGTAAAAGTGCTGCAGCAATTGCCTGCGAATCCATACCAAGACCAACAATAAGCTTTGCAACGTTTAACGGATGAATATAATATTCTTCTTTAGATTTACGGAACTGACCTTTATGACCATTAACGCAAACTTCGAACGCACGGCGTATTAGGTCTATATCATATTTGCCGTTTTGTTCTTCGATAAGTGCACGAAGCGCCTCGAAGCTTTTTTCATATTTAAGTTCAAGTTCCAATATATTCACCCCTTAACTGTTTAAGTATTTTAGCATCGGTAAGATTTGTTTTTGTTGTAGAGTCTACTATTTTTATTACCTTTGTATTTTCCACATCGAAAATAGAACAGATTTTAAGTTGGCATAATGCTTCGGCAATAATTAAGGTTTTAGCATAGCCAATGGTATTAATGTTTGCCACAACAAGTTTATCTAAACTGGTGCCTTTATTTAAAAGTTGTTTATAAATTACTACAACATCTTCTCTGGTTGGAATAATGGCATTAAAATCTTTATCTAACCCCGATTTGAAATCTTCATACAAGGATAAATCTTGCACTAATTTTTCTTCGTTAATGCCATTTTTTCTGATTTCTTTTATTTGTATAGTAAGCGAAAGGTTGTTATTATAAACATTTGTATCTATGTTAACTGCAATATCTACCTTATCGCCAACACAATATTCAAATTCTTCGGCTGTGGTTCCAAAAAGCATTGCAGAAAAGCTTATATCGCCTTTAGAAAAGGTAAGCCTTAAATGCTTGCCCTGACCCACAACAGATATTTTTTCTATGTTAATATCGTAAATTCCAAAAAGAACAGTTGGGTTGCCTGTGCCGAAGGGTTCCAGCACTTTAAGTTCTTCAGCAAGGTCTACCGAAAGCGCTGCAGGGTTTAATTTGCAGTCTAAACGAAGTTCGGGCAAAAGCTTTGCAAAACGGTTAGCGTAATTATTAATTGCCGTTCTAAAGCTATCTATTTGATCTTCGTAAAGGGTAAGACCTGCAGCCATTTCGTGTCCACCGAATTTAGAAAGAATGTACGAACAGTCTTTAAGCGCTTCGTATATTGAAAAGCCTTTTATACTTCTTGCAGACCCATTTGCTATGCCATCTTGTGAAGAAAGCACTATGCAAGGTTTGGCATATTTTTCGCAAAGGCGCGAAGCCACAATACCAAGAACGCCACCGTGCCAGCCTTGAGAGTTTACCACGATAACCCTGTTATGTTTGTAGCCTTTTTTCTCTACAATTTCGTAAGCTTCGGCAAGTATTTGTTTTTCGAGTGATTGGCGACGAATATTTTCGTTATTAAGCACCGAAGAAAGACCTTCGGCAACTTCGTCGTCATCGGTAAGTAAAAGTTCAGCGGCACGAGCTGCATCCCCTACTCTGCCGGCAGCGTTTAAACGTGGGGCAATACCGAAGGCTAATTTAGATGCTGTAACGGCATCCGGTTCAATTCCTGCAGCACGAAGGAGTGCTGTAAGACCACGTCTTGTGCCATTCGCAATAAGGCGCACACCTTCACGAACAACGGCACGATTTTCGTTTACAAGTGGCATAATATCGGCAACTGTACCAAGCGCAACAAGGTCGCCATAATCGTAAAGCATTTCTTCTGCCGTTTTGCCTTCTACAGCACAAACGACCTTAAAGGCAACAAATGCGCCACAAATTTCTTTAAAGAAACTAAAGTCATCTGCTCTGTGTGGGTTAACCACAGCATCGGCATTTGGAAGCTCGCCTTGTGGCAGGTGGTGGTCGGTAACAACAACCTT
Source organism: Clostridia bacterium (assembly GCA_017387475.1). Classification (GTDB taxonomy): domain Bacteria; phylum Bacillota; class Clostridia; order Oscillospirales; family Acutalibacteraceae; genus SFWF01. Next base: position 1,613 of record JAFOFE010000093.1, on the reverse strand, counting down.
TATTCCAAGGCTTTTAGCGTAGTCTATTTCGCTGTTAGCTGCAATGCCGTTATCGACCGTAACAATTAAATCGGTCCCTTCTGCCTTTAGTTTATCTATGGCAGGAATATTTATGCCGTAACCGTCTTTTTCACGGTCGGGTATAATGTAAGAAACCCTTGCGCCACGATTTTTAAGATAGCTATACATTAGGGTTGTGGCTGTAACGCCGTCTACATCATAATCGCCGAAAACGGCAATTTTTTCTTCGCTATAAATGGCATCGTTAATTATTTCGGCAGCCTTTTCGATATCGGCAAGTTCATAAGGGTCGGATAAAATTACTTCATCTGTAAGAAATTCTTCTAGAAGTTCAGGCTCGGTATAACCTCTGCCTGCTGCGATAAGCGCAACAAACGGGTCCACATTACATTCTTCTGCAAGTTCTGCAGCCAAACTTTTAAGGGGTGCTTCTACTACCCAGCGTTTAAACCTCAAATTTCTCACCTACCCTATTTAAAATATTATTATATAATTATATCAAATATATAAGCTTATTGCAACAAAAAACCGTCTGTTTACAGACGGTTTAAGTTATATTTCTATTGTAGCTGTATGTGGTCTGTGGTCAGATGCAATAATTTCGGGAATATCTGCCGATAAAACCTTTATATCATTGCTTGTAAAAATGTAATCTATTTTAATATACGGGGCATCCGAAGGATAGCTTAACTTTTCTTTATTAAACAGCTTTGCAGTATCGAAAAGCCTTTCTTTTATGGGTAAAAGAAGTTCGCTTTCGGGTGGCAGGTTGAAATCTCCCATAAGTATAACCTTATTTTCGGGCAGATTTGAAACCACGGCTTTTACTGCATTTTCGGCTTCATCGGGGTTAAGGCCAAAATGAATTACCAAAACCGAAATTTTTTGACCGTTAACGTCAATTACTGCTTTAAGCAAACAACGGTCTTCGTAGTAGCCATTATATCCCCTTACTTCAGGCTCAGGAACCGGCACAACTTCGGCAGAAAGTATGGGATATTTAGATATTAGCGCATTGCCGTAAGGGTTTACACCACCGAAATCTATTGCTTTGGCAAAATAATGGTAACAGCCTAATTTTTCGGCAATTATTTTAGTTTGCGCTTCGTATTCTGCGTCGGGGCCTTTATCGCGCATTTCGTTAAGACCTATAATATCGGCGCCACATTCCATAATAGCTTTTGCCATAATATCGAAGTCTATTTTTTGCTGTAAGTAATTTAAGCAATGTTGCGTGTTAAAGGACATAAAATTAATTTTCATACTAATTAATCCTTAACAATATGTGCAATGAATTTAAGCATTTCGTTGCCAATGTTTTTTATGCCGTGTCCTTTGCCCGAAGGGGTAAATGTAACGGTGCCTTCTGCGATTTCGAAGGTTTCGTCGTGGTCGGTATAAAGTGCTTTACCCGAAAGGATATAATAGCTTTCAAATTCGTTTTCATGTACATGGAATTCTACTTCTTCGCCTGCTTTGAGTTCAACTAATGCGAACATTCTGTTTTTTTCGTTCCAACCATCGAAATCGTTAAGGTGGTTAAGAAACATTTTAACTTCGCCTTGCGCATTTTCTTCGGTTGTTACCTTAAT
>JAFOFE010000092.1 GCA_017387475.1 Clostridia bacterium | reverse complement strand
GCTCGCCAAACTAGTGCAACCACGAAATGCATTTTCTCCCATTTGGGTTACTCCATTAAAACCTGCAATACTTGTAATGCCGGTACAATTTTCAAATGCACTACTATTAATAGTAGTTTGGCATTGGCCAATAATCTTCGCAGGTTAAGGTTTCCATTGTGTCTACCGTTTTGCGAAGGGCTTCCATTACGGGAATTACAGAATTCTTATAATATACTGCACGGTCGGCAGAATTTTCAATATCCTTTGCCTTTGCAGTTGCCTTTTCAAGAAGTGTAAGCTCGCCAAAAGCTGTAGCCTTTAGGGCTGTAAGTTCTTTTGCTGTAACGGCTTCGAAGCTTTCTCTTAAATCTTCGCCAATAATGTTACCAACGCTAACTGCTTCTGCTAAATCTACAACATAGCGAGAAACGGCAGGAAGTATATCTTTTCTTGCCATATCTGCCATTGTTTTTGCTTCTATGCTTAAAATGTGGCAGTAGTTTTCAAGCAGAATTTCAAGACGGCTTTTAAGCTCGTTTTCGGTGTAAATTTTGTGGGTTGTAAAGAGCTTAACGTTCTTTTCGTCAAGCAAGTGTGGTAATGCATCGGGGGTGGTTTCAAGGTTGGAAAGTCCCCTTGCTGCTGCTTCTTTTACCCACGCTTCATCGTAACAGTTGCCGTTGAAAATAATACGGTCGTGCTGCTTAACGGTTTTGCGAATTAAGCCGTGAAGTGCAGTTTCGAAGTCTTCGGCTGCTTCAAGTTCGTCGGCAAAAAGGCGTAAAGATTCTGCCACTGCAGTATTAAGCACAACGTTAGGTTCAGAAACCGAATCGGAAGAACCAAGCATACGGAATTCGAACTTGTTACCTGTAAATGCAAGGGGTGCAGTACGGTTTCTGTCGGTAGTGTCTTTGGGGAATTTAGGAAGAACGTGAACGCCAACCTTTAAGGTTTCCTTTTCTTTGCCACCGTAGGGTTCATCCTTTTTAATTGCTTCTAAAATTTCGGAAAGTTCGTCGCCCAAGAACATAGAAACAATTGCAGGTGGTGCTTCAAGCGCACCAAGACGGTGGTCGTTTCCTGCCGATGCAATTGAAATGCGAAGCAGGTCTTGATATTCGTCTGCAGCCTTAATTACGGCACAAAGGAATAATAAGAACTGTGCGTTTTCATAAGGTGTTTCGCCCGGATTTAAAAGGTTTACACCTGTTGATGTAGAAATTGACCAGTTGTCGTGCTTACCACTACCGTTAACACCATCGAAAGGCTTTTCGTGTAAAAGGCAGGCAAGACCGTGCTTCTTTGCAATTCTTTGAAGCAGTTCCATTGTAATTTGGTTGTGGTCTACTGCAATATTTGTGGTTGCAAAAACAGGAGCTAGCTCGTGCTGTGCAGGGGCTGCTTCGTTATGCTCGGTTTTAGATGTAACGCCTAGCTTCCAAAGTTCTGTGTCAACTTCGGTCATAAACGCCTTAACGCGAGTTTTAATTGTGCCGAAATAGTGGTCGTCAAGCTCCTGTCCTTTAGGTGGCATTGCGCCAAAAAGGGTGCGGCCTGTGTAAACTAAATCTTTTCGGGCAAGGTATGTATCTTTATCTACAAGGAAGTATTCCTGTTCGGGTCCAACGGTGGTTTTAACTGCAGTAACATCTTCGTTGCCGAAAAGTTTTAACACACGAAGCGCCTGCTTGTTAATAGCTTCCATACTGCGAAGAAGTGGTGTCTTTTTATCGAGCGCTTCGCCACTGTATGAGCAGAATGCTGTGGGAATGCAAAGCACGCCTTCCTTTAAGAAAGCAAAAGAAGTTGGGTCCCAAGCAGTATAGCCTCTTGCTTCGAAGGTAGCGCGAAGTCCACCCGACGGGAAGCTTGAAGCGTCGGTTTCGCCCTGAACAAGCTCTTTACCCGAAAAGTCCATAATTATATTGCCGTCTTTTTTAGGGCAAATAAAACTATCGTGCTTTTCGGCAGTAACGCCTGTCATTGGCTGGAACCAATGGGTGTAGTGGGTTGCGCCCTTTTCAATTGCCCAATCTTTCATGGCGTTGGCAACTATTGCAGCCGTTTCTAAATCTAGGCGCTTGTTGTTATGTATAGCTCTTTGAACAAGCTCGAAGGTGTCTTTGGGTAGACGTTCCTTCATTACGCTTTCGTTAAAGACATTTGTTCCGAAAAATTCTGTTACGTTTGCCATAGTAACTCCTTATATCAAATAATGTTTAATTTTAACATACTTGTTTTGTTTATTCAAGTGGCATTAGCAAAATTTTAACACATTTATTTTGGTTAGTGCTTAATAAAATTAGGTGAATTTTAGCCGATGTCGCCTATCTGTCGCATATTCACCTAATTTTGTTAAAAAGGCTTGACTAATTTATTACATAGTGCTAAAATACCTTTCGGCAGTTCGAAACCATCCTGCCTGCCTATTAAGGCAAATCAAAACTACGGGAAATATAGGTATTAGGTGTTTTTGTTTAGCGTACGATAGCAGGCTTTTTGCGCCACGCGTTTTGCTATATGCACCATAACTGTTTTTGCGCCGTAGTGGGCGCTTTTTTTATTTTCCCCACTACGAAGGAGTTTTTATGAACGAACTAATTTTAATTATTTCATTGGTTGTAATTAACCTGACCACCGTTTTAGTCTACAAATTTTTTGGCAAGGGTGGCATTTATGCATTTAATGCCATAATTACAATTCTTGCTAACGTTGAGGTTTTAATTCTTGTAAAGGCATTTGGTATGGAGCAAACACTTGGCAACGTGCTTTTCGCTTCGACCTACCTTATGACCGATATTTTAAGCGAAAACGAAGGCAAAAAGGCTGCGCACAAGGCCGTGCATCTTGGTATGTTTGCAGCCGTGGCAATGGTTGTAATTTCGCAAAGCTGGTTTTTGTACACCCCTGCCGAGTCCGACTGGGTAACCCCTGCGCTTAAAACGGTATTTTCGGTAACCCCAAGGCTTCTTTTTGCATCGCTGCTTGGTTACATTGTTTCCCAAAAGTTAGACGTATTCCTTTACCATAGAATATGGGCTCTTACCGAAAAAAAGACCGGCGACAAAAAGAAATTTCTGTGGCTTCGCAACAACGGCGCCACACTTACTGCGCAAATTGTTAACACGGTGCTTTTCAACACCGTTGCATTTTACGGCATTTACCCCACAAAAACCCTTCTTTCAATAATTGTTTCGGGCTACTTAATTTACGTTGTAACATCTATTCTTGATACACCCTTTTTATATCTTGCACGCAAAATAAAGTCTTTTGACAAATAGGGCATACTATGGTATAATGATTTAAATTATTATTTTTGGAAGTGAATTTTTTGGAAAACACATATTTTGACGTCGTAATTGGCGAAATGAAATCTTTTTTAGATGAAAATAGTTTTGTAGAAAAAGACGGCGTTTTTGAAAACAATACTAAATCTTTAAAGGTAGAGTTCGATAGCGAAAATACCCTTTACAAATTATACATTGCCGATATTACCGATGGTGCTACCGGCGAGTACACACTTACATCTTCCTACCTTTTCGATGAAAGCAGCAATAAAAACGATGCTGTATGCGTTGGTATTGACTTTGTAGATTCTGCAAAAAAGGCGTTAGGTGTTAAGGAAAACAAAAAAAGAATTTCTGCTACCGAGCTTCCCACAGCATCGGCAGGAAAAATTAATTCCGATACTTTAACTGCAAAGCTTCTTGCAAACTACCCCGAACTTAAAGACACATATAAAGAATATGTAGATACAAAGGGTAAGTTCCTTCCACTTGATTTCGGCACTACCTACTTCGTACCCGAAATTAGAAAAACATTAGACGAAAACAACAAAAAGGCTGTTAAAAAGCTTATGGATATGTTTGCAGATATTTTTGTTGCAGGCGACAGAGCAAGCGTAAACCTTGTTATTGCACTTTTAACCTCTGCCATTGGTAAAAGCGCCGACCGTTTTAAAGCTGCAGCCGATAAACTTGAAGACTGCCCACTTTTAATTGACGCAGTTAACCAAGAAATTGCAGTAGCATCTAAAAACCGTAAATTACAAAAAGCAATTAAATTTGAAGCATAAGAAAAAAGACCACTTTCGTGGTCTTTTTTTGCGAGTGGGACTCGCAAAAAAGGGGACAGGGCAAAGGGCCCAGGGCCTAGTGAATGAGTGCCTTCGGCACAAAATTATATAAAACTTCACGGCGAGCGTAGGGCGGGGCCTTGGTCCCGCCGTTTTTGTAGGGGACGGCGTAACGGGCGTCCCGTCTATACGTGTCGCAAAGCGACACCTTTCCCTTGGCCCTTGGCCCTGGACGTTCGGCCCTTGGCATCTGGCCCTTGGCCCTTATTACAACTCTACAAACGTAGGTGTATGGTGGGTGTGGGGAATTAATTTTTCTAAAATATCGGTAGTTTTAATTTTAAGGCTAGAAGAATTGTCGCAGGGGTGAAGACCGAAAAATTCGGAATTTTTAATATCCTTATCAATAACAAGTCTTACATTTAACGATTTATCAAACAGAAGCCCAAAAACCGATGCCGAACCGGGTGTGCAATTAATTTTTTCTTCCATAAATTCGCCCGGTGCAAAGGAAAGGCGCGAACAACCAAGTTGTGGCGATAAAAGTTTTGTTTTAAAGGGTTTTTCGCCCGGCATTACAAGCAAATAAAAATCGGTCTTTTGGGCGTTGCACAAAAACAGATTTTTGTGTATGGGTGCGCCTAAAACCTCAACAACTTCAATTAAACCTTCAATGGTGCCAATATGTTCGTGGGAAACACCTTCAAATTCAATGCCAAGTTCTTCAAGTGCCTTGTAGCAAGCATTCTCTGTTTCGGAACAGGTTTGGGGTTTGGTGCTGAAAACCGTTTTATTGGTAAAAACTGACATGGTTTAAACTTCCTTTCTAATTTTGGGCAAAACGCTTTTGCCAAGAAGCAAAGCGAAGGCAAATTCTAATACAAGTGTTACGGCAGAAAGTGGAATTCTTGAAACAGCGACAGCTATAAACCCACCACCGTATAAAATGTTAATAAATAAAGAATTTAGTACTAACGAACACACAATTTCCTTTGCTGTTAACAGCACAAGGGCAATAACCCAAAAGTTTTTATACTTTTTTGCAGCCGTGCCTACAAAACCGAAAATTGCGCCACTTAAAAATGCAGTTGCCGTAAAACCCGGAAAATATGGGCCGAAGGGGAAAAGAATTGCGCCAATAAAATCGGCCAAGGCGCCACAAGCGCCACCCCAAAGTGGGTTTAACAGCATACCACAAAGCATAATTCCAACAAAGGAAAAACCTATGCTCATATTCCAAACATTAAATGATAAAAAACGGCTTATAACCACGGTAAGCGCAGTAAAAATTGCCGTTAGTATAAGCGAAAACAGATATTTTTTGTTTTTCAAATTAAAAAGCCTCCTTCCCCACTAGGAAAGAAGACAAAAGGTTTCTTCTTTGGTTAGCGGGATGCGAAAAACCAACCGCGGAAAACTCCTTCGTTCGTTTGGCAACTCCCCGTCCAAGCGACACTATACGCTGATTTTTCTACTCTAACATTATTTTTACCGATTTTAACACATTTTACTACAAATTGCAAGGGGGGGACTGTAGGGCCGAGCGCCAAATGCACAGGGCCGAGCGCCAAGTGCCTAGGGCCAAGGGAATGGTGTGCCTACGGCACAAGTTTAAATAATAAATAATAAAGAATAAAAAAGGTGTCTGCGACGCATTTATTTCACTCCGTAGGCGCTCACTTTCCTAGGCGTTTGGCGCTTTTGGACGGGACGTCAAAGATGCCGTCCCCTACAATAAAACGGCGGGACCAAGGCCCCGCCCTACGCCACTGAAAAAAGCACTCCGTTAGGGGTGCTTTTTTCTATTCGCCTAAACGGCGTTTAATGTATTCTTTAATGAAGTCTGCTGTGCCTTCTGTACCGAAATAGGTTGCATCAACACAAAGGTCATAGGTATCAACTTCGCCCCACTTACCCTTACAATAACGGTCGTGGTAGTACTTACGTGTACGGTCGTGGCGATCCATTTTTTCGATTGCAGAGGGACGGTCTATGCCGAATTGCTTCATAACTCTTGCGATTCTGTATTCACGGTCGCCCTTTACGAAAATGGAAATTACACCATCATAATCTTTTAAAATTTCTTCGGCGCAACGGCCAACAATTACAAAAGATTCGTCCGATTCGCCAAGCTTTTTAATATAATCGAACTGCATATTTGCCACATGGTCTTCAAAGGAAGTTGTATGTCCTTTAACTGTTTTATGGAAGAAGGGACGCTTTTTCTTTTTAGCGTAAGCCATAAGCTGTTCGGAATCTACTTCAAGTTCGCTTGCAACCTTTTCAACAATATTTCTATCGTAAAGGTTAACGCCAAGTTCCTTTGCCAAAGCTCTGCCTACGTGCTTTCCGCCGCTGCCAAACTCACGGCCAATAGCAATAATGAAACGTTTTGCCATATTTATTCCTCCCTTATTTTATATTATACGCAATATCTTAAAATTATTACGAGTGTTGAAATTGCAAGAACGATAACCGTTGCAGGCGCTGCCTGTAAGCAGTATTTGCCCCAACCGATACGGTAACCGTTTTTACCTGCAACCGATACGCCAACAACGTTAGCAGAAGCGCCGATAGGAGTAGCGCAACCACCAATATCGGTACCCATTGCAAGCGACCAAGCAAGAGTTGCAAGCATTGCATCGTTTGTTGCAAGGGCTGTAATAATTGGCACCATTGTTGCTGCAAACGGAATGTTATCGACAAATGCGGAAGCAATAGCAGAAAGCCAAACAATGATGATTACCATTACAATTAGGTTGCCGCCCGAAATGTTTTCAATGAATTTAGCCATAAGAACTAAAATATCGGTTTGTTCAAGACCACCTACAACCATAAACAGACCCACGAAGAAAAGTAGAGTTTTATAGTCTACCTTGCTCATAATTTCGGGAAGGTTTTTACCTGCAGTAAGCATTGTAATTATAGCAATGCCAAGACCGATAGTTGCAACCGAAAGACCTGTATTTGCGTGGGTTATAAGAAGAACTACTGCTAAAAGGAAAATACCAATGCTAATGAAAAAGTCTTTTTTGCTTGTAATTGCAGATTCGGGAGAAGGCATACCTGCTGTATCTATTTGAACAGCCGATGCTTCTTTAAGTGTTTTGCGATTAACAAGATAGAAGTAAACCACAATAACAATAAGGCCGAGTCCTGCAATAAGACCTGTGTTTAATAAGAAATCTGTGAAAGAATAATGTAAAGCAGAACCAATAATGATGTTTGGAGGGTCGCCACACATTGTTGCAGAACCACCAAGGTTTGCGCAGAAGATTTCTGCCAAAATCATTGGAATTGGGTTAAACTTTAAGAGCTTTGCAAGTTCAATGGTAATTGCTGCAAGGAAAAGGATAACAGTAATACTGTCAATGAACATTGCAAGGAACGCAGACATAACCATAAAGGCAATAAATAAGGGAACAACCTTATATTTTACCCATTTTGCAAGAAGCATACATATCCAACGGAAGAAGCCGGATTTTGCCATGCCTTCAACCATTATCATCATACCTGCAAGGAATATAATGGTTGCCCAGTCTATACCACCGTGGGATGCTGCGTGCGCAGCGTTGGGGTCTGCCCACCAGAAGTCAAGGTGAACAAGGTTTTTAAGCGCTAATGTATCCCAAATAGCACCAAGTTTATTTTGTGGTAAAAGAATACCGAAAACGCCAATTAGGGTGAGTGCGCCACAACCGAGCGTTACATAATGGCGCTCGATTTTATCCATAACAATAAGCACGAACATTGTCGCAAATATTATGGTTGCCGCAATTTGCGCTGCTAACATACAAAACTCCTCCAAAAATTAAATTATTTCTATTAAACGGCAAATGCCCTTAAACAGTCCACCTGTTAAGTAGTGCATTTTTCCGTCAATTTCATATTCACGGGTTATGTGGTTGTGGCCTGTAAAGGTGGTTACAACCTGTGGGTTTGATTTAAGTGCATCAAGCATTCTGTGGCTTATTTCGTACTCTTCTTTTGTGATTTTCACATTTTCGTGGTAAGCTTCGGTTTTGTTTAAAAGCTTGTCGTCAAGTGGGTCGTGTGAAAAAACAATTGTGGGAAGACCGTTTTTAAGGGTTTCTTCAAACCTTTCCACAGTATATGCAGGGTAATAATCTAGCGCGTTGTTGGCTGTTATTACGTTTACGCCACCAATTTCTCGGCATTCGAAATCTATGTCGAATTCGGGCAGTTCTTCACGAAGCTGCTTTTCCATTTTTGCGCCGTAACCATCGGGTTCTTCAAGGGTGCGCACAATTTGATACTGATATTCGTGTCCACCGGGGGAAAACATCATATCTTCGCCCTTAATTAAGTCTTTAAACTTTTTAAGGTTTCCTTTTGTGTGAATATCGTACACGTCGCCTGTTACAACAAGGGTTGCGCCAAGCTCTTTTGCCAAGGAAATAGACTCTTTAAAGAATTCTTCGGGTGTTTTTTCGGGAAATTTGCCTTCACGCTGGAACACGCCGATTCTTTCCCTCATTAATTCTTGTTGCCAAGGCTCGTCAAGTTCGCTTACTTCGCAAATATGTACGTCGGTAACGTGTAAAAGTTTCACGGGTTTTTCAAGCCCTACATTAAGTACAGTATGTAAAACTTCAAGCATTTGTACTCACCTCAAGAACAGTATATCACATATTATTTCTTTTGCAAATACAATTTACAATTCTTTATAAAGTCCTTTTAAAAATACGGGGGTTAAAATTGAAGATATAATTATTAAGGCTATAACAGCAATAAAGAATTCCGAATTTAAGACCCCTGCTTCTACACCTTTGGTTGCAACAATTAGCGCAACTTCGCCCCTTGCCATCATACCAACGCCAATTCGAAGGGCATCTTTATTGCCAAATCTGCAAAGTTTAGATGCCACAAAACAACCCGATGCCTTTGCAAGCATTGCAACCACGGCAAAACAAAGTGCAAAAATTAATAATGTAGAGCCGATATTTGCAAATTCTATATTAACCTTTATACCGATAGATGCAAAGAAAACGGGTGTGAAAATCATATAAGAACTAATATCCAGCTTTTTAGACGTATCTTCAACTGCACCCTTAACCGTTCTTATAATAACACCTGCAACAAATGCGCCTGTAATGTCGGCAATACCAAATATCGCTTCGGCAGCGTAAGAGAACAAAAGGCAGGTTACAAGGCTGAAAATTGGCACACGTCTTGTGTGGGGACGATATTTTTCAAGCCAATAGAAAACCTTGTGAATAACTATGCCTGCAACTATAGAACAAACAAAGAAAAGCACGGTTTTTAAAATTACCAAGCCTGCTGCAGCAAGTCCACCACCGTCGGATGCCGAAAGTCCTGTTACAAAGGCTAATAAAACAATGCCAATAACGTCATCTATTATAGCTGCGCTTAAAATTATTGTGCCAACCTTGCTTTTAAGCTTGCCAAGCTCACGCAGGACTTCTACCGTAATGCCAACCGAAGTGGCTGTCATAATAACGCCAATGAAAATTGCCGTCCAAAAGTCTGTAGAGCCTACTGCTGCAAAGCCGTAAAAAGCCGAATAAAGCAAATATCCAAGACCAAGTGGAACCACAACCCCCATTGCAGCAACAAAAAGTGCAACTGCGCCGGTAGACTTAATTTCCTTTAAATCGGTTTCAAGGCCTGCCGAAAACATAAGCATAAGCACGCCTATTTCTGCCATAAAAACAAGTGGCTCGCTTTTATCTACAATGTTTAAAAGGTTACCACCAATAAGAAGTCCGGCAATAATTTGCCCTACCACCTGTGGAACCTTGATATGTCGCATTAAAATTGATAAAACCTTGCAGGTAAAAAGAATTATCGCAAGGTCAAAAATAATAGAATAATCCAATTTTTGTCCCCTCTTTTCTATGCTTTTATTTTAATACTAAATTCCAAAAAATCAAGGGGGAAATATAAGAAAAAAGATGCGGAATTAATATAATTCCGCATCCGGTTTTGCTAAGATATTTATTTTTAAAAATTAACTATAACTGCCGTTATTCATCGAATGAAAAAGAATTCAACTCTTCAAAATCCAAAAATTCCGAAACCGTCATATTAAAAGCTATCGCAATCTTGTGTATGGTTTTAACTCCGGGATTTTTGGTTATTCCCCTTACAATATTATCTAACGTAGACTGCTTTACATCGCTGATTTCTGCCAAATGGTTAATTGAATAACCCCGTTCTTTGCAAAGGGTTAATATTCTTTTTACAAACAGGCTTTCATACTTCATATTCTTTCCCCTATATTATCATTACCCGTTCACGGGTTAATTTTATGATAATATGCAAAAACAATAATTTCTTATACTATTTCTTGTTCAAGAGAGTTAAATTCTTCCGTATCAAAAAACTGTGCCAAAGTTATATTTAGACCGTCGCAAATCATTTTAATTGTTGCAATTTTCGGGTTTTTACTTCTTCCGTAAAGAATAGCTTTAACAGACGACGGCGGAAGTGCCGATAACGTTGCTAATTTGTTTACAGTAATATTTCTTTCGCCACATAGCTGTAAAATTCTGTTTTTAACCGCTGTAACCGTGTTCATTTTTCCACCTCTTTTATATTCTATGTATTAGAATATAAAATTTCAGTAGCAAAAGTCGGCAACGTGTGATACTATATAGGTAATGCATCGCCTATTTGGCTGCAAAACATAGCTCTTATAAAGGGGGTTTTTTTATGAAAAAGAAACGACGTGTATTTTTACAAAAAAGCAAATTAGATAACGCTTTATATAACTTATCAAAATATATTTTCTTTCTTGAAAACGTGTTTTTCGTGCTTTTCTGCCTTGCTCTTTTAATCGGCTCGCTTATGGTAATACTGGGTATTTTGCAAAACGATTACTATTTGTTACGTGTGGGCGTGTTGGTTTTAGTGTTTTCTGGCGCCGCATATTTTTTCTTAGCCAAACCCGTTCTGCTCGTTTTATATGCCCTGTGCAAAGTGCTGGTTAATACAGAAAAACCTGCAGAATAAAAGAACCCCCACCAAAATTGGTGGGGGTTGGTTTACAACAGTTTTGACTGTCTGTACTGTTCTGCTTCTGGAATATCTATCCATTCTACTGTTTTATCAAAGTTTCTTCTTACTTCTTCTTTTATTTCATCTAAAGACACTGCAAAAAACTCTCTGCGAGTATTAATTTTATTCACCTTTTTAGATTCAAATGCACTGTGCAATGCCGCCTCTAATTTGGGTGCGTCTTCAGTAAAAATCATTGCATGTATATCAAATTTAAACGGAACCGAAGCATCGCCTAGCTCATCGACTCTCTCTTGTGGGTCTAATCTTCGAGTCATTCCTATTTTATACACATTTTCGCCAAACGCACCTATATTGCTGATAATATATACATATCCGGCTTTTCTATTTGCTTCCCTATAATCAACATCTTCAATTGCTTTCGCTGTATCGCCAAGTTGATTTTCTAATTGTGCTTTTTTCTCTAATAATTCAGGTAATTCGCCATTCTTTTCAATCTGTGTAAGTAGAGCTTTTAATGCATTTTCATAATGTGTTTGTTCTTTTACCAGACGTTTCCTTTCTTCTTCTATTTCCTTTAAAACTTTTGCTTCTTCTCGCTCTTGCGCCCTTAATTCTTTAAGACGTTCCTTTTCTTCTTGCTTCTTTTGATTATAATCTAACGCAAGTTTTACTTCGTCTATTTTTAAATTTACATATTGTGGCGTTATACCGATTCCCATTGTGTTTCCAAGTTTTGAAATTTGCTCGCTTATTTTATATATTCTTTCAACCGAACGTTGCAAGTTAGACACTTTTACATTTGCCACAATATCGTCACATTCTACGTTAAAAGCACGTAACAATAGTTTTTTATAATTGCTCACCATTGTTCGACCTTGAGCAACGCTTCCATTAACTTGCCAATTTGTATTACCGAAAGCGGCTGTGTCGTTTTTGATATACTGTTTTTGCACTTCTCTTAGAGTGTTTAGCCTGTCTTTATATAAATCTGAGTTCGCAAATTCAAATGTTGGTTTATATAAGCCATAATCTAACGCATTAATATCAATATCGAAAATCGCTAACTGCTGACGTTTAGCAAAAAGATCTCTATCAAGATTTCCGGCAACTGCATTTAATTGAGCAATTTTATTGTTGGTTGCAGCTATAGCGTTTTCTAAATTGAGTTTTGTTGTGGTTAACAGTTGAATTTGTCCATTAAGTTCTTCTATATTTCTTTGTTCAGGCGAAAGCATTGCTGTGAGTCTAGCAATTTCTGCCTGAAGTTCTTTTTCATGTTTTGATGGACCAAAAAATCCCATGTAAATCACCTCAAAAACATTATAACATTCTTTTTCTTGAAGTGCAACACTGTTTGCCGTAAGGCAACATCGTTTACACCGAAGGTGTAACTTCGTTTTGTGTCCGCCCATGCGGAATGATGTTATCCCACGGATAAATGATGTTGCGAGTAAACTCGCAAACGAAGTTGTGTCCTGCGGACACAAACACAAAAAAGACAGACTTTTCAGTCTGTCTTTTTTGGTGTTGGCACCGTTCTATTTTCCCGGGCAGCTTCCCGCCAAGTATTTTCGACGCTGATGAGCTTAACTTCCGTGTTCGGGATGGGAACGGGTGGACCCTCATCGCAATCGGCACCAACTTTTATTCGGTTGTGACTGTTAATCACACCCTAAAAACTTGTTCGCCGCCACCAATTGGAGTGGTTCAGCAAAATAACATTGTCGTTGTCGTGCTTGGTGTTCTTTCTTATTGGTGCCCCTTTGGGAGCAATT
>JAFOFE010000091.1 GCA_017387475.1 Clostridia bacterium | reverse complement strand
GAGTTATAACTGCCCGAAAGTGCGCTTGTTATTGTAACGCAGATAATATCATCCGCATCTCCAAAAGCATCTAACCAATCAGCAGGATTTGGGCAGGATGTTTGTGATCTTTCTTTATGGCAAGCCGAAAGAATAGCTTGGTCGGCGGCAACTTTTCAAAAATTTCAGAATCCATAAAAAATCTCCTAATAATAAAAAAATAAAGCCCCGGCTATTGCACAAACAATAACCCGAGCTCACTCGGACACCTAATCCGGCTTACGAGCGCTACGGCACTCTGCCTCCGGTGACAACACTATTAATTTTGAATCATTATAACATAACCACCCATAAAAATCAACTTTTTTAGAGTAATTATTCCCACTCCCAAAACAAATTTGTTTAAGTGGTTTGGTACAGTTTGATTGCAAATGTGTTAGATTACACTAAACGCATAGGTTATCCTAACTTTTGCTATCATTTTGCTATCACTTTTGGAAGCCTCCATGATACCGAAAATATTATAACTCATTTTGACTCTTTTTGCAATAATTCGATTTAATTTATCATAATAATAGTGACGTGGGACAATAGGGTGTTTCCTATTCGAGAAGGGGTTACGCAAAGACAATATGTTTTAACAAGAAAGACCCGCAAATTCAGAAGGCAAAGATTGAAGCGGCAACAACTTTGTCGTTTGGTTTGCGAGCATAGACGACCTGACAAGCGATGCGCATCAGCGGATTTGGCTATTTTGCACATATTATTTACATAATAGATATAAAAAATGCTAAAAATAAAAAAACCATTGACATTTCGCATGAAATGTGCTTTAATAAACTTACAAAAACTGAAAACGTTTTCAGTTTTCCTTTTTTACACGTTTTTCACCGTTTTTTTGAACAAAAAGGAACAACACAATGACCATTAAAGACGTTGCAAAATACAGTGGTGTTTCAATAACCACCATTTCCCGTGTTTTGAATAATCACCCCGACGTGCGTGAAGAGGTGCGCGCCAAGGTGTTAAAAGCTATTGAAGAGCTGCACTATGTCCCAAACAGCAGCGCAAGGGACTTGGGCAAAATGCAAACCGATACTATCGGCGTTGTGGTGCGCGGTGTTGGAAACCCTTTTTTAAATTCGGTTTTACATGCGATTGAAAAAGAGGTGAGCCGGGCAGATTATTCGATGGTGATGCATCAAATCGGTTCAAACGAAGATGAGCTTGCCGAAGGCGCATCGTTAGTAAGGTCTAAAAGATTGAAGGGACTTATCTTTCTTGGCGGGCGGTTTGATTACACACCCGAGCAAATTGCCACATTGGGTGTTCCGTTTGTCTGCTGTACATATACAAACACCTTTGGCAGTCTTAAAAAAACGGCATATTCTTCGGTTTATATTGACGACTATGCCGAGGCCTTTCGTGCAGTAAAAACACTGACCGATTTAGGTCATAAAAAAATTGCTGTTTTACTTGGTACAACCGACGACCACTCGATAAGTGAGCTTCGTTTTAAGGGTTATTGTGATGCCCTTAAAAGTGCCGGCATAGTATTAGATAAAGACCTTATTATTGAGGCCAAAAGCTTTAATATAGACGACGCCTTTAAAGCTACCGAAAGCTTTCTAAAAAAGGGTAAGGATTTCACCGCTATTTTTTCCATTGCGGATGCTATGGGAATTGCGGCGATAAAGGCGCTTCATACTGTGGGACTAAATGTGCCTGACGACTGTTCTTTAATTGCGATAGACGGTATTCAGGTTTCAAAATATACTATCCCCACACTTACAACCCTTGTGCAGCCCAGTAAGCAGATGGGCACACGCGCGGTAGAGGTTTTGCTTAATGTCCTTAAGGATGAGTGCGGCAGCTGTCAGCTGAAGCTTGAAACAGCTTTGCGTGAGGGTGGCACCCTTGCAAAACCTAAAGCTTGATTTTTACACCACTTGGTGTGGAAATAAATTATTTTAAAAAACGCACTTTGTGCGGAAATTTTCGAAGGAGGAAATTCAAATGAAAAAAGCGCTATCCCTATTATTAATAGCCATCCTTTGTATCGGCTTGTTTGCAGGCTGCGCAGGTGGCGAAAAAGGCCGTGTTTACTGGCTAAACTTCAAGCCAGAATCTGATGAGGTTCTCCAAGAAGTTGCAAAAATGTACACAGAAGAAACAGGTGTTGAGGTTAAAGTTCTCACCGCTGCTTCAGGTACATACAACCAAACCTTGCTTGCTGAAATGGACAAAGCAGAAGCTCCTACTTTGTTTGTTATCGGTAACCAGAATGCAGTTAAAGAATGGAAAGATTATGCTTTAAATCTTAAAGATTCTGCAATTGCAAAAGAGCTTAACACAGATGCATACAATATGTATGACGAAGACGGTAACCTTGTTTCTATCGGTTACTGCTATGAATGCTATGGCATCATTGTTAACCCCACCCTTATTGAAAAAGCCGGATATAAGATGGACGACCTTAAAAACTTTGAAGGTTTAAAGAAGGTTGCTGAAGATATCCACAAGCGCGCTAAGGAATTGGGCTTCGATGCTTTCAGCGCATCTGATATGGACGATTCATCTTCATGGCGTTTCACAGGTCACATGGCTAACCTTGAATACTATTATGAATCTCGCGATGCAGGCGGTTGGAAGGAATGCCCCGCTGAAATCAAGGGTACATATATGGAAAACTTCAAGAACCTTTATGACCTTTGCATCAACAACAGCATGACCCCTGCTAAAGAATTAGCTACCGGCGGTCACGATGCTCAGAACCAATTCAAAACCGGCAAAGCCGCTTTCTATGTAAACGGTTCTTGGGAATATTCAGCAGTTGCTGAAGCAGTTCCGAACGCTACTATGATTCCTTACTATGCAGGTGTTAAGGGCGAAGAAAAAGCCGGTCTTAACTGCGGTACTGAAAACTACTGGGCAATCAACTCTAAGGTTAGCAAGGCAGACCAAAAAGCTACTATGGACTTTATGGTATGGTGCGTAACTAACGAAGAAGCTTCTCGCAAATTGGTTGATACCTTCGGCGTAATGCCTTATAAATCTGCTGCTGAATCCACCAACGGCTTCCTTGCTGCTGCTAACAAGTACTCAGCTGATGGTTGCTATGTAATGGATTGGGCTACTAACTATCAACCCAATGTTGATGAATATCGTAAAGCTTTAGTATCTGCTCTTAATGCATACAATGCTGATCAGACCGAAGCTAACTGGGCAAAGGTTAAGACCGCTTTCGTAGACGGTTGGGCTTACCAGTATGAGCAAATCAACAAATAATTATAACGATAATTAAATTGTTATAAACCACGCAAGGCGAGGCGGGCGAAGATTTCGCCTGTCTCGCTTCCTTTCTTTCCTTCGAAAAAATCAAAAAGGAGAATTATAAATGAAAAATAGGCGCTGTCCCCAAAACGCTCTTCAAAGGCCTATGGTTCGTTGGAGCTGGTTTTTCCTGCTTCCAATGGTTTCAGCTTTTGCTATTGGCTTTGTGTGGCCGTTTTTACAGGGTATATATCTTTCATTTTGTGATTTCCGTCTTATTTCCGATGCGAAATGGGTAGGACTCAAAAATTATATAAGCGTATTTCAGGATACAAACTTTATGCGCTCGTTTGGCTATACCGCAGTATTTGCTGTTGTTAGCTTAGCAATTATAAATGTTCTTGCTTTTATGGTGGCTTATGTGCTTACTCTTGAAATCAAGGGCTCTAATATTTTTAGAACAGTATTCTTTATGCCAAACCTTATCGGCGGCATTGTTTTGGGCTATATTTGGTCTATGATATTTGACGGTATTTTGTCCCAATTTGACACATCTATCCTTCAAGAATCAACTTGGGGCTTTTGGGGACTGATAATATTGCTTTGCTGGCAGCAAATAGGTTATATGATGATAATTTATATTGCGGGCTTGCAGTCGGTACCGGGTGATATGCTTGAAGCGGCAAAAATTGATGGTGCCAGCGGTGCACAAACCCTTTTCCGTGTAATTATTCCCAATGTTATGCCAAGCGTTACAATTTGTACCTTCCTGTCGTTGACAAACGGATTTAAGCTATTCGACCAAAACCTCGCTTTAACCGGCGGTCAGCCGTTCATTATTCAACCCGATGGCTCTGCTATTAAAACTACTGAAATGCTGGCTCTTAACATTTATTCTACCTTCTACGGTCAAGGTGCTTCAGCTCCCGGCTATGCACAAGCTAAAGCTGTTATATTCTTTATACTTGTTGCGGCTCTTGGTTTATTGCAGCTGTCCTTCACAAGAAAGAGGGAGGTGCAGCAATAATGGCTAATAAGAAATTGGGCGTTAATAATTCACTTGGCAAAAATATTTTAACGGCGATAATGTCTGTTATCAGTATTATTTATATTTTGCCCGTTGTTGCAGTTGTAATAAACTCTTTTAAAGCTAATACATTTGTTAAAACAGACACTTTTGCTTTGCCTAACGCTGAATCATATGTTGGCTTTGAAAATTTTATTAAGGGTATGACATTTGGTAATTATCCCTTTGTAAAAAGCGTT
>JAFOFE010000090.1 GCA_017387475.1 Clostridia bacterium | reverse complement strand
TAAATAACGTTAAAACGCGAAGCGGTAAGGACAGTTACCTTCAATAAAAACGGAATTTGGCCCGCAAATTCCCAGCTTGTAACAGTATAAGACAAAAAACTACCCGAGGAAGAGAAAACAAAACTCTTTTTCGGGTAGTACCTTTTATATAGTGATATTCTTTAGAATACCTCGCCAAAGGCGAGATATTTCTAAAGAGTGATGTTGAAACTTGCCGTTTCAGTGATATTATATTCGCCTTCAAAACTCGCGAAGCGAATATAACTTGGGCATAGCCCAAATATAACTGCGAAGCAATATCACTCGCCGCCCGCGAATATAACTGTGGCACCTTCCTTACGGAGGGTGCCACAACGGAGTGCTTTTTGTTTTTTAATTAGTCTACCTTGTTGATCATGTTAGCAAGTTCAGCCTGTTCGATCCATTCAAGTTCTTCCTTAATGATTTCGTTACCCTTTTGAATCATAAGGTCGATTTCGGGCATTTTACCATCGAGATACTTCTTGATGTTGTCGGGAGATTCGTACATGAATGCGTAGCCGAAGCGTTCGCCAAGACCGGTTGTCTTCATCATGTCGGGTCCACGATAGTAAACAACGTTGTCGGAATAAGCGCCAACTAACTTGAAGAAGAAGTTAGTTACATCCTGGTTGTGGAAGGTCTGTTGAAGGTCATAGTTGTTAACGTCTAAGTAGTAACGCATGAAGATACCAGCGCCAACGGGGTTCTTAGAGCCTTCAATTAAGCCCCAACCACGATAGATACCGGTGTAAACCTGTTCGTCGCCCTTTTCCCAAACAGGAAGATAGGTAGCGCCGATGTATTCGGGGTTAAGGTGGGTGAAGTAACCAGTCTTCTTAAGACCGAAGCAGTTGGTGAAGCACATACCCTGCTTACCATCGTCGAAGCCGAAACGGTCGAGCTTTAAGTAGCCGTCTACACGCATTTGAGACATAGCGGTAAGAACTTCTACGAAGTGAGCGTCAACACCGTTAGATAAGGTCTGATCTTTGTACTGGAATACGGTACAACCAGCAGCACCAAGCATAGCTTCGTCGAGTACGCCTGCGCCGGAGTATTCTTTACCAAGTGCAGTTACCTGTTTAGCAGCTTCACGGAAGGAAGCGAAGGTCCATTCGCCTGCTTCATAATACTCTTCAGGAGTGGTAAGACCGTTAGATTCGAAAATGTTTTTGTTGTAAACGCAGATATCAAGTTCTGTCCAAACGTTAGAGATAGCGTCTACAAGATAGGGGTGTCCATCGAGAGTGGAAGCTTTAATTAAAGCCTGATTCCAAATAGGAGCAGTAAGGTCGAGTTTTGCAGCATCGAGAGGTTGCATAACGGTAAGAGAGCCGGGGAAGTCGCCGTTTTCGAAGAAAACGTCGGGCTGTTGGTTAGAAGCAATTGCAGCTGCAATTGTGTTAACGTATTCGCCCTGGTCAATCATTTGCCATTCGAAGTTGATGCCATATTCCTGTTCGAACTTGTCGCAAACAGGACCGTCTTCGTTTTGATAGGGGTCTTTCCAAGTTGCAAGTGTTACGGTTGTGCCTGCATAGTCTGCAGGGTTAACTTCAGGAAGAAGACCGTCGATTTTAGCGTCGCCCTTTCCGCCACCGCTAGCGCTACCGTCTCCACCACAGCCGACAGCAAGGCTTGCTATCATAGCAATGGCAAGGACGAGAGTAATCAGTCTGATTACCTTTTTAGTCATTTTAATTACCACCTTTTACATTTATTTTTTATTTTACAGACACGCTGTCTGTTTAGGTACTAAAATAATTTACCCTTCTATTTTAACCTGTAATTCCCACACGGTCAATACTTTCTATAAATTTTCTTTGCATAAACATATAGAAAATTAGTGGTGGAAGGATAAATAAGAAGCATGCAGCCATTAATATTGACTGTGTATCGGTGTTGTTTGGATAGTATCCTGCACCTACCATGGTTGCATTAATTCGGCTTAAATAAACCGATAAAGGATAGTCGCTTTTTACATACATTGCTGCAAGGAATGTATCGTTCCAGTGCCAAATTATAGAGAACACGGTAACGGTTGTGAAAACAACGCTGGAAGAAGGAAGTGCGATTGATACGAATGTACGCACAGGACCTGCACCGTCTACCCAAGCAGCTTCTTCAAGTTCGTAAGGAAGACCTTTAAAGAACTGAATGTAAATGTAAATAAGAATACCCGAACGAAGTCCCATTGCGAAAAGACTTGGTAAATAGAACGCAAGGGGCGAACCAATAAGGTTAGGTCTTAAATCTACAGCGCCGTTTGTTAGGTCTGCAAGAAGACCGAAAATTCCAAGTATATCCATTTTTGAATATGTAAGCATACGTGGAATGATAACCATAATTTCGGGAACAAGAATTGTAAGGAAAAGTCCTGCTGTGAATAAGGGCTTTAACTTAAATTTAAAACGAGCGAAGCCGTATGCAACTATTGAACAGGTTATAACTTCAATAAGTCCTGCAATAATTTCAAGAACCATTGTGTTCTTAAAGCCTGCGAAGAATGATGTGAAGTCTAGCGCCTTTGTATAGTTGTGTCCTGCGCTGACAGATGAAGGTATCCAAACACGAGCAGAATCGTAATAAGACTGACGTGAACGAATGGATGTACCTATCATATAGAATAACGGATAAATAATAATGTATCCGATAGCAAGAAGAATTAAAATACGAAGAATGGACCAAGCAAGCTGGGTTCCTTTATTAAGCATCTTCTTGCGACGTAAGATTTCTTTAGCAGGGTCGTTAACAAAGTTTTTAATATCTGCAATTAAATTCATTAAAGACCCCCCTTTACTGCCAACGCTTCAATAAGAAGCGATTGTATAAGAATAGTACGAAGCCCATTACTAAACCTACACCAACGAAGTAAACCCAAAGCATAGCCGAAGTTTCGTCGTAGTTACCGGAGTTTATCATGGTATAAGCCTTATCGATAACGGTGTTTCTTGTATTGGTAAAGGCATCTACCATTGTGTAAACCGATACTAGCAGCGTTACGCTACCAAGCGACGGGAAGGTTATGAACCAAAATTCCTCCCACTTGGTTGCGCCTTCTACCTTACTAGCTTCGTAAAGGGTTGCGGGAATAGACTGAAGACCTGCAATAAAGAGAACTGTCTGAATTCCGCAAGACCAAAGAAGGTCGAAAATGTTGTTGATGATATTTTTAAGAATTTGAGCTATTTTATCGGGGATGTTAAGCCAACCCACGATATCTTCAATAGAGAACATAGAGCCTGTGATTGCAGTAGAAACACCTGCGCTTGTTAGCTCTTCGCTTGTTGTTTGGAACATAAGCTTTAAAACGGCACCCGAAGCAATAATTACGGGAACGAAATATACTGCACGGAAGATAATTCTGCCCTTAAACTTTTGGTTAAGTAAAATGGCAAGAACTAACGATACAAGAAGGATAATTGGCAGAGAGTAAAGAATTGAAGACATATCTGCAGTAAGCCAACTTGTATAGTCGGGATGCTCGTTAAATAGGTAGTTGAAGTTTTTAAGACCAACGAAGGAAACTACAACACCTTCGGTTGCAGAAATTGAAACATCTGCAAAGGAATAAAATACCGACTGAATAACCGGGAAGCCGAAGAATAAGATGAAACCGATTACCCAAATGGCAGTAAAACCGTATCCGTAACGGCTTTTCAGCTGTTCGATACTTCTGTACTTTTTCTTTTTCATCATATTACTTCTCCCATACATAGCCGAAAGATTCTACGGTTTTGCCTGAATCTGTAACTATGCTATTGTCTGTATAGTTAACGTACGCCTTAACACCGTTACTGTAAACGGTTTCACGAAGACCACTTGCCAAAACTGTGTGAGAAACAATTTCTGCACCATTTATAGCAGCGTAGTAGTCTTTAAGTTCATTAGCAGTAGCAATAATGCCTTCGCTAATATCGCTGTACTGACTTCCGAAGAAGTAGTAGCCGTTGTAATCGATAAATTCGTTATAGTAGTTGGAAATGAGTGTGTAGTTAAGGCCACTTCCTGCTTCTACCGCTAAAAGAAGTTCTTTCTTGGGGTTGGAAGCTAAATTAATGCTTTCGGTAGTCATCGGAACATATCCCTTGAATACCATTTGGTAGAAAGGAACGTCGTAAGCGAAGATTCTTTCTTGAGCCGAAGCAGAAGGTGTGCTGTAAATAATATTGGATGCTGCAGCTGCATAAGCATTTGCATCTTCACTTGCTACTTTGTAAGTTTTCTTGAATTCAGCGAAAATGTCATTAACATCTTTTGCCATATTGCCCTTTGTCATATACACTGTGGTTTCGGTAGAGCAGTCGGAGTAGGCAATTTGTGAAAGTGATTCAAGGCTTACGCCCGAAAGGTTCCAGCCTTTAATTTTCTTAAGAACCTTATTTGCGCCCTTATCTAAAAATTCACGCTTTAAAAGCTTGTAGCCTGTTTCTTCTTCGTAGCTACGGGAAGCAGCGTTGTACTTATAAACCGTTGTAATCTTTAAAAGTGAGCTGTAGGCTACATCGAATGTTGTAGAGAAGCCTTGGCTTGCATTTTTAAGTCTTACAAGGTCGAAATCGTAATAAAGGTCGATATTGTTGTTCTTGGAATAATCGGCAAGAGCTGAAAGCTGCTTTTTAGAACCGATATTTTTATGTAGGGTAATGCCCCCTGCATAGCTTCCGTATTCAATACCTGTTGAGCCGAAGCCTAAAAGTTTAGCGCTGATTTTGCTACCTGTTTTATCTTTAAGTTCGGTTAAAATTTCTTGTGCTTTTTCTATTGTGGTTGCAGCAACAAGGTCTTTATAAGGAACACCAAGGAAAGATTTATCTATCATAACGCCACCAATGAAGGTTACGTTTAATGGAGATTCTTCCTTAACGTTTTCTTTTAAAGCGCCGTTTGCTTTAAGATAATTCCTATAGGTTTCAGCCATACCACTGTAACTTGCCATTTCGTCCTTTAAGGGATAGAAGCCAATGGTAATTGGTTTTTCGGCAGGGCTTACAGCGTAAACTTCCTGACGAGAAGAACCGTTGTTCATTGTTTGAACAGCGTTTGTAGAATGACCACGAAGGTCGAACTTTGCATAAACGCCACTGAATTTAAGTGATTCGGAACCAACCTTTGCACCAATTGAAGCCGATTCGGCATTATCTTCAATAATTGCCACGGTGCCTATGTTTCCGTTAACTGCGCCGTAAACGGGAAGGCGAACTTCTTTGGTGGTGGTTTCTTGTGTATCTTGAAGCATAGCAGCGTCGGAGCCGTACACCTGAGATTCATAAGAAATACCTGCTGCAGAAAGGGTTGTGTTTGAAACAATTGCGCCCGAGCCTGAAGGATAGAAAAGATATGCTTCGCTATCGTCATTTTGGTTTGCACACCAATAAGGAGCGATTTTTACAGATGTTGCTCTGTACTTTTCGTTTTCTTGTAAAAGCTTGGGGTCAACGGTTACGGTTACACGGTCTTCGTGAAGCACAAAATCTGCTGCTACTCTAATTTCAACTGCGTCGAAATAGAAGTAAATACGAATACCGTTTTCTATTTTTTCGGTAACAACACGGCCATTTTTAACGGCGCCAACAGCCGAGAAAATTGGGCTTGTTTGGTTGTTTTCCATATCTAACGTTTCAAGGATAACTACCGAAGAAAGTTCGGGCATAGCCTTGATAGGCATATTTGTTTCGGGGTTAACGGTAGGAGCTTCGGGGTCTCTTGCAGTAACGCCCCAACGGGTGCCTGTTTCTTTTTCGATAAGGTCTACTGTACATTCGGAGCCACGCCAAACAAGTTCATACTTGTCGTTCGAAGCTACAACTTCATCCTTCTTGGAATAGTTGCTTTGTACCTTTTCATCGAATGCTTCGGGGGACCAAATTTCGCCGGTTGTCCAGCCCATCATACTAAGTACACCAACAAGTAATGCTGCGCACAAAAAGATGCATATAAACTTTTTCATTTTGTCCCCTCCTTTACATTAATAATTCAGTAACAATAGTAGCAACGAAGCCTCCAAGCTGTTGGAGAAGGATACCTACAAGAATCATAAGGAAGATAATTGCTGCCATACCAAAAACGGAAAGTAGCGATGTTCCAATTAAGCGACCCATAGAATAGTCGTGGATACGCATCATACCGATTACAAGTAAGAGTCCTGTATAGATCATGGCTGCTGTTGTAAGAATTCCTAAAAAGCTTCCTTCGGTTGGAAGTAAGAAGTTTGTAAGAACTATGTAAATTACACGCGCGCCAATTATTGGCATTAAACTGTAACAGGTAACAACGAAAATTTCTTTAAGTTTACCTTTACCTGCCATAAGTGTTGTAACAAGCCAGTTAGCAATAACCCAAAGAGCAACAAGTCCA
Source organism: Clostridia bacterium (assembly GCA_017387475.1). Classification (GTDB taxonomy): domain Bacteria; phylum Bacillota; class Clostridia; order Oscillospirales; family Acutalibacteraceae; genus SFWF01. The sequence goes on along the minus strand of JAFOFE010000090.1, from coordinate 33,612 downwards.
ACGCTTTGAACAAGTACCCAAAGTGAGTTAAATGTGCCCGGGTCGTACTTGGTGAACAAGAAGCCACCCCAAAGCACCTGTATAACTGCAGAAACGTAGAAAAGAAGTAGTATTACAAGGGCAACCTTTACAGAGCCACGCTTCTTATCCTTCATTTCTTCAAAGGCAAGACCCGGATGAATTAGGGCGCTTAATGCGAGTTTCCATTCGCTATCGCCCGAAACTTCGGCTTCTCCCTTTTTCTTTTTAAATACAACAACGGCAATTACAGCAAGCGCAATTACAATTACTGCTGCAAAAAGAATGCCGAAGTATTTAGAAACCAAGTTTTGACGATGATATTCAAACGCTAAAGCGTAGGTATCACGGTCGTAGCCTTCAAGTGCTACTTCCATTGCCTTTTCGTAGTTCTTTTCGGCAAGATATGCACGAGCAAGACCTGTGTAGGCAATTTGAAGGTTTTTATCGAGCTTAATTGCTTCTTCCCAACCTTCGCGAGATTCAACATAATCGCCGTCGATGGTCATACGGGTAAGACCTACAACCATATTACCGTAATCGTTTCTTCTGAATACGGTTAAGGTGTTGTTGGTTTTATCGGTTACAAGTACATCGTTTACGATAACTGTACCGTTTTCATCTTTTGTTTCCTTAACGCAAATTGCCGAAGCAGTTTGGAAGGTACCCTTTTGTGTACCACTTCCCATACCACCACCGAATGTGGTAAGCAAACGGCATTGTGCATCGTAAAGATAGATTCTGCCGTATGTTGCGTCGAGCGCATACATAAACTCTTTATCGTCTACGTCAAGACCAACAATTTTTTGATAAAGCGCGAAGTTAAGACCACCAAGATAGGTACGGTTAACTGCATCGTCGATAAAGCGCTTATCGTTAGATTTTAAGATGTTGTTGCCGGCGCCCGGATTAAGCTTTTTAAGCTGACCCTTTGCAGCCGAGTCGGTAGTTGTATAGATAAAGTCTTTAGAATCTATAACGATATCGGAAAAGGTGTAAGGAAGAACACGGTTTTGGTTCTTCATTTTATCGTTGTTGGGGAACATACGGTTAAGTGCAGACTGAATTGCGCCTAACACACCGTTAACAACGGTATTTGCACCATAGAAACCAATGAATTCTTTTGCAGTTCCACTTTCGGCAGGCGCAAACAGAAGCGCACCGTAGTAAGAACCTTCGGAAAGGATATAAACATATCCTCTGGAATCGGCTACCACCTTAACGGGACGATATGTAAAATCGTCGGGGATAAGGGGTGAGTCGGGTAGTGTGTATTCGTCGATATAACGGCCTTCGCCATCGCACTTAAGCACTCTTGCGTGTGTGGTATCGCAAATATAAATGCAACCGTCGGTGTGAACGTAAATGTTGTAAGCGCCTGTGAAATCTAATTCTTCGGTGCCAACAGTTCCGTCTTCTGCGGTGGTTTCTTTATAAACCTTGCTTATTTGCTTAACATATTTATAGTTAGCGTCAAGCACAACGATTTTTGCCGAAACATCGGGCGAGCCTGTATCTAAAAGATAGATATTTTCGTTTTTGTCTGTGCAGACATCTACAAGTTCGGTAAAAGCTTCAATGCCAAGTTCGACATTGCTTAAAACGAACTGAGTATTATACATTGGGCGATTATAAACAAGCTTTCTGCCCGAGCCTGTTATATCTTCCCAGTAGGTGTAATTCTCATACGGCACGTATTGTGATGTTTCTGCAAAAGCGGTAACCATAGTTCCTGCGACAATAATAGCAGAAAGTAAAACTGCTGCTATAAGTCGAAGCACTTTTTTAGTCATACATTACATCTCCTTGCCGTATTATTCTTTAATGCCTGCACTAGTCATTGCCTGCATTACGTTACTTTGAGAAACCATATACACAAGTATAGGTGGTATCATCATAATTACCGTCATTGCCATTGAGCTACCTGCACGGGCTGTACCACCTGCCGCAATTTGTGGGGTAACCATTGGTAATGTTTTAAGCTGTTCGGTAAAGATGGTGGTTGATGGAGCCATGCTCCAAATACTTCTGAAGCCGAAAAGCATAAGGGTAAGCCACATTGGCTTAACGGTGGGCATTACTATACTCCAGAATACCCTTGTATAACCTGCACCGTCGATTTTTGCCGCTTCTAAAAGCGCATCGGGCAGCGCATCTTCCATATACTGCTTCATAAGGAATACGCCCATGGTATCTGCCAAAGAAGGAAGCAGATATACCCAATATGTATCTATAATATTGAGTTTTGCGTAAATTAAGTATGAAGGAATGGAAAGGGTGTAGGCATTGAACATAAGTGCCATCTGGATAGTCCAGAAAATTGCGTTCTTTGCCTTAAACTTCGCCTTAGCCAAAACGAAAGCGGCCATGGACGATATTATTATATATAGGAATGTAGTAATAATACTAATAAGTAAACTATTAGCTATATAACGCGAAAGGGGTACTTGCAGGTTAGAAAGCAAGTCGGGCAGCGCCAAGTAGTTTGCAATTGTGGGGCGCTGTACAAAGAAGCGTGGTGGGAAGATTAAAAGCTCGTCGATAGGCTTAAAGGATGTTACCACAGAATAAATAAGTGGTAATACCGAGAAAAGACCGCCTGCTATTAAGAATGTGCAATAGAAAAAGTTACCTATTTTTGAACGGGTAAAGCGACGGGCGAAGGTGCTTTTCTTTTTGAACATTGCAAATTGTGGTTTTTTAATTTTAAATGTCATTTTAGCACCTACTTTCCTATCAGCGAGAGTACCTTACCGATAAGCATACGTGTTCCTGCCATCATAATAAACAGGATAACAGCGATAGCCGATGCGTAGCCGTACTCGAAACGAACTGTTGCCATATCTGCCATGTGAGATACGATTGTATCTACCGCGTATTGAGTTGAGGGGAAGCCTGCAAGTTCGATAGCGATAGAGCTGACAGAGAAGCTGGACTGTATCTGCATTACTGCAGAGAAGAGCAGCATATTCTTCATTTGTGGGAGTGTTATAAAGCGAAGCTCCTGCCAACGAGAACGAATACCGTCGATAGCGCCTGCTTCATAAAGCTCATCACCAATATTCTGAAGACCCGAAATATTGGAAAGGAAGGATACACCCATACTTTGCCAAAGCTGAACGATAATAACAATTGGCATTAAGTATTGTGGTGTTTTAAGCCATGTAATTGGGTCGGTAATAAGGCCGACAGAAAGAAGCATACTGTTAAGGTAACCGTAAGCATCGCCCGAGAAAAGAACCTGCCAAATGAACAAGCCACCACCTACAAGAGAAGGTGTATAGAACATAAAGGAAAGCACGGTTCTGACTGCGGGAGAAAATTCGTTTACGAACCAAGCAAGAACGAAGGCTAAAAGGAAGCCTATAGGACCTGCGATAATTGCGAATACAAGTGTATTCTTAACAACTATACCAAATACGTCGTCGAACACGAACATTCTTTCATAGTTTCCAATGCCTAAAAATTTAGGTGTGGAAAGAAGGTCGTAGGAAGTGAAAGAAAGCGCTATGGACGAGAAGATGGGGATAATTGTAAATAGCAAGAAGAAAAGCATAAAGGGAGTAAGCATACCAACAAGTGGTAACTGTTCAAAAAATGCGTCTCTTTTGCGAAGTTTAGAAACAGATTTGTTTTTTGTCATTTATCTTCCCCTCCTTTAGCTATATTCTTCGATTTTACGTTTAATTTCGTTATCTGCCACTAAAGACCACTTGTTAATAGCGTCTTTAGCGTTAATGCCGTCGTTGATAACCGACCAGAAAGCTTGGTCTACGGCACGGGTTGTATAATAGGAGCCCGGTACTTCGGGTACCTCTTGAACGTGGCTCCATTGTTCGTTTAATGCTTCAAGGTCTGCAGGGTCCCAACCTAAATTGTTGAATGCTTCAACATTGGAAGGTGTGGAACGGCCAAGAAGACCAAGAATAGATTCAACGTTGTTAGAGTAGCGTGTCTGAATTTCTGCAGATGTCCACCACTTTAAGAATTCCCAAGCTTCCTTGTGTTTGGTGGAAGCCTTAACAATGCCTGCGCCCGAACCTGAACCTGCTGTTGTACGGTTAATTTCACCTGTTACGGGGTCAACGGTGCCGGGAACGTTTGCAATTGCCCAACGGCCGTCGATTTCGGGGGCTGCAGAGTAAATGGTAAAGTATGTAGAATAGCCTGCAATACCTAAAGGCATTGAACCGTTACGTAAACGGTTATAGAAGTCTGCCTGTTTTTGATAACCATAGTCGGTGTACATTTCGGTCCATTCTTCGAAGACCTGAATTGCCCTTACGGTGTTAATGTTTGTTGCATTCTGTTCTTCATTATATAAAGGAAGATTATTCTGCATTAACATTGTTGGGTAAAGGTGAAGTGTACCAATACCTGCGTCAACCGTTGTAGCAGTTGTAATTTGTGTGTAAGGTACATAAACGTCCATGTTGTAACGCTGAATAATGGTTGCACAGTAAAGGAATTCGTCCCAAGTGTTTGGTACTGTAAGTCCTAAATCTTCGAACACGTCGGTACGGTAGAACATACATAAGAAGCCTTGGCTATCGGGGATAGCGTAAAGTGCGCCGTTGTACCAATAAGGAATGTCTGCGCCTTGGTTGAAGCGAGATAATACTTCCTTATAATCGCTAAACTGTGTTAAATCTAAAAGTGCGCCACGCATACCGTAGTTAACGGGTGCTGTACGTGAAAGATACAACTGAACGTCGGGGAAGTTGTTTGCAAGAAGACCGTTAATAAGCGAACAGGAAACAATTTGTAGGTTAACGTTAATGCCGGTTTCTTTAACGAACGAATCTTGAACCAGGGAGTTTAGCGCCATTGTTTGATCGCGACCCCAGTTAACCCAAAGCTTTAACGCTTCTTCGCCGTCTTCTTCTTTATATAATGTATAGTCGTTTACGAAGGATGAATAAAGTCTTACAGCTTCGAAGCCGAAGTTTTGGAAGAAGTTACTCTTTTTATAGTCTGCCTTGCCACCTGCAGGTGTAAAGCGCATTTCGTCGATAGTAACGGGGAGCTTCTTCATTTCGGAAAGCCATGAAGAAAGGGTTGTATAGTTAGAATAGTAGTCGCTTACGTAGATGTGAGCAATAAACGGAGCGTCTAACATTTGGTTAATAACACGGTCCATATTGTTCATTGCAGCAATGTACTGCGAACCACGTGCGCCTGTGCTTTCTTGAATATCTTTAACAAGTGATTTTAAGTCTGCCGAAGCTTTTTCTAAAGTTTCGGTAAATGTGGGAATTTGACGGAAAAGTTCGTAAGAACGGTTTACGTCGGGTGTTTCAGAAGTAATCATAACGATTTGTAGGTACATATCGCCGATAGCTTCCACTATGTTGAAAAGACGGTCATACGCTTCTGCAAGTTCATTTAAGGTAACTTCAAGTGAAATTGTATGCTCGCCTGCTTCAAGCCAGATGTAGTAAGGAGTTACATTTTTGCCGTCTTTTTCGCCAAAAATGTAGTTCTGCCACTGTGTATCGTAAGAGAAGTTAAGTGATTTTGCTTCGGTGAATGGGGTTTTGCCGTCGATTTTAAGCCAACGCCAGCTTTCGCCGTTTACAACATCGCTTTGCTTGTAACGAGCGCTGAACTGATAGTAGCCTGCAGTTTCAACCGTGAAATTCCATTCGATTTTTTGGCCAACACTCTGCCAAGAGGTGCCACCTATATTATTAATAAGAGTGAGATACGGGTCAACGGGAATCATATCATTGCTTCCGTTGTTGGTTTTGGGGATAAGGGAGTTGTCGTTTTTAACTGCAGCATCTTCGCCCTGAATTACAATGTCTGCAGCTTCGGAATTTTCGGTAAGCTTGCTTTGGTCGAAATATTCCTTGTAAGATACAGTTTGTTCGGGTGCTGTGAAGCCTATTTTGGAAATTACAACATTATGACCAAGACCTACAAGTGTTACTTGGTGGGTTCCTGCTGTAAGATAGAAAAGATATGGGTCAACTGCAACACCGGTTTCGTCGGTAGCAAGGCGTTCTACAAGTTCGCCTGTAAGCTGTTGTTCGGGTGCAATTTGGTTACCGTTAGCATCTTCACGCCATTTTTTGCCGTCTACGGTAGGAACATTAACCCAATCACGAGAAAATTCAATAGATTCTGCTCCGTCGAAGGCAAATTCGGTTTGACCGTCGAAAAGAATACCGAGTTCTATGTTAACGCCTACTTCGGGGGGTAGGAATTCAAGATAGAAGTTATAAAAAGCGTCTTCGGGTACTTCTACTGTGTATGTAACGCTGCCGTAACCACCTGCCCAGTCTAAAACATTTCTTGTTTCGTCCTTTGCATTTACCTTTACGGCATAGTCATTTTTTGCAGTAGCTGTGCTTTCCTTTTCGGCATTTGGTGTAAACACACCTAAAGCACCGTCTAAATAAACATTTTGGGTTGCCTGTTTAGCAGAAGGGTTAAGAGCCAAATATTCGCCGTAAGGCATAAGCTCATCATCTTTCTGTAAGACAAGAGGTGCGTCAGGGTTTGCTGCATTGTCTGCTGCCGGTTCGTTATCGGCAAAAGCTGCAAACGGCATGCTTGTCATAGCAACGGCAACAACAGCTAATACAGCAATAAGTTTTAGTAAATTCTTGCGCATTTTCGTATCTCCCTTTTGTAGTAAAATGTTGGTATGATTTTTTTTGCTTTTTTGCGTTTGTTTTTTTAAGCCTGTTTTGCAAAAGAGGGCAAAAAGACCATAATATGACATTTTGTTTAATTATTATATACTATTTAGCACACTAAATAAATACACAATTCTGCTTTTAATACGGACAATTCTGCTATTTTTTTGCACACATATACCCTGTGTTGTTTTTACTAAATAGTCAAAACAACTAGGCAGTTTGGGCTTGTTATGGTCAATATGTTGTACTATACGAAAAAATTGTTCACAATAAGTGCGATTTTCTATGCCATTTGTTAATTCGATAATCCGTATAAAAAGCAATTTTTTACATAATCTTCTCCTGTATTTAGCGTGTTAAACAATATTTTGCTTGCGCTTTGTTTGTTTTGCACAAAAATCAAGTCTTTCGCCAAGATTTTCGGTTTTTTGGCGTGGAATATATTGCTATTTTTTATCTTAAACTTTTGCCTTCTTGAATATTTCGGGCTTATGGTGTATAATAACTTAAATTATATTTTTAACGAGGTGCTTCCGTGAACATAGTTATTATTGGCGCAGGCAAAATTGGCGCAAACCTCACAAAATTTTTAGCACTTGAAAACCACAATATTACGGTGGTAGATTTAAGCCGTAAGGTTATTGAAAACCTTGTTAACGATTGCGATGTTATAGGTTATGTCGGCAACGGCGCAGCCTTTAAAACGCAGGAGGAAACAGGGGTTGCCAAGTGCGACTGTTTTATTGCCGTTACAGGCAACGACGAACTTAATATTATGAGCTGTATGTTGGCAGCAAAAACCGGCGCAAAGAAGACAATTGCCCGTGTTCGCAGCGCCGAATATTCCGACCAGCTTTTGTTTATGCAAAACAAACTTGGTGTCGACCTGTTAATTAACCCCGAATTTGAAACTGCGCTTGAAATTGCAAGAATTATCGACTTCCCTTCTGCCACAAAAATTGAAACCTTTGCAAAGGGCAGAATAGACCTTGCCGAAATAGTTGTTACAGAAGATTCTCCCCTTGCTAACCTACCCCTTAAAGAACTTCGCGCAACACTTAAGGTGTCAATTCTTATATGTGCCGTTAAGCGTGGCGACCAAGTTATTATTCCTAGTGGTAATTTCGTAATTAAGGCAGGCGACAGACTGCACTTTACAGCTTCAAGAAACACACTTCCCGGTGCTTTTAAAGAGCTTGGTCTTCAAAAGAAGAAAATTAAATCTGTGCTAATTGTCGGTGGCAGTCGCACATCCTTCTATCTTGCAAAGGTGCTTCAAAGGGCAGGCAAATTCGTTAAGCTTATTGAACTTAACGAAGAAACTGCAGCAAGTCTTGAATCGGCGCTTGACGGTGTTTCTATTATATGTGGCGACGGCACCGATACCACCCTTTTAACCGAAGAAGGTATTCAAGATTACGATGCAGTCGTTGCCCTTACCAATATTGATGAAGAAAACATCATTCTTTCCCTTTACGCTGCAAAGCAGGGTGTTCGCAAAACGGTTTGCAAAATTAACCGAGACCCCCTTGCAAGAATGACATCCGACATACTTGCCGACTGTTCGGTTGTTTGCCCCAAAACCAACACAGCATCAATTATTTTGCGTTATGTTCGCGCAGTTGAAAATGCAGGCAGCGACAGCATTAAAACCCTTTACCAAATTCTTGACGGTGGCGCAGAGGCAGCCGAATTTATTGCCGGCGAAGATTCTAAAATTGTTGGTACACCACTTCGCAATTTAAAGCTTAAAGAAGGCAACATCATTGCCTGCGTAAGTTCGGGCAAAACCGTAATTATCCCCGACGGTAATACAATAATTAACCCCGGCGACAGCGTTATTGTAATTGCAAATTCTGCACATTCTTCGCTTAGCGAAATTCTTAAAGACTAATTAAAGGAGATACGGCAACAAGCCGTAAAATTATGCGACTTAAATCGGTTATATTTGTACTTGGCAAAATTCTTTTTGCCGTGGCTATAATACTGCTTTTACCTGCAGTATGCGCCCTAATATATAAAGAATCGCCACTTCCCTTTTTAGCGCCTGCCGCTATTTCGCTGGTTCTTGGCTTTCTTTTAACCCTAAACCCCAAAAAAGAAGACCGTTCGCTTTTTGCCAAAGACGGTTTTATATGCGTTGGTTTTGCTTGGATATTAGTGTCCTTAATAGGCGCTGTTCCCTTTATGTTCGAACCACTAGGCGCTTCTTTTATCGATGCGTTCTTCGAATCGGTTTCGGGCTTTACCACAACGGGTTCAAGCATCTTTTCAGATGTTGAATCGCTTCCAAAAAGCATTCTTTTCTGGCGCAGCCTTTCCCAATGGGTAGGTGGTATGGGCGTGCTTGTTTTCCTTTTGGCGTTAATGCCTAAATCAGATAACAAACAGTCCCGTTATATGCACCTTATGCGCGCCGAAGTGCCTGGTCCTTCGGTAGATAAAATTGTACCAAAACTTGCCGACACAGCCCGTGTTATGTATGCAATGTATATTGCGCTTACCCTTGCTGAAATTATTGTTCTGCTTTTTGGCGAAATGAATCTTTTCGAAGCCATTAACCATTCGCTTGCAACTGCAAGTACGGGTGGTTTCGGCGTTAAGAACGATTCGTTGGCATCATATTCGGCATACAGCCAATACGTTGTTACTATATTTATGTTAATATTCGGTACTAACTTTAATATTTTTTACCTTATATTACTTGGTCAGTTCGTTAAGGCGTTTAAAAACGAAGAACTTCGCACCTATCTTTGCATTTTAGCAGTAGCAACCACACTTATAGGCGCAAACATTTTCTTAAATCTTTATTCCGAAAACCCACTTGAATATTCCTTCCGTCATGCACTCTTCCAGGTGGCTTCCATCATAACCACATCGGGCTTTTCAAGTATCGACTTTAACGTGTGGCCATCCCTTTCCCACGTGCTTTTGGTGCTTCTTATGTTCAGTGGCGCCTGCGCAGGTTCTACTTCGGGTGGTATTAAAATTTCACGTATTATGCTGCTTACAAAAAACGGCAAAAGAGAAATTAAATATATCAGCCAACCCAAAGCTGTTATATCGGTTAAATTAAACGGAAAAACGGTAGATAACGATATTATTCGTGGCGCTACTTCCTTTATTATTATGTACGGCACGCTTTTCGTAATTTCTGCCATTCTTATGACTGCAATAGATGGTATAGACCCAATTACAGGCTTTACTTCGGTTGCAACATCCATTAACAACGTAGGCCCCGGTCTTGGCGATGCAGGTCCTGCCGAAAACTTCGGTTTCTATTCGGTTTGGTCAAAACTTATACTCTGCTTTAATATGTTGGCAGGCCGACTTGAACTGTTCCCAATATTAATTCTTCTTTCCCCAACTGCATATAAAAAACATGCATAAAAAGGGCCAAGGGCCGAGCGCCCAGGGCCAAGGGATGTGTCCTTACGTCTGTGGTCATAAAAATAAATAAATATGCATAAAAAAAGAGCTGTTACAGTAAAATGTAACAGCTCTTTTTTCTTCTTTAATACGTTGCAGACAAACGGCGTGTCGAGGTGCGGCTTTGCCCAGGAAACGGCGGGAGCACCTCTTACGGAGGCCGTCTCCCTCTGTCCTTCGGACATCTCCCTCGCACCGCGAGGGAGTCTTCCCCCGCCCTACGCTCGCCGTTAAGTTTTATATGTATCGTGCCAAAGGCACACATTCACTCGGCACTCGGCCCCAGGCCCTTGGCCCTTAAATACGAGGTTTTCTATGTTCACATCAAAGCTTTCATTCATAATGGCATCGGTTGGCGCTGCCGTTGGCATTGGTAACCTTTTTAGGTTTCCTGCCCTTTGTGTAAACTATGGCTTTGCATTTATTTTGGTTTATATTTTGCTGCTTTGTTTTGTGGGTCTTCCACTAATGTTCAGCGAAATTGCCCTTGGTCGCCGTTTTGGTGGCACGGCAACCTTTTGCTTTGCATCGCTCGATAAAAGGGCAGCTCCACTTGGTTTTTTATGTTCGGCAAATGCATTTATTATAATGACCTACTACTGTGTGCTTTTTTGCTTTACGGTTTTGGCTGCTGTTTTTTCGCTTAAAACTTTTTCGGGTCAAAATACGCTTTCCGAAATACTTTTCCCAAACAGTTTTTCGCCCGTTTTGCTTTGTGGTTTAATTTTTTGTTGGGGCGCTGTGCTTTTTTGTTTTGGGGGTGCCGACCGACTTGGCAAAATTTCAACCGTTTCGGTAATTTTTTCGGTTTCTATTCTGTTTTTACTTGCTATTTTCTCTGCCTTTACGGCAGGTGGCGAACTTCTTTTGTTTTTTAAACTTAATTTTTCGGTTTTTCTTTCCCCTATGTTTTGGTGCGATACTTTGGGGCAGGTCTTTTTCAGCCTTTCCTTAATGGTGGGGGTTCTTGTTACCTACGGCGCATACCTAAACAAGACCGAAAGCATTATAAAATGTGGCGCATTGGTTGCATTTTTCGACCTTGCCGTATCCCTTGCAGGCACGGTAATCTACGTTTCGGTGGGCAGGGGCGATGCAGACGGTCTTTTATCTTCATTTTCGGTATATCCAAAGGCTTTTTCGGTCTTTGGGGCATTAAGCACGCCTTTTTTATGCCTTTTTTATTTGTCGGTTGGTTTTTTGTGTTTAGATTCGGTCTTTTCCTACCTTAAAAGCGCAGTAGGTTTCTTTGTTTTCAAACTCTCGGGCAACGAACTTTTGTGGGCAGTAGGCATGTCTTTGGTTTCGCTTTTGCTTGGAAGTTTTATGTTGTGGGGGGACGGACTCGCTTTAGCCCTTGTTATAGACAAAAAAATTGTACCTTTTTTAATAATTTTTACCGGTCTTTTGGAATGTATCTTGTTCTGCCGACAAAAAGGTAAAAACAGCCTTATCCACGAAATAAATAAAGGGCAAAAACACCCCTTGCCCGAACGGTTTTACACCCTTTCCACCGGACTTTTTGCCCCTGCCGTTTTATTTGGCTTGTTAATTTCTTACATCTTCCTTTAAAGTGCTTGAAATTTGGTTTCTTTTATAATAAAATGAGTTAAAGAAATTCTTTCGGGGGTCAAATTATGGCTGAAAATTTTGTTATAACTATTGCGCGTGGTTTTGGAAGTGGTGGCAAAGAAATTGCCCATGCCGTTGCAAAAGAACTTGGCATTAAATGCTACGAACACAGCATTTTAACCCTTGCTTCCCATTTAAGCGGTGTCGACCGTTCCCTTTTTGCCGAAGCCGACGAAAAACTTTTAAAGCCAAGTTTTATACACACAATAAAAGAAACACTTTCCCCACACCCCGAAGCTCATTTTGTTTCTAACGACGAGCTTTTTGCTTACGAAGCGCAAATCATTAAGGGTCTTGCTGCTTCTGAATCTTGCGTTATTGTTGGTAAGGCTGCCGATTTTGTGCTTAAAGACTTCCCCAACGTGTTTAGCTTTTATATTGAAGCACCCCGTGATTTCTGCCTTGAAAACGTAATGCGTAAAATGGATGTTACCGAAGCCAAAGCGCACGAATTAATTTCTTCTACCGACAAATACCGTGCAGATTTTTACAAGTATATAACCGGTGGCAACTATTGGACAAACCCCGTTAATTACGATTTAACCCTTAACAGCAAAAAGGTTGGCAAAGAAAACTGCATTAAGGTTATTTGCGACTATGTTAATATGATGATGGAAGGCAAATAATGGAACCGTTTTTAGAATTTTTATCGTTTATTGCCTTGTGGCTTGGCGTTATGGTGCTTATAGGTATTGCGCTGGCTATAACACAGCGCTTTCGCAAAACGGATGAAGAAAAAACCGTTTCTGCCGAAGAATATGCCAAAAAATTTGAAGAAGAAATGGCCAAGCCTACACCCGAAAAGCCAATTAAAAAGTTTTTTAGAAACCCCTATGTTTTGTCTAATGATGAAATAAAGGAAACTAAAGAAGATACTAAACAGTAGGGCGCGACGTCCCCGACGCGCCGAGAGAAACCTACAATATTTATTAACGGCGCGTCGGGGACGTCGCGCCCTACAAATATAAAAAACCCTTGACAAATGCACTGTCTTTTGCTATACTACTATGGCTACCGTTTACAAGGCTTTGGGCGACTGCTCTTTTTAAGAGAACACCTATGACCTATTGCTTTGTTTACCGGCGGACAAAATATTAAATGAGGTGAAAAAAATGACAGTAGAACAAAAGCAGGCTATTATCGCTGAGTATGCTACTCACGAAGGCGATACAGGTTCTCCTGAAGTTCAGATTGCCCTTCTTACCAATCGTATCAACGAGCTCACCGAGCATCTCAAGGTACACAAGAAGGACCATCACTCCAGAAGAGGTCTTCTTAAGATGGTTGGTCACAGACGTAACCTTCTCGCTTATCTTACCAAGGTAGATATCGAACGTTACCGTGCTATCATCAAACGTCTTGGCATCCGTAAGTAATTGTCAAACAGCAGACCGTAGAAGCTTGTTTTACGGTCTGCTTCATTATTTTTTTAACAAAAAGGGCAAAAAGTGTGAAGCGGTAAATCGAGCATCAAAATCTTTTGGTGTTGGCTTTATTGCTTAACACTGCGCCCGAAAAATTTATTTTTTTGGAGGTAAAATTATGTACGAAAATGTTAGAGTTTTTGAAACCGAATTTGCCGGTCGTCCCTTAAAGGTTGAAACCGGTAAAATGGGTCAGCTTGCAAACGGTTCCTGCCTTATCAGCTACGGTGAAACCAGCGTATTCTGCGCAGCAACTGCTTCTGCTAAACCCCGTGACGGAATCGATTTCCTTCCCCTTTCGGTTGATTTCGAAGAAAAGCTTTACGCTGTTGGCCGTATCCCCGGCTCTTTCACACGCCGTGAAGGCAAGCCTACCGACAAGGCTATTTTAGCTTCACGTGTTATCGACAGACCTGTTCGTCCTCTCTTCCCCAAGGATATGAGAAACGATGTATCTTTAGTATGTACAGTAATGTCTGTTGACCCCGACTGCTCCCCTGAAATTACTGCTATGATTGGTGCTTCTATTGCCCTTTCTATTTCAGATATTCCTTGGGAAGGTCCTATTTCCGGTATTTCCGTAGGTCTTGTAGACGGTAAAATTGTTCTTAACCCCACAGCTGAACAGCAGGCAAAGAACGATTTACAGTTAACCGTTTCCTCTACTTCCGACCTTGTTGCTATGATTGAAGCAGGCGCTAACGAAGTTCCCGACGACGTTATGTACGACGCTATTATGAAGGGTCATGAAGAAAACCAGAAAATCGTTAACTTCATTAATTCTATCGTAGCTGAAATCGGCAAAGAAAAGTTCACTTTCGAATCTTCCAACCCCGATACCGAAATGTTCGAAGCTATTAAAGAATTCGCTATCGACGATGTAAAATATGCGCTCGATACCGACGATAAGAACGTTCGCGATGAAAGAATGCTTCCCGTTTACGATAAGGTTCACGCAAAGTTCGACGAAATTTATCCCGAACAGGAAATGAAGATTGACGACTGTATGTACAAGCTTCAGAAGTTCGTTGTTCGCCGTTGGCTTTTAGACGAAGGCAAGCGTGTAGACGGCCGTGGTATCGACGATATCCGTCCTCTTTACAGCGAAGTTGGCATTCTTCCCCGTGTACACGGTTCAGGTCTTTTCTCTCGTGGTCAAACACAGGTTCTTACCATTGCAACTTTAGGTTCAATGCGTGATAGCCAGCTTCTTGATGGCATTGACAACGAAACCGAAAAGCGTTATATCCACCACTACAATATGCCTTCCTACTCTGTTGGCGAAACCAAGCCCAGCCGTGGCCCTGGTCGTCGTGAAGTAGGACACGGCGCACTTGCAGAACGCGCACTTGTTCCCGTAATTCCTTCTGCAGAAGAATTCCCCTACACCATTCGCCTTGTTTCCGAAGTTCTTTCTTCTAACGGTTCTACTTCTCAGGGCTCTATCTGTGGTTCTACCCTTGCTCTTATGGATGCAGGTGTTCCCATTAAGGCTCCTGTTGCAGGTATTTCCTGTGGTCTTATCACAGAAGGCGACCGTTGGATGACTATGGTAGACATTCAAGGTCTTGAAGATTTCCACGGCGATATGGACTTTAAGGTTGCAGGTACTAAAGCCGGTATCACTGCAATTCAAATGGACTTAAAGGTTCATGGTCTTACACCTGAAATCATTAAGGAAGCTCTTGCTAAAACAAACAAGGCAAGACACTACATCCTTGACGAAGTTATGCTTAAGGCTATTGCTGAACCCCGTGCAGAAGTTTCCAAGTATGCACCCAAAATGCTTTCCACCACCATTCACCCCGACAAGATTCGTGAAGTTATTGGTTCCGGTGGTAAGGTTATTCAAAAGATTCAGGCAGACTGTGAATGTAAAATTGATATCGACGATGATGGTAAGGTATTTATTACTGCTGTTAACGGCGAAAATGCACAGCGTGCTCTTATGATAGTTGAAACCATTGCTAACGACCCTGAAATTGGTTCTATCTATCGTGGTAAGGTTACACGCCTTATGACCTTCGGCGCATTTGTTGAAATTGCACCCGGCAAGGAAGGCCTTGTTCACATTTCCAAGCTTGATGTTAAGCGCACCGAAAAGGTTGAAGATGTAGTTGCTGTTGGCGACGAAATCATTGTTAAGGTTGTAGAAATCGACGACCAAGGCAGAATTAACCTTTCAAGACGCGATGCACTTGTTGAAATCGAAGGCGCAGTTGTTGAAGATGACGGCGCAGACGAAGAAAGAAAACCAAGACGTCCTCGTCAAGGCTTTCGCAATAAGAAATAATAAAAAAGGATGAGCAAACGCTCATCCTTTTTTTAGTGAATAGTGGTTAGTGGGCAGTTAACCGGTCGCGCTGCGACACCTCTTTTATTCTTTAATATACTCGGCAATATCTTCTATCCTGCAGTCAAGCGCAGAACAAAGCTTATCTAAAGTTTTTGTTTCAACGTTTTCATTCGCCTTTAGTCTTCTTACCGTTTTACTGTCAATGCCACACTTTTCTCTTAAAGTATAGGTAGAAACGCCTTTTTCTTCCATTGTTTTCCAAAGCTTATTAAAACTTATCATATAACCACTCCTTGACAAAATCTATTATGGGGGTTATAATCTAAATTATTAAGGGGATATAGTCCCCATATTTTAGGGGGATAAATATGCCAGATTATAAAACAATGTATTTAACTTTGCTTGATGCAACAGAAAAAGCAATTAACGAGCTTATTTCGGCACAACGCGCATGCGAAGAACTTTATATTTTATCTTCTGAAGCCGAAGATAATGAGGAAAAAGCAAAAAATATTAAAGTTATTGAAAGCAAAAAAGGATGAGCAATTCGCTCATCCTTTTTTAGTGGGCAGTGATTAGTGGGCAGTTATCGGTAGACGGAATTTAAATAATAAATAAGAAATAATAAAGAATAAAAACAGTGTCGCTTATGCGACATATATAAAATCGCACCGAAGGTGCTCATTTTTTATTATTTTTTCTTTATTCTTTCTTCTTTAAATTACGGCGTGTCGTGGACGCCACGCCCTACATAATTAAATAAAAAAAAGACGACTCTTTCGAGTCGTCATTTTTTATTAGTCATTTACGTAAGGTAATAAAGCTACCTGACGTGCACGCTTAATAGCAGATGTGAGAGCTCTTTGGTGAGCAGCACAGGTGCCGGTTGCACGGCGAGGAAGAATCTTAGCACGTTCAGAGATGAACTTGCGAAGACGAGCGATATCCTTGTAATCGATAACCTCTACACGGTCTACGCAAAAGTGGCAAACCTTCTTGTGAGGCTTTCTGCGCATAGGTCTGTTTTCCATTATAGGCGCCTCCTTATTTAATAATAGGGCATAGAAAAAGCATTTCTGCTAAAAATTTAAATTAGAACGGTAGGTCTTCATCGCCCTCGCCCGAGAGTGCGGTGAAATCACCTGCAGTAGCGTTAGAGAAGCTAGCTGGAGCTTCACCTACTGCTGAACCATCACGCTTAGATTCAACAAACTGTACATTGTTTGCAATAACTTCGAAAGCTGTGCGATTCTTGCCGGTTTCTTTGTCGACATATCTTCTGGTCTGAATAGAGCCTTCAATGCCGATCATGCTTCCCTTTTGGAAGTATTTAGTAACAAATTCTGCAGTTTGACGCCAAGCTACGATGTTAATAAAATCTGCTTGAGCTTCTTCGCCTGCTTTATAGCGACGAGAAACTGCGATAGAGAAAGATGTTACGGGAGTATTGTTCGCTGTGTAGCGAAGCTCGGGGTCTGCTGTGAGTCTTCCTGTAAGAACTACAAGGTTAAACATTCTGCATTGTCCTCCATTTATTTTTTGGTTGTCATGATGCGAAGAACACCTTCGGTGATTCCTGCTACACGCTCAAGCTCTGCGGGGAATTCAGCTGCTGCGGTGAATGTATAGAATACATAGAAACCTTCAGCTTCGTCGTTAACTAAGTAAGCAAGCTTACGCTTACCCCATTCGTCAACGCCTTCAACTGTTCCGTTCTCAGCTATTAAAGCGCCGAATTTCTCTTTAAGGCCGTTTACAGCTTCTTCGCCGCCGGTTACAGAGAAAATCATACAAGCCTCGTACTTATTAGTCATATCGTTGCACCTCCTTATGGTCATATTGGCCCTAACTTCCTGTTAGAGCAAGGAACTAACGCGTAATTATTCACATTAGCCTTGAAATTATACCAAAACAAGTCTTTTTTGTCAAGTGTTTTATATTATATACCCACTTTACAAACCATACTTTATTGTATATAATAAGAATATACTACACCTACTACTTTTATTTGAGGTGATTTTATGTTACTTGCTATTGATATTGGAAACACAAACATAACCCTTGGTCTTTTTTATGAAGACGTTTTAAAGGTTACGGCAAGGCTTGCAACCGACCCTAAAAAAACTGCCGATGAATATGCCATTGCTATTAAAGATTCCTTGGCGCTTCACGGCGAAGAAGCCGGTGCTATTGAAGACTGCATTATTTCTTCGGTTGTGCCCAGCGTTGCAGCAAGCGTTTCTTCGGCTATTGCGCTTCTTTGCGACACCGTGCCGTTAATTTTAGGCCCCGGTGTTAAAACAGGGCTTAACATTAAAATAGATAACCCGGCGCAACTTGGCGCAGACCTTGCAGCAGGCGCAGTTGGCGCTTTGCACGAATACACAATGCCTTGTATTATTATTGATATGGGTACAGCAACAACCGTTTCGGTGCTTGATAAAAACGGCTCTTTCCTTGGTGGTACCATTGGCCCCGGCGTTAGAATGACAATGCGCGCTTTAGCAGAAGGCACGGCAGCGCTACCTGCAATTAGTATTGCAGCGCCAAAATCGGTTATTGGTAAAAACACCGTCGACTGTATGCAGTCGGGTATTGTTCTTGGTGCTGCTGCTATGCTTGACGGAATTATTGACCGTATTCAAGAAGAACTTGGCGAACCTGCAACAGTTGTTGCAACAGGTGGTCTTTCAAAAGACATTATAAACTATTGCAAAAACGATATTATTTATAACGAAAACCTTTTGCTTGACGGACTTAGAATTATTTTCGAAAAAAACAACTAATTTGCAATCTGTTCCCCTGTTCCCTTTTCCCTAAAACAATATGAACTGCACCCAACAGGGGCAGTATCGGAGGTAAATATTATGTCAAATGTAAAAAAACAAACCCAAAAATTAGCGCTTGGCGCACTTTTCACAGCCCTTGTAATTGTTTTGCAGGTACTTGGCGCTTTCGTTCGGTTTGGTCCTTTTTCAATTTCGCTTGTTTTGGTGCCAATTGTTATAGGTTCTGCCGTTTGTGGTTACAAAATTGGCGCTTGGCTAGGCTTTGTGTTTGGCGCAGCCGTTTTAATTAGTGGCGATGCTGCTGCTTTTTTGGCAGTAGATGTGCTTGGCACAATTCTTACCGTGCTTATTAAAGGTACCCTTTGTGGTCTTGCAGCAGGTCTTGCTTACAAGGCATTTTCAAGGGTTAACACCTTCCTTGGCGTTGTTTCTGCTGCCCTTGTCTGCCCCATTGTTAACACAGGTATCTTCCTTGTTGGTTGTTTCCTTTTCTTTATGGAACCTGTTACTGCTTGGGCTGCAGCGCTTAATTTTGAAAATGTTGGCAGTTATATGATTTTTGGCCTTGTTGGTGGAAATTTCCTTTTTGAACTTGGCGCAAATATCGTGCTTGCCCCTGTAATTATTAGACTTATTAAATTAATTAGAAAATCATAATTCCCTAAAGTTGTGTTCTTTGAACGCAACTTTAGTTTTTAAAGGTGTATATATGAAAATAACCGAAATTTTAAACAGTTCAAAACCTTCTGTATCCTTTGAAGTGTTCCCCCCTAAAACCGATGCTGCATACGATAGCGTGCAGGCTGCAACAAAAGAAATTGCCAAGCTTTCGCCTTCGTTTATGAGTGTTACATACGGCGCAGGTGGTGGCACAAGCAAATACACCCTAAATATTGCCAAGGATATTAAAGATAACTTTGGTGTAGAAAGCATTGCCCACCTTACCTGTGTTTCTTCCACAAAAGAAACGGTGCGTAGCCGTATTGACGACATTAAGGCTGCAGGCATTGAAAATATTATGGCGCTTCGTGGCGATATACCCGAAGAACTTGTGGGCTCTGACCCTGCCCTTTGGGACTACACCCATGCCGTTGACCTTGTTCACGAGCTTAAAAGCAGTGGAGCCGATTTTTGCATTGGCGGCGCCTGCTACCCCGAGATTCATCCCGAAAGCAAAAATCAGGCAGAAGATATTTTCTACCTTAAAGAAAAGGTTTTAGCAGGGGTAGATTTTTTAACTACACAAATGTTTTTCGACAACAACATTTTATATAATTTCCTTTACAAAATACGAGAAGCAGGCATAACCGTACCCGTTTTACCCGGCATTATGCCCATAACAAATGCGCTTCAGGTGCAGCGTGCTGTTAAGCTTTCGGGTTGTTTTGTTCCGGGCAGATTTAAAAGCCTTGTAGACAAGTTTGGTTCCGACCCCGAAGCTATGAAACAGGCAGGTATTGCCTATGCAACCGACCAAATTATAGACCTTTTTGCAAACGGAATTACAAACGTTCACGTTTATTCTATGAACAAGCCCGAAGTTGCGCAAAAAATTTGCGATAATCTTAAAGGTATAATAAAATGAGTTGCCCAATAACAATTAACCGTTTTAATTTGCAAAAACCAAACCAAAACGAAATTTTAAGATATGCAAAAAGTGGAACCGATAAAGCAAGCCTTGATATTTTAGGCGAATGTTTATCCCTTGCCGAAAATGCAATTGCGCCTTCTGCTTGCTATAAAATTTTAGACCTTAAAATTAGTGGCGACCTTTGCGATTTTGGCGAATTTTCGGTAATATCAAGCCAACTTGCCAAAAATCTTGCTTGTTGCCAACAGGTTGCCGTTTTTGGCGCAACCATCGGCGCAGAATTTGACCGACTTTTAATAAAATATTCTAAAATATCGCCCACAAGGGCAGTATTTTTACAGGCAATTGGCGCCGAGCGTGTAGAAACGCTGTGCGATGCCGTTTGCCAAGAAATTAAGCAAAAAACAGGTAAAGCTTTAAGACCACGTTTTAGCGCAGGCTATGGCGATTTACCACTTGAAACCCAAAAAGATATTTTCTTGTATCTTGGTTTAGAAAAATGGCTTGGCGTTACACTAAATGAAAGTCTGCTTATGTCGCCTTCAAAATCGGTAACGGCATTTGTGGGCATACTATAGGAGAAGTTATGAACTTTAACGAATTTTTAAAAGAAAATATTGTTTTTCTTGACGGTGGAATGGGTACCTTGTTACAGGCAAAGGGTCTTGCTGCGGGCGAATACCCTGAACTTTGGAACGTAACCCACCCCGAAATTATCAAAGATATTCACAAGGCGTATTTCGAAGCCGGCAGTAACGTTGTTTGCTCTAACACATTTGGCGCCAACTGCCTTAAATTTAAAGATAACCTTGAAGAAATTATAAGCGCAGCCATTAAAAACGCAAAAAGCGCAATAGAAGAAAGCGCCACCCAAGGCGAAAAGTTTGTTGCCCTTGACATTGGCCCTTTAGGCAAGCTTTTAAGCCCTTTGGGCGAATTAGATTTTGAAGATGCAGTAGAAATTTTTGCAAAAACCGTAAGGTTTGGCGCAAAACACGGTGCCGATTTAGTTTTAATAGAAACCATGAACGATTCTTACGAAACTAAAGCAGCCTTACTTGCAGCAAAAGAAAACTGCACTTTACCAATAATTGTAACCAACGCCTATGGCGAAGACAGCAAGCTTATGACGGGCGCATCCCCCGAAGCAATGGTTGCTTTGCTTGAAGGTATGGGCGTTTGCGCCCTTGGTGCCAACTGTTCGCTTGGCCCCAAACAGTTAAAGGGGGTTGCACAAAGGTTGCTTGCTTCGGCTAGTGTTCCCGTTGTGTTAAAGCCAAATGCCGGCCTTCCTAAAATAGAAAACGGAAAAACCGTTTTTAACGTTTTACCGCAAGAATTTAGCCTTGACCTTGCCGAGCTTGTGGCTTTAGGCGTGCGTGTTGTGGGTGGCTGTTGTGGCACTACGCCCGAATATATTAAGGCTGTACACGAAAAACTTGAAGGGAAGATGCCTGTACCTTTAAGCGCAAAAAATAAAACGGTTGTTTCTTCTTACACACACGCTGTGGAATTTAGCTCCCCCGTTTTAATTGGCGAGCGCATTAACCCAACGGGCAAAAAGCGCTTTAAACAAGCTTTAATTGAAAACGATATTAACTATATTTTAAACGAAGGCGTAAATCAAAGCGAAGCAGGCGTTCACATTCTTGACGTGAATGTGGGTCTGCCCGAAATTGACGAAGTTGCGCTGCTTAAAACAGCCGTATGCGAGCTTCAAACGGTTACCGACCTACCACTTCAAATAGATACGTCCGACCCAATAGCTATGGAAGCTGCGCTTCGCCGTTACAACGGTAAGGCTATGCTTAACTCGGTCAGTGGCAAAAGGGAAAGTATGGAAAAGATTTTCCCACTTGCTAAAAAATACGGTGGCGTTATTGTTGCCCTTACCCTAGACGAAAACGGAATACCCGAAAACACTTCAGGCAGGGTGGAAATTGCAAAGAAAATTTTAAACTGTGCCAAAGAATACGGCATAGATAAAAAGGACATTGTTTTCGACACACTTGCCATGACAATTAGCGCAAATAAAGATGCTGCAAGGGTAACGCTAGATGCCCTTAAAGCTATAACCGAAGAGCTTGGCGCTAAAACATCGCTTGGTGTTTCTAATGTTTCGTTTGGGCTTCCCTGCCGAGATGCTATTAACAGCATTTTCTTTTCCCTTGCGCTTGAAAACGGACTTTCTGCTGCTATTATGAACCCATATTCTGCCGAAATGATGAAAAGCTATTACACCTTTAAGGCGCTTACGGGTCAAGACAACAATTTCGAAGAATACATTAAGGCAAGCGAAGGTTTTGGGGTTAGTGCCGGCGTGCAGGTTGTTCAAAAATCTGCCGAAGAATACAGTTCCGAACTAGACCACGCAATTTCTAAAGGCTTTAAAGAAAAGGCTGCCGAAATTACAAAACAGCTTTTATCCACAAACGCACCGTTAGATATTGTAAATAATGAAATTATTCCTGCGCTTAACAAGGTTGGCATTGGTTTCGAAGAAAAAACCGTATATCTGCCACAGCTTTTAATGGCAGCAGAAGCAGCAAAGGCAGCTTTTGAAATTATTAAGCTGGCTATGCCTAGTGGACAAACCACAAAGGGAACCTTTGTGCTTGCCACCGTTAAGGGAGATATTCACGATATTGGCAAAAACATTGTAAAACTTCTTTTAGAAAATTACGGTTATTTTGTTGCCGACCTTGGAAAAGATGTGCCACCCCAAAAGGTGCTTGATACTGTGCTTGAAAAAAGGGCGCAACTGTTAGGACTCAGTGCGCTTATGACCACCACCGTACCCGCTATGGAAGAAACCATTAAGCTTGTTAAAAAGCAGGCGCCATTTTGCAAAATTATTGTAGGTGGCGCCGTTTTAACCGAAGATTACGCTAAAAAAATCGGCGCCGATGCATATGCAAAAGATGCAACCGGAGCCGTAAAGTTTGCAAAGGAAGTTTTGGGGTAAGTGGGGTAAACTCCTACCACACAAAACAGACATCGTAGAATAAGACAATAGTGTAAGAGATACTCTGCGCCCACTGACGCAGGCTGTAAGAGATACTCTGCGCCCACTGACGCAGGCTGTAAGAGGTACGGTCCGTCGGCAAATTTTCGAACACACCGTGTGTTACCGAAAATTTTGCCTTACTCCCGACTTCACAGTTCCAAAACGCTTTCGCGCGTTTTGGACTGCTTCGGCGAACTCCACGGAGTTCTCATCTCTGTTAATGTGAAATAAAAGAAAAAGACCTACCCGATTGGGTAGGTCTTTCCTTTTATGGCGCGCTGTAAGAGATTCGAACTCCTGGCCTTTTGGTCCGTAGCCAAACGCTCTATCCAGCTGAGCTAACAGCGCATACACTCATAGTGCCATAGTATAATACCACAAGAGTTTAAAAAAATCAAGTATTATTTTAAAAAATTTTTCGGCTTGAAAGATGTCATTTTTTGTAGTATAATATTTGTATAATTTTTGGAGGTTATTTTTTTATGTTTAAAAGGCTTTTTTCACTTGTTTTAGCAATAATTTTTGTCTTCTCTTTGTCGGCTTGTGGCAGTGAAGATACCGTTTCCGTAATTTCTTCTGAACCCGATTCTTCCGTAACCTCCTCTACCCCAGAAGAGCCGGAAATTCCTGCCAATATTAACATTCTTACAGGCGAAACTACTTTAGACCCTGCTTACGTTGGCAAAAAACCCATTGCAATTACCATTAACAATGTTCGTGTTGCGCAAAGCGTACAATGTGGTCTTCATGAAGCCGACGTTGTTTTTGAAACAGAGGTTGAAGGCGGCATTACAAGACTTTTAGCTTTATTTTCCGATCCTTCCAAGGTTGGTCAAATTGGTACCGTTCGTTCGCTTCGTGTTGTTTTTGCAGAAATTGCAACCGGTATGGACGCAGTTTTATTCTACCATGGCATTGACCATACATATTGCCTTCCCCTTTTACCGTCGCTTAACCTTACCACCCATGTAATTGGCGCTAAAAGCGACAGCTTCAGAGCAAGCAACGGCCTTGCTTCCGAACACACCCTTTACACATCGGGTGAACTTCTTGACAAGGTTCTTAAAAACAAAGGCCTTTCCGAAGGTGGCAACACAAAGGCTTGGTTAAACTTCAGCAGCAAAACCGATAAAGATGCTCCATCTGACCAGGTTGCAAACAATGTTGTTGTAAACTTCAGCAGTTCTTCCCCCACACAGTTTATTTTCGATACTACCGAAAATAAGTATGCAAGGGCTCGCAAGGGTGTTGAGTATAAAGATTTAAAAACAGGCGAGCGTGAACTTTTCACAAACGTATTTGTGCTTAAAACTTCCATAACCAACTACCCCGACAACTACCACCGTAAAGTTTCCTTAACAGGTGGCGAAGGTTACTATATTTCTGCAGGCGCTTACGTTCCTATTAAATGGACAAAGGGCAGTGCAGACAACAACTTTAGCTTTACAAAGGCAGACGGAAGCAAGCTTACCGTAAACCAAGGTAATTCTTACGTTTGCATTGTAAACTCCGACAAGGTTATTACATTTGAATAAAATTAAAAGCAGCTACTAAACGGTAGCTGCTTTTTTTTGTTTAATTTCTTCTTTTAGCTGGCCTATGGTGCCTTCAAATATTTTGGTAATTCCGTCTAGCTTGCTGTAATCTAACGGGCGCATAAGACAGTCGGGTTTTGGAAGTTCGGTAGCCCCACTTGTTCTTAAAATTTGCGCCACAAACTGCGAACAAAAATATTTATTCTTTCTGGTCCAACGAATACCAAGCTTACATGCCACAATGCCAAGAACAGAAAACTTATAGTCATCAATATTTGCCATAAAAGCTTCTACTTCTTGTCTTGCAGATAGGAAGGCTTCGTCAGACACGGGAAGTTCGTAAATTACGCAGGGTGTATGTGGGTCACGCTCGTAAAAGCCACGGTTAAGGCTTTCCCTACAAGGCCCTGCAGGGAACATTTTAATTCCATTTTTTCTGCCCGAAGAATAAAGGTAAAAAAGTTCTTTATCGAACGCAATTGCCGAATGGGTATATTTATCGTTAGTAAAGAACTTAACCATTTTAGATGTAATGCTTTCGGTTCGAGTTAAGAATATATAAATCGACTTCATAAAAGCTCCTTTTTCTTACTTCTTTTTCATTTTACCATAAAAACATAAAAAGAACAAGGTTTTAAGTTGACAAGCGCACGCTATTTTATTAATATTAATATATATACCAACCTAGAGGTGTTAATATGGATATTAAAAACATAGTATCAAATATGACATTTGAAGAAAAGGCAAAGCTATTAACCGGCGACGGTGGTATGCTTACCCACCCTGTTGAGCGTCTTTCAATACCTTCTAAAAATTTTGCCGACGGACCCCACGGTATTAGGCACGAAAAGGAAGAAAATTGCACATCCTTCCCTAACCTTTGCTCTGCTGCTGCAACCTTCGACCCCGACCTTGTTTACGAAATGGGCGTTGCCTTGGCAAAAGACTGTATTGAACACGATGTAGATATGCTGCTCGGCCCCGGAATTAACATTAAACGCTATGCCAACTGTGGCAGAAATTTTGAATATATGTCCGAAGACCCACTAGTTTCGGGCGAGCTTGCTGCCGCCTATATTAACGGGCTTCAAAGCCTTGGCGTTGCCGCTTCGCTTAAGCATTTTGCCCTTAACAACCAAGAAAAAGACCGTCTGCAAGTAAGCGTTGAAATTAGCGAAAGAGCGCTTCGCGAAATTTATTTAAAGGGTTTCGAAATTGCTGTTAAAAAATCTGCACCCGTTAGCGTTATGTGCGCATATAACAAGCTTTTTTCCATTTGGTGCAGCGAAAACAAGCTTCTTTTAACCGATATTCTTAAAGAAGAATGGGGCTTTAAAGGCTTTGTTGTGTCCGACTGGGGCGCAGTGCAAAATTCAGGTCGCGCAATTGCTGCAGGGCTAGATTTACAAATGCCACACTGCTGGAATATGACCGAACGCCTTGAAGAAGCCACCAAAAAGGGCATTCTTTCAGAAGAACGCTTAAACGATGCAGTAGAACGCTTTTTAACCTTTGTTATGTCTAAAAAGGCCGAAAAGGGCGACTACAACCGTGCCGAACTTCACGCTACTGCACGCAAGGTTGCAGCAAACGGTGTTGTTCTTCTTAAAAACGAAAACGGTGTGCTTCCTTTAACCCCGGAAAAGTATAAAAAAATTGCCGTTATAGGCGAATATGCCGAAAGCCCCCTTTCCTACGGTCAGGGCAGCGCCGAAGTTTTCCCACACGACGAATTTGTTGAAACCCCACTTGAAGAACTTAAAAAAGCACTTCCCGAAACCGAAATTGTTTACCAAAAGGTTTACGAAAAGCGCAGTTTTTCGGATGTTATGTTGTGGCCTAAAAAAGGCGAATTCTGCAATTTCATTAAGGACAGCGACATTGTTTTAATGTTTGTTGGCGCTATGGAATCGGAAGATACCGAAAACTTCGACCGTAGAACTTTAAACCTTAACCCCAACCAAGAAATGTTTATTGAAGCTGCAGCAAATATGGGTAAAAAGGTTGTTGTTGTTTGTCAGTCGGGCTCTGCTATGATTTTTGGCCGTTGGAAGCACAAGGTTTCTGCCATCCTTCAAATGTGGCTTGGTGGCGAAGCATCGGGTGGGGCTATTGCCGATGTTCTTACAGGTACCGTTAACCCCTGTGGCAAACTTCCCGAAACCTTCCCCCAAAAACCAAGAGATTTAGATACAGGCAACGGTCTTGTTGTAAACTACAGCGAATGTCTTGAAGTTGGCTACCGTTATTACGATAGCCACCCCGAAGAAATTGCCTACCCATTTGGTTTTGGCCTTTCTTACACAAGCTTTCTTTATAAAGATGCTGCTATTTCACGCCAAGGCGATACACTTAATATTTCCTTTACCCTTAAAAACGAAGGCGAGCTGGACGGCGCAGAGGTTGTACAAATTTATTCTGCAAAACCACTTTCCTGTGTAAGCCGTGTTCCAAAAGAGCTTGTTGCATTTAAAAAGGTCTTCTTAAAAGCAGGCGAAGAAAAAGTCGTTACCATTCCCCTTGAGGTTTCTTCACTTGCCTACTTTAACACTGCCCTTAAAGCTTTTGTAGTTGAACCGGGCGAATATAAAATTCATATTGCATCTTCTTCAAGAGATATTCGTTTAACGCTTGACTATCTATCGGAAGATGAAATTCCTTATACAACAAAACAAATTAGCGAAGGAATGATAGGTTAATGCGTGTTGCCGTTGTTGGTTCACGAGAACTGTTTGTTAGAAATCTTGAAAAATATCTGCCCGAAGGCGTAACCGAAATTGTTTCGGGTGGCGCCAGGGGTATAGACAGTTGTGCAAGGGAATATGCTTTAAAACACGGTATTAAGCTTACCGAATTTTTCCCCGATTACGATACATACGGCAAAAAAGCGCCCCTTATTCGCAACATCGCTATTATAGATTATGCCGATGTTGTGCTTGCCTTTTGGGACGGACAAAGCCGTGGCACAAAATTTGTAATTGATAAATGCAAAGTCCTAAACACACCTGTTAAAGTATATGTGCAAAAATAAAAAGCAAAAAAGCTCTGCTAATTTTAGCAGAGCTTTTTCTTTTTACTTGCGAGTTGGTTTTACGTTTGAATCGGGAGTAATATTTCCGTTGATAGTACCATTCGCTTCTTCAAAAGATTTAATATTATCCCTTATAACCTTGCTCAAGATTAATAGCAGCCTGTATTACCATTCACAACCTACACCAATCAAAAATGGTCGAAATGTGTTGCATTTACTATGCTAAAGTGGTATAGTATGCATGTAAACTATTAAAGTGAGGAAAATGAATCATGGCAGTTTTTAAATGTAAAATGTGTGGCGGTAATCTTGAGATTGCGGAAGGCTTAAGTGTTGCTACTTGTGAATATTGCGGCACTACCCAAACCCTTCCCAGACTCAACGACGACAAAATCGCAAACCTTTATGATCGTGCAAACCATTTCCGTCGTAGCAACAATTATGATAAAGCAATGGGCATCTACGAGCAAATTTTGAACGAAGATAGTAGCGACTCCGAAGCCTACTGGTCTTTGGTGCTTTGCCGATATGGTATTGAATATGTAGAAGACCCTGCCACCAAAAAACGTATTCCTACAGTAAACCGTGCGCAGTTTACCTCAATCTTCTCGGATGAAGATTATAAGTCTGCTTTACAATATGCCGATAACGAACAAAAGGCAATCTATGAAGAAGAGGCCAAAGCCATCGACAACATCCAAAAAGGTATCCTTGAAATTTCTAATAATGAAGAACCGTTTGATGTGTTTATCTGTTATAAGGAAACCGATAACAATGGTCGTCGCACACCTGATAGCGTTTTGGCAAATGACCTCTATCATCAACTGACCGCCGAAGGCTTTAAGGTGTTCTTTGCCGCCATCACACTTGAAGATAAATTGGGTTCTGCTTATGAGCCTTATATCTTTGCGGCACTAAACAGCGCAAAGGTTATGGTGGTTCTCGGTACAAAGCCTGAATTTTTCAATGCCGTATGGGTTAAGAACGAGTGGAGCCGTTATCTTGCTCTTATTAAAAATGGTGCGAAGAAAATGCTTGTCCCTGCATATAAGGATATGGATCCCTATGATTTGCCGGAGGAGTTCTCACATCTTCAGGCGCAGGATATGTCTAAACTCGGCTTTATGCAGGATTTACTTCGTGGTATCAAGAAAATTGTTTCTGCTGATACCGCAAAGGAATCTATCAAAGATAGCATTGCCAATAACAATACCAGTGTTGAAACTACCATCGATCGTGCTATTCTTTTAATTGAAGACGGTGAAAACCAAAAGGCAGATGAGCTTTTGGAACAAGCTCTTAATGTTGCACCCAAGCATCCGATGATCTATGTCGGTAAATTGATGCTTAAAACCGGCGTCAGAAAGCAAGAAGAACTTGCAAGCCTTGCCGATAGTTTCGAAAATTCACCTCACTATGAAAAAGCCATCCGTTTTGCTAACCCACAATTAAAAGCAGCATTAGAGGGCTATATTGCTACTATCAAGGATAACAATATAAAGGCTACTTATGATGAAGCCGTTGCTAAAATGAAGGGTGGTATATTAGAAGAAGATTTCCTTTATGCTAAAGGATTGTTCGACTCTATCAGTACCTATGCCGACGCAAAAGAACTTTCTGCCACTTGTGCCGAAAAGGCCGTTGTAGCTAAAAAAGAAGCAATTTATAAATCTGCCGTTAAACTTATGAATGCCGACGGATTCGATAAACTCGGTGATTTGCAAAAAGCTATTGATAAGTTTACATCTATTAAAGACTATAAAGATTCCGAAGATAAAATTGACGAATGCGAGCGTAAGGTTGTTGCAGAAAAAGAAGCTATTGCTAAAAAGAAAAAGAGAAATAAAACAATCGCCCTTATTGTTACTCCAATTATTCTTTTTGCCATTGTTGTTGCTATAATTTATGCTACAGTTATTCTTCCAAAGCAAAATTATGAAAAAGCCGAAGAACTCTTTGCTGCACAGAGTTATAGTCAGGCATATGATATGTATGCAGAACTTGGCGACTATGAAGATTCTGCCGAAAAAGCAAAAGAATGTCTGTATATCCAAGCCGTCGCTTATCGCAATGATAAGAATTGGGATGCGGCAAATCCGTTGTTTGAACAGATTAAAGGCTATAAAGACAGTGACACCTTAATCCACTATCACGACTATAAGCTTGTTGACTCTAAGGATGCAACCTGTGACACGGCGGGTTATAAAGCTTATACGTGTGATTGCGGATATGAGAAAAAAGATACTATTTCTGCATTAGGCCACAACTATTCATCCGCAACATGTACCGCTGCTAAAAAATGCTCTCGTTGCGAAAAAACCGAAGGTTCTGCACTTGGTCATACAAGTGGCGGAACGAAATGTTCAAGATGTGGAGCTAATACATTTGAAAAACTTACATATACAGGAACCGGTAAAAAATACATACGTGGTATAAACTTACCTTCGGGTCAGTTTGTAGTAAAGTGTTCCTTTAGCGGAAAATACAATTTCATAGTTTATCTATATAATTCAGACGGTTCTGGTTCAGAATTACTAGCTAATGAAATTCACAGTTGCAATACCGAACATCAGCTCAATTTAAAAGGAACACTCAGTAATGCATATATTGAAGTAGCACTTGCGGACGGTTCGTGGACTATAACAATCGAGGCACTTTAAAAAGGAGCAATACCATAAATAGGTTTTATAAGATTTTAGTTATGTTTCAAATTGGTGAAAAAGTCACCAGAAGCAGATTGCTCAGACTCAACGGAGTTACTGAAGATCTTTTAGACGAATGCGTAGAATAAGGCCTTTTGATTGAAGTTGATAAAACGGATATAGGCGTGATTCGTTATATGATCACCGAAGAAGGTGTAGCTGTTCGGGATAATTAACAATATTAAACCCATACAAGCCGGAGCTTACCCCTCCGGCTTGTATTTATAGGAGATATATGTATGAAAAAACATAAATCATTTGTAAACAAAAATTCATGTAGCGACTAACATTTGTGTGTCAGTTCTATTTTATAATAAAAACACCCCGTGTTCGATGAACACGGGGTGTTTATTGCTCATTTAGTCGCTGTATTTTAGCGTATATTCGGGGCGATCAGAATTCCCGAAAACCCCCATAAATACTGGCTTTTTCGAGAATTACTTGCTCGATTTAATAGCGGCCTGTGCTGCAATTAGTCGGGTGTGCTGTCGTCAACAGTACGACCCTACGCCTTGCTTTTTTAATGTCTAAACGGATAATGCCGATTATTACCGAGCAGATGCTTACGGCTTCGCAAATAATTGCGCCAACGGCTAAATTGAAAATGTTGTAAATTAGCCAACCGGGGCAACAGATAAGTCCCATTTTTCGAATAAAGGCAGCGTTATTAACATAAAAACCAAGTGTTGTGGCTATCATTGCAATAACCGGCAAAAGTTCGAGTATTGCATTCTTTAGTGTAAACGGTGTGCCGAAAAGTGTAAATGTTAAGATGTACGACAACACATAAAGGGATACGAAAAGGTATATCCACACCTTGCTTTTTGCCCTGAATTTTTCTTTATTGCTATATACAATTGCCCTGAAAACAGCGATAACGTTTAAAAGCCCACCAACAACTGCGCCAAGCATAAAAAAGTTAACTGCAAAAAGCGCGCCGCCAAAAAGCTGCATTACAATTACGCCCTTTGAGCTTTTTTGCTGATACGAAAAAATGTTAAAAAGCATTGCAACAACGCCTATAAATTGCGCCACTATTTCGTATGTTGTCATTTTCTCACCCCGAAGAATTATATCACAAGTTTATATGCCATGCAAGAAGGTTTATTTGTATGGCACTTCGTGGTCTATGGAGCATCGAACAGATGTAAAATTATTCGTTAAATAATGCTTTTATTTGTTCGTTAATTCTTGCGTCCATTTTGGAAATTAGTTTTAAATCTTCTTCCTTAACCGAAATCTCTGCAATATCTGCTTTTTCACCATATTGTGGAAAGTTTACAAGAACATACCCTTCTATACTAGGTTCTACACATATCCAACCTTGCATGCCCTTGTGAACGCCTTCCACAGCATAATTTTCTTTTTCTACAACAACTTCCACACAATCCATCATCTTCATTTTATTTGCCTCCATAAGGTGTAGTTAATCGTATTTGGCCGTTTTCACAAACCATCCATCCTGATAAAAAAGCAGTATCTTATCGATACTGCTTCTTTTCTGGCCTGCCCGAAGGGATTCGAACCCCCGTTCTTCAGAATCGGAATCTGCTGCGTTATCCAGCTGCGCCACGGGCAGAAATTTTAAGTTATTATATCATTAATTCTGTATGGCTTCAAGATTTTTTTGGCATAATACTTGTTGAGGTGGTATTATGAAAAAATCTTTACGCACTGTATCGGTGGTGCTTTTTTCGCTTTCGGTTTTGTGTGGTCTTTTAACAATTATAGGCATACTTTTGCTTCCTGCCGAAATTGCCACACCCGAAAAATATGCAGGCGAAAATATTTCGGGCATTCCTTATTCCGACACGCCACAAAACAAAGGTCTGCTTTTTACCCTACCCGATTCTTCGGGCGCATTTATATATTTCGATTTTGACGACATTTTAACACATTGTTACCTGTTTAGTGAAAACGCAGCCGAGAACGCCGAAAATCTGCCATATTTTATTGACTACACCTTTAACATTACCCCCGATTTTTTAGCATCCCTTTGCGACCGTTTGGGTGGTGTGGTTATGACCGACAAAAACGGTGTTTCGTCCCTTTATTTTTCGGCTTCGCTTACGGCTTTTTGGCAAAATGTACCAACCGAAGAACAAAGGTTACAACATTGTATTTCTTTTTTCGATAAAATTGCGAAAACAGGCTTGTCTTCGGAAGATTTTATGTTTATAATTGAAGAAACAAACACAAATTTAAGTTATTCGGTATGTTATGACTGGATACCACATATAAAAGAAATGTTTTGTAACTATGTTTTTGAATAAGGGGGGGTAATATGAAAAAGTCGGCTGTAATTTTACTTACGGTCTTTTTGCTTTTTTCGGCTGCAGCCTGTGGCAAGGTCCCTGCTTCTACCCCTTCGGTTTCAACTTCTGTTCCCATTTATTCTTCGTATGAGAGTTCGTCTTCTAAAGTTAGCAGTTCTTCTAATATTTCTTCCGGTTCTTCATCTACCACAACCAATACTGAAGATACATCAAGCGAAGAAAACACCTATGTTCCACCCACACCAAAACCCCTTGACCATTCGGCGCATTATTGCTACGCTTTTTTAAACGATATTCAAAAGCAGTATTACAATTCAATGCACACAGCCGTTGAAAATATGCATAATTCTTGGGTAGTGCTTGGCCCGTTAACCGACACATACGCTTCGGATGTTTCTATTGTAAGGCAGGCGCTTGTTGCCGACCATCCCGATATTTTTTGGCTGCCCCCATACCACGTAACAGCAGCCGGAGCCGATAGCGAAGGCAACCCTGCAGCGCTTATTATGTTTTCTTCTTCGGCAGATGTTTCGCCGGCCTATGTTATGACCCGTGCCGAAAAAGATTATATGGAGCAAGAGCTAACCACAGCCGTAGCCGTAATTATTTCGCAGGTTACTTCGTCCGACCCTTTTGAAATTGAACTTCAACTTCACGATATGTTGTGCCGTAAGGTTACATATTCGGCAGACCCTAATGACCCACTTATTTACACGGCATACGGCGCGCTTGTTAACGGAAGCGCACTTTGCGAAGGCTATTCACGCGCAATGCAACTGCTTCTTTCGCAGTTTGGCATTCAGGCAACCACCGTTTCGGGCGTTGCCGACGGTGTTGGACATATGTGGAACGCCGTAAACATTGGTGGCAGTTGGCACCATTTAGACGCCACTTGGAACGATACGTCCACAGGCTTTATTTCGCACGAATATTTTAACCTTACCGATGAAGAA
Source organism: Clostridia bacterium (assembly GCA_017387475.1). Taxonomy (GTDB): domain Bacteria; phylum Bacillota; class Clostridia; order Oscillospirales; family Acutalibacteraceae; genus SFWF01. The sequence goes on along the minus strand of JAFOFE010000090.1, from coordinate 282 downwards.
ATTCTTTTAGACCACACGTTTTCTAAATCTTTTACCGAACTAACTTCGGCAGAAATTACATCGGGCACGGTGGCATTTAACACCTTTAGACCCACCTGCACATCCGCAGGCTTTAATTATTTTGCTAAAAAAGGCTTTATCTTTACGGGCGAAAACACGGCAGAGCTTGCAGCCTATATAGCAGCCACACCCGACGAAGTTACCGAAATTAAGTTTTTAGACCAAGCTGTTAAGGCGCAGTTTACGGCAAACAGCGAAACCGTTTTACAGCAGCTTTGCGAC
>JAFOFE010000089.1 GCA_017387475.1 Clostridia bacterium | reverse complement strand
TATGCTTTTATTTCAAAGTCAACAGTAAAATATATTCGAGGTGATAGTTATGAATAATAATTCCTTGAAGATTAAAAAGCGTGGCGAAGATGGTAATAAAATAATTTCCGTACGAATCAAAGAAGATATTTTAAATGCGTTAGATAGAATTGCAAAAGAAAGCAATTATTCAAGAAATGAGTTAATAAACTTAATACTACAATATGGCGTAGAAAATCTTGAAATAATACAGTAAAAGCGAGGTGAAAATCACCTCGCTTTTGTTATAGTTGGGTTGAAATTGTGATGCTTGTATGTGTGAATTTACTTTTTAAATTTGTTATGATATAATGCAATTAAAGGAAAGGAAGTGAGCCGATGAACACGCAAAGAAACCACACACTTGAGCTGTTAAAGTTATTTGCATCGTATATGGTGGTGTTTATACACGTATTGTTTTACGGTAAGATGGGTATTGTTGTTGATGCTTTGGCTCGTTTTGCTGTGCCTTTTTTCTTTTTAGTGTCGGGTTATTATTCCTATAAAATTCCTTTAGAAAAAATTAAAAAAAGAATTAAAAAGCTTTTGGTTTTACTTATATCTTCGGCCGTTTGCTACACCGTATTTGAAATTGTAAAGTTACTTAAATACAACCCCGACGAGCTTGCAGTGTTCTTAAACAAATACACCGATATTAGCACATACATTAATCTGCTTGTGTTTAACGTTTCTATAAGTTCGGGTCATTTGTGGTATTTCTTAGCCATTATTTACGTTTATATTATTTTTTATTTTGTTACTAAATTTGGCATAAAGGAAAAAGTAATATTTATAACTTCACTTTTGCTTTTACTGTTGCACGTTGTTTTAGGCGAATGCCTTTCTGTTTTCGGGATAGTTACACCTATTCACTATATAAGAAACTTTTTACTTATGGGCGTTCCGTTCTTTGCGCTTGGTTTGATTGCGAAAAAACACCAAGACAAATTCGAAAAGTTGCCTAATTATATGGTTTTTGTATTTGCTTTAATAGGAATTTTTGAATCTATAATTTCCAGATTCTTATTTGGTGTAAATGAGCTTTACATAGGTTCTTTATTTATTTTAGCAGCAACAGTTTGTGTGTTTATTAAATGTGCCAATGTAAAATATCCTACATTTCTAACGGCGCTTGAAGGATGCAGTACATACATTTTTATTTTCCACATTATAATATCAACCGTAATTCTAATAATTTGTGGCATAATTGGTATTGATATTTATTCTTCTGTAACCTTGCAAAACTTATATCCTATTGCTGTGTGCGTTGCATCTACCGTTTTTGCATATATTTTAATAAAAATATTAAAGAAAGTTCGCAAAAGCAAAACTTAATTTAAAAAATAAAAAACAGGCAGTTTTCTGCCTGTTTTTTTATTTTTCTATTATATCTTTTACGGCTTCGGCTGCAAGAATTAGGCCTGCTGCAGCAGGAACGAAAACTGCGCTTGCAGGGGCAGGTCGGTTGCCTTTAAGCTCGCCCGTGGGTTCTGCCAAAAAGGGTTTTTCGTCGGAAAAAACCACCTTTAGATTTTCTATTCCACGGCTACGCAGTTCCTTGCGCATAACACGGGCAAGGGGGCAACCCTTTGTTGCCGAAATATCTATAACCCGAAGTTTTGTAATATCCATTTTGTTGCCTGTACCCATACAGCTTATAACGGGGACTCCCGCCTTTTTGGCATTTGTAATTATTTCAAGTTTTGCCGTTACCGTATCTACGGCATCTATAACAAAACTGAACTCTGACATATTAATTTCTGCCGAATTTTCGGGCAGGTAGAACATATCATGCTCTATAATTTTTGTTTCTTCACAAATGCTTTTTGCACGTATAGTTGCAGCAACTGTCTTTTTAACCCCTACCGTTTGACCCACAGCCAAAAACTGACGGTTTAGGTTGGTGTAGCTAACAGTATCGTAATCGAACACATCTATTGTGCCGACACCACTTCTGACCAGCGCTTCGAACGCTGCCGAGCCAACTCCACCAAGGCCGAAAAGGGCGACCCTTGCGTTTTTAAGTTTTTCCATAGACTCTGCACCAAGGAGCGCAGAAGTTCTTGCAAAAATATTTTCCATTATTTTACATTTACCTTTTTACAGATTTCTTTAAGCACACATTTTTCGCAATAGGCTTTGCGCGCAGTGCAGACTGCTCTGCCGTGAAGTACGATACGGTGGCAAAAATCATTAGATTCTTCGGGTGGAAGAATGGCTTTTAATTCTTTTTCCACTTTAAACGGGTCTTTTTGTTTGGTAAGACCTATTCTGCCTGCTATGCGAATTAGGTGTGTATCGGTTACAACTGCAGGTTTGCCGTAAACATCGCCAATAATTAGGTTTGCAGTTTTTCTGCCAACGCCCGAAAGGGTGGTTAATTCTTCGATAGTGCTTGGAACCTTTCCACCAAAATTTTCGGTAATGCCCTTGCCAATTAAAATTAAATCTTTAGCCTTGGTTTTGTAAAGCCCACAACTTTTTATAAGCTCTTCCACTTCAGAAAGGTTTGCATTTGCCATTTTTTCGGCAGTTGGAAAGGCTCTAAAAAGCGCAGGGGTTACCAAATTTACTCTGGCATCGGTACATTGTGCCGAAAGTCTTGTTGCAATTAAAAGTTGAAAAGGGTCGGAATAGTTAAGCGAGCATATTGCATCGGGATATTCGGTTTTTAAAAGTTCAACCGATTTTTTAGCTAATTCTTTTTTTGTCATAATTACACGTGAAGCTTCATATCGCCGTTTTTAATAAGGCCGAGTTTTCTCATACCTGCGCCCACCGATAAAGCAATTACGGCAGGAAGTATGAACTGCATAACAATAATAAGTAAAAGCGCAATAACAGGCTCTACTGCACCGTTTTCGGCATTTACCATTGAAACATAGGTTTCGAAAGGACCTACAAGACCCGAAGTACCCATACCCGAACCCACTGCCGAGCAGGTCATTTTAACCACAGCAGCAGAAATAGGTCCTAAAATGGCGCTTGAAATTATGGCAGGAAGCCAAATTATAGGCTTTCTTACAATGTTGGGCATTTGAAGCATTGAAGTACCAACGCCCTGTGCCACAAGTCCACCCCATTTATTTTCACGGAATGAAGCAACGGCAAAGCCTACCATATTACAACAACAACCCATTACTGCAGCACCTGCAGCAAGGCCCGAAAGACCAAGCGACACGCCAATTGCAGCCGAAGAAATTGGTAATGTTAAGCAAATACCCATAACAACTGCAACTATCATTCCACCAATAACGGGGCTGGCTTCAACGTTTTGGTTAACTATTGAACCTATCCATGTCATAAGTTTTGAAATTGGTGGACCTACTAAAAAGGCAGCTGCCGAGCCTGTAAGTATGGAAACGAGTGGGGTTACAATTATATCTACCTTGGTTTTGCCTGCAACAAGGGCGCCGAGTTCAACTGCAACATAAGCTGCAACAAAGGCGCCAAGTGGTTCGCCCGGAGCGCCGAATGCGAATTTTTCGGGGTTGGGGAATGCGCCCACGATACCTGCAACGGCGCTTGACACCATTACAAGTGGTGCAGAGCCAAGCCTTGCGGCAACGCCAACGCCAATGCCTGCGCCCGTTATGGTTTTTGCAAACTTACCAATTATTAAAAGGTAGTTGCCAATATCGCCACCGATAATGCTACCTATTTGTGAAATAATTGTACCAATAATAAGTGTGGCAAAAAGGCCCGAAGCCATGCCTGAAAGTCCATCTATAAACAGTCGGTTTAAAAACTTTTTCACTTTTTACACCTCTTAAGTTTTATATATTAAAATTTACATACAGTATAGCAATAAACTTATAAAAAATCAAATGTTTATTACCTTAAATAATCTCTTCCGAAGGGTTTTTGCCGGCTTCGCGCTTATAGGTTGCCGAAAAATATGCCGGAGAAGAAAAAGAAAGCTTGTTTGCAACTTCGCTTACCGTCATTCCACTGCGAAGCATTGTGGTTGCCGTTCTTGTTTTAAGGGTTAAATAATATTTGTAAACGCTGGTGCCTGTATGCTTTTTAAATAATCTTTTAAGGCCCGAAAGGCTTATGTTAAGGGTTTTTGCAAGGTCGCTTATTGAAAGGGAGCTTTCAATACATTTATTCATTTCTTCTATTGCCTGCTTTAAAAGCACGGTTTCGCTTGTTTCTACCGTTTTAATTGGTATTTCATCTTTAGAAAGCGAAAGAATTAACTGCAAAATGTAAAGGCGTATGGTTTGAAGAATAACGGGGTCGTTTTTAAACACAGGAAGCGCATTGTAAAAATAGAATTTGGTTTTTGTTTCGGGGTGGTTGTTAAATTCTTCTTTTAAGTATGAAACGAACATAAGCATTATTGCGTTTTGCTTTTCGGTAAGCCTACACACCTTGCCTTCCATTCTTTCGGCAAAATCGCCCTCTAGCAAAAAGGAAAAATCTAAAAGGGTTGCGCCCGACGGGTTTTCTATGTGGAATTTATGAAATTCTTGTGGTTTATGGAAAACAATATCGCCTTTTTGAAGATAATACATTCTTTCGTCCGAAGAAACGCAGACTTCGCCGTCTACAACATAAAGACATTCCCAAAAGTCGTGAAGCTCGCCAGAAAAGGCATAGCCTTGCCCAAAATGTTGCAAATAAAGGCAAAAAAGACTTTTTATTTCTAGTGGGTTGGTAATGTCGGTTGGCTTGTATATCATTTTATTTCACCTTTTTTGAACTTTTTTCATAAAAACTTGAACAAAAATCGCATTGATTTATGATTTCTGTTCGTATATACTAATATTAACATATTGTACCCGTTTAGTAAAGGGTATTTTATTTAAGGAGGCATTTTATGCTGAAATTAAAACGTATAGTTTGTTTAGCTATGGCAACTTCTATTATTTTGTCCGTGGCAGGTTGTGGCACACCTTCTGCCAATAACGACGGTTATGAAACAAGACCTGCATACAAGCAAGAAGAAGCCAAGGTTTACGAAGACAAAGACCATCTTTTCGACTACAAAACGGTAGATTTTGCAGACCTTGACGGTTACACAATTATTGTTCCCGAAGGTAATACAAGCGCAAAGTCCAGCGCTGTTTTGTTGCAAGATTATTTTAAGGAAGCTTACGGTGTTACCTTAAGCATTGCAACCGACAACCATGAAGAAAATGCCAAAGAAATACTTATTGGTGCTACTAACCGAAAAGAATCGAACAAGACCTTAAAGGAAAACGAGCTTTCGGTATTTGTAAGTGGCGAAAAATTAGTTTTCACGGCAGGACATAACGTTACACTTGATACTGCTGTTAAAAAGTTTATTCGTTTAGCGCCCGAAAAGAGTAAGGCTGCCGTTTTCGATTTAACCACAGATTTCGTTTCCGAAAAGGAAAACGGATATAAATATGTATGGGGCGACGAATTTGAAGGAATTGGCCTTGACCCTAACAACTGGGAGCTTATTCAAAAAATGGCAGGCAACGAAGTAGTAGAAGTTTCTACCGACAAGGCTGTTGTTGATGTTGCCGACGGACGCCTTAAAATGCACGCTATTTCATATTTTAATAAATACAAGCCAAAGGTGCGGTACCGTGTGCCCTGCTCGCCCGTAACACAGAACAAAATGAACTTTGTTTACGGCTATGCAGAAATTCGCGCACGTATTCCATATTCCACAGGTGTTTGGGCTTCTTGGTGGACACAGGGCGAAGGTAGCCTTGGTGGCAGAAAGAATTTCGATTATATGCTTGAAATAGATATATACGAAATTTTTAAGACCTACGAAAAGACATCATACTTAATTCAGTGGTTCCCTGCCGAGTTCGATTACAACAAGCGTTACGAGCCCGATAAAGAAGCAGGTGTAAGCGTAAGCCATTCTTCAGAAGAATGGGAACCACACGACCACGTTTATCGTTTTGAGGCAAGCGATTCGCTAAATTACGAATACCACATTTACGGTTTTGAATGGACAAAAGACGAAATGATTATGACGGTTGACGGTACTGTTAATGCAAGATATGACCTTACCGTTCCCATTTCAAAGCATAAGGACGTTTCGGGTTACCACGACCCACAATTCTTTGTTTTCAACACACACCTTTTCTACCCGGGTTTGTCTAACTCCGATGTATCTATTGAAACCTCTCCACAATCGCTTCCTGCTTGCCATTATATTGATTACATTCGCTTGTATCAAAAAGATGGCGAAGGCAAGCTTTATCTTGCAAAATAATAAGGGAGAAATTTATGAAGGATATAATTTTAAGTTTTAAAAACCGTAAAATTGCAAGGTCGATAGTTTCGGTATTTTTGGCTTTTTGTCTGCTTATTGGCTCGTTCAGCTTTTTAGGTGGCATTAGCGCATTTGCCGAAACTGGTGATATTTGGGGTGGACAAAGCGATTTGTCGGCTCCCCTTGACACTAATGCCGACGGTATTTACGAAATTACAAAGGGTAGCGAGCTTGCCTACATTATTAAAAACGGTGGCACAGGCAAAAGCTACATATTAACCGACGATATTTACCTTAACGATGTAGATAAGGTTAACTGGCAAGACGGCACAAAAGCAAATGATTATACCGTTAACAGTTGGTATGGTAACTACGAGTCTACTGCTTTTTCGGGCAAGATAGACGGTAACGGACATATTGTTTATGGTCTTTACTTCAACATTGCCCCGTCTTATGGTGCATATTACAACTACACAGTTGGTTTGTTCCCTGCAGTTGACGGTAACGCAGAAATTAAAAACCTTGGTATTGATAAGGCTTACGTTAATTACGAAGGTTTTGCTGCTGCATTTGTTGGCCTTGGAAAATCGGGCGCAACACTTAGCATTGACGGATGTTTTGTAGGAAAAGACGTAACCGTTAAGGCTTACGGCGCAGGCGCATTCCGTGGTTCTTCTGCAAATATGACTACTACCATTAGTAATTCTTATTCGCTTGCAACCCTTAATGCAAACGGTGGTTATAACGGCTTTATTTCTAACGTTTGGGGCGGGGTAACCATTTCTAATTCTTATAACGCGGGCGGCGCAATTATTGCCGACCCAAATAGAGATTACGTTACTATAGAAAACTGTTATCAAACAGTAAACGGTGGCACTACCGATAGTGGCGCTACAACCATTACTGCCGATAATATGAAGGGCAAAGATGTTTTCACAAATGCAGCTAAAATGCCCAACCTTAACGGCAACGAAGTGTTTACAGCGCAAAACGGCTTCCCTGTTTTAAGCGTGTTTACTTCACTTATTGATACAGAACCTACTCCCGAGCCTACTCCCGACCCTGAAGCTAGCAAAGTTTGGGGTGGTCAAAGTGATTTATCGGCACCACTTGATACTAATGCCGACGGTGTTTATGAAATTACCAAGGGTAGCGAGCTTGCCTATATTATTAAAAACGGTGGTATGGGCGAAAGCTTTATACTTACAAACGATATTTACCTAAACGATGTTACCACTATTAACTGGGCAGAAGGCGTTGCCGAAGGTGGACACACCATTAACAGTTGGTACGGAAATTATGAATCTACTGCCTTTTCGGGCAAGGTAGACGGTAACGGACATATTGTTTATGGTCTTTACTTTAACAGTGCCCCATCTTATGGCGCATATTATAACTATACTGTTGGCTTATTCCCTGCAGTTGACGGTAACGCAGAAATTAAAAACCTTGGTATTGACAAGGCTTACGTTAATTACGAAGGTTTTGCTGCTGCATTTGTTGGCCTTGGAAAATCGGGCGCAACACTTACTATTGACGGCTGTTTTGTAGGAAAAGATGTAACCGTTAAGGCTTACGGCGCAGGCGCATTCCGTGGATATGCTGCAGGTATGTCTACTACCATTAGTAACTCTTATTCGCTTGCAAAGGTTGCCTCGAACGGTGGTGGATATGGTCTTGTTGCTTCTGTTTGGGGCGCACTTAATATTTCTAACGCCTATAACGCAAACGGACCACTTGTTTCCGAAACAGACGATTATTATTCTACCGTAACATCTTGCTACCAAACCGTAAACGGTGGTGTTGCAGGTGCCGAAACCATTACTGCCGATAATATGAAGGGCAAAGATGTTTTCACAAATGCAGCTAAAATGCCCAACCTTAACGGCAACGAAGTGTTTACAGCGCAAAACGGCTTCCCCGTTTTAAGTGTGTTTACTTCACTTATTGATACAGAACCTACACCCGAGCCTACCCCCGACCCTGTAGTCAGCAACATTTGGGGTGGTCAGAGTGATTTATCGGCTCCAATAGATTCTGATGCCGACGGTGTTTATGAAATTACAAAGGGTAGCGAGCTTGCCTACATTATTAAAAACGGTGGCGCAGGTAACAGCTACATATTAACCGAAGACATTTATCTTAACGATGTAGATAAGGTTAACTGGCAAGACGGCACAAAAGCAGACGGTTATACCATTAACAGTTGGTACGGAAATTACGAGTCTACTGCCTTTTCGGGCAAGGTAGACGGTAACGGACACACCGTTTTTGGCCTTTACTTTAACATTGGCACATCCTACGGCGCATATTACACCTATACTGTTGGTTTGTTCCCTGCCGTTGAAGGCACAGCAGAAATTAAAAACCTTGCAGTAGATAAAGCGTTTATTAATTATGAAAGCTTTGCAGCTGCATTCGTTGGTCTTGGCGCAGCCGGTTCTACACTTACCATTGACGGATGTTTCGTTGGTAAGGATGTATATATTACAGCATTTGGTCCAAGTGCATTCCGTTCTTCTTCAAGGGGAATGGATACCACCATTTCAAACTGTTATAACCTTGGCACAATGAATGCTATGGGTGGCAGTTACGGTCTTGCTTCTTTTGTATGGGGCAACCTTAACATTTCTAACTCCTTTAATGCGACAGGACCTATACTTTCCGATACTAACGATTATGAAGTAACCATTTCTAATTCTTACCAGAGTGTATCGGGTGGCGTAAACACTGGTGCAGTTACCCTTTTAGCAGACGCTATGCAGGGTGTTGATGCATTAATAAATGCCGAAAAAATGCCACTTTTGAACAAGACAGGATATTATATTGCAACCGAATCTTACCCAGAATTTGCAGTATTTAACGGGTTACCTATAACTCCACCCACTCCCACACCTGACCCAGAACCCGAACCGGATCCGGATCCCACACCTGACCCAGAACCCGAACCGGATCCGGATCCCACACCCGACCCTGAACCTACTCCCGTAGACCCACGCGCTTGGGACGGAAGCCTTGAAGAACCAAAAGATTCCGACCAAAATGGTGTTTATGAAATTACAAAGGCAAGCGAATTCGCATTTGTAATTAAAAACGGTGGTTTGGGTAAAAAGTATAAGCTTACCGAAGATATTTATTTAAACGATATTACAAAAATTAACTGGCAAACAGGTGTAGCCGAATCAGGCTATACAGTTAACAGTTGGTACGATGCTAACAACGCAGCAAAATTTAAGGGTAGCATTGATGGTGCAGGACACACCGTTTACGGTATGTACCATAATGCAGGCAACACCACATTTTCTAATTATGTTCCCTATTCTATTGCCCTTATTCCAAGTATTGCACCTTCTACAACCGTAACAATTAAAAACTTGGCTGTCGATAATGTTTACATTCATTATGAATGTTTCGCTTCGGTATTTGTTGGCGAAAACGGCGCAGATTCTGCCGTTGTTTTTGAAAATTGTGCAGTCCGTGAAAATGTAAGTGTAAACGCTTACTCTGCCGTAGCATTCAGGGGTTATACCTACAACGGCGCTACTTCTATTAACAACTGTTATTCCCTTGCAACCCTTAACGCAAACGGTGGTTTTAGCGGCTTTGTCGCTAACGTTTGGGGCGAAACAGAAATTTTAAATTCGTATAACGCAGGTGGCGCAATTATTGCCGACCCCGTAAGAGATTACGTTACCATTAAAAACTGCTACCAAACCGTAAACGGTGGCGCTGAAGATAGTGGCGCTACTACTATTACCATAGATAATATGAAGGGTATGGATGCATTAACTAATGCCGAAAAAATGCCCAAACTTAACGAAGATAACGTTTATATTGCAGGCGAAGGCTTCCCCGTAAACTATGTGTTTACAAGCGCTTTTGTAGACAGCGACGACACCGAAACCACCGATCCTAGAGTATGGGACGGCAGTATTGCAGATGCTTTAAAGGGTAACGGTACCGAAAAAGACCCCTACTTAATTTCAAACGGCAGCGAACTTGCCTTTGCTATTACAAGTGGTGGCCGTGGCGCTTACTACAAGCTAACAGACGATATTTATCTTAACGATGTTACAAAAATGGACTGGGCAACAGGTAAACCTTCTTCAGTTGGTTACCGTGCAAATTCTTGGTTCTATGACGTTGCATTTGAAGGCACAATTAACGGCGACGGACACACCGTTTACGGTCTTTACTACAAGACAAGTGCCGAAGATAAGAACTTCTTCTACGGACATTATGGCGTTGGCCTTATTCCTAAAGTAGAAGACGGCAAAAGCGTTACAGTTTCCAAGCTTGGCGTTGAAAACGCTTATGTTTCCTTTGAATGTGGTTCTTCGGCAATTGTGGGCTTTGCAGGTAAAGATTCTAAACTTTATTTTGACCAATGCTATGTTGGCGAAAACACTACCATTAGAGGTAACTGTGCAGGCGCACTTCGTGGCCTTTGCGAAGATGCAGAAATTATTATTTCTAACTGTTATGCACTTGGCAAAACCGAATGCTTTGGCACAGGTGCTACCCGTGGTCTTTTAGGTAATGTTTGGGGCCCACTTACCATTATTAGTTCTTATAATGCAAACGGTCCTTTAACTAATTCCTACGAAAGATACAATGTTGTATTTGAAAACTGTTATCAGACCGAAACAGGTGTAGAAGGCGAAACAGGCGTTACCACCATTTCGGCAGATAACATGAAGGGCATGGACGTATTAACAAATACTGCTAAAATGCATACCATTAACCTTTACGAAGCTTACGTTGCTACCGAAGGCTTCCCTGTTCTTTCAATATTTGTAGGTGGTAAGGGCGCTATTTCCTTTACCGACGAAGGTGTAAAGGGCCGTGTATGGTCGGGCAAGCTTGCAACAAAATTTGCAGGTGGTAGTGGTACCGAAGCAGACCCATACCTAATTGAAACCCCCGAACAGTTGGCTTTACTTGTATCTAAAGGTAGTGGCGACGGCGACAACTTCTACAAGCTTACTGCAGATATTTATCTTAACGACACCACTAAAGCAGGTTGGGAAAAGGGCGCTAACCAATGGTTTGCGGGTATGAGCGCATTTAGGGGTACCTTTGACGGCGACGGACACGTTGTTTCGGGCCTTTATTATAACGGCGAACACGATAAAAAGTCTTATGCAGTTGGTCTTTTCCAACGCCTTGGCGCAGACTCTACCGTTATGCGTGTGGGTGTTGTAAATTCTAAAATTCTTGCAAAAAGCGAAAGTGGAATTGCCCTTGTTGGCACAATTGTTGGTTGGGCAGAAGACTATAACCCCGACGGAAACAAGGACAAAAAAGCTCCAATAATTAGCGAATGTTTTGCAGACCACACCGTTGTTATTGAAGGTACCAGCGCAGGTGGTATTCTTGGTGGCGCACCCACAAGGGTAGAAATTAAAAACTGCTACTTCACGGGCGAGCTTACAGGCAAAAACTTTGCAGGTGGTATTGTGGGCGATGCGTGGGCAGGCGACGGACACGGTCCTATCCTTACCAACTGCTATGCTGCAACACTTGACCGAGATGCTTCGGGTGGTGGCGATGCTTTTGCCGAAAAGAAGGTTGCTGCAGGTGTTTCCACACTTACAAACGTTTATGTTGACGGTATAGATTTAAGTGGCGCTGCTAATATGTTAAGCGTAATGTATATGCGTGGCACCGAAGCTAAACTTAACCTTAAAGGCTTTGACTTTGGTTCTGTTTGGCAGACTGTAGGTGGTGGTTCCCCTGTTCTTAAATGCTTTGCAGGTGCAGAAAAATATTCCTGCAAGCGAGAGCCTAAAACAGTATCTATAAGCTTTGCTAACCTTGGTGGAATTAAGGTTGATGCCGTAACAGGTATTCCCGGTTACACCAAAATTACCGAAGACACAATACCCAAGCCTTACCGTTACGGTTATTTGTTCAAGGGTTGGCACCACTTTAACGAATACGGCGCTAATTTTGAGCTTGAAGTATTCCCCGATTTTGATATTACCCTTTATGCAGAGTGGGAAGAAGTTGGCTTTACTGTTAGCTTCGAAAACGATTTTGACGAAAAGTACGATTTCAATTCAGGTTTTGAACTTTACAAGCCCGGTATGACAGGTTACAAGCCCGAATATGTAAGAAGTGGTTGGCGTTCGCTTCACGCTAAAGCCGACAGCACGGTTGACCCGACCTTCTTAATTTCATACAAGCACCCGTTAGAAGTTGGTAAGGAATACCATATTTCCTTATGGCTTTCCACCGACACCGAAGGTGTTTCGGGCAAGGTTAAGTTTATACATTCTAACAACCCCGATGTAAACCTTGAAGGCATTGGAAGTCAGGTTGCTTTTGAATACTCCGGCTTACAGGTTGGCGAATGGACAAAATATGAAGTTAAGTTTATTGCGAACGCGCCTTATATTTTGGTTTCTTCCCCCATGGGTCAAAGTATCTTCTTCGAAGATTTACACATTGTTCCAACAGGCGAAGAAGGCGAACTTGGTGGCCTTGATAAAATTGCAAACACCGGCTCGTTTATGTCGGCAAACGGCAATTTAGGCTTGTATATAGTTATTGCCGTTTCGGCAGTAGTTTTGGCTATTATTGCTACAATTTTAATAGTAGTTATAGCGAAAAAGCGAAAAAAGACCGTTTAGACGGAATATAGTTACAAAAAGATGGAATAAACACGCTTTTATTCCATCTTTTTTTATTATACAATATTAATAGCGTATACTTAAAAATTTTATAAAAATTCGAAAGGAGAATTTTTATGGCAAAATACAAAAAACTAGTTAGTATTGTTCTTGCCACAGCGCTTCTTTTAACAAGCGTGTTTGTGGGCGGTATTTCGGTATCGGCTAATCTCGATGACCTTTACAGTACCGTGAACGATTACGACAATCTTCCAGAGGGCGTTGAGTTCAATACCGTTGAATACGCAGACAGACCCGCTACCAACGTGGTAATAAACGGTTCTCCCGAAATGGAAGATTCAAGCAGCATCCGACACTTCTCGGCTCGGTCTGCTTGGGTCGATACCCTTCCCGCAGATATCGGAAGCGGTAAGGCGCTTCACTTCAAGGCCGCAGATTCGGGCGACAGAAGCAACATTTATCAGACTATTGCCCGCATTTACAGAAGCGAAAGTGCAACAGTAGGCCACTTTAAACCGACAGCCGGCAAAACCTACGAAGTTAAACTTAAATACTTCGTTGCCGAAGCTCCAAGCAAAGAAATTGAGATTCAAATTCGTCAGGCGCAGTGGTCACAGTGTTCTTACCAGAATCCTAACGGCAACGACGGAATCTGGATGGAACCCGCTGTAATTGCTTCCATTTCCGCTCAAACCGTAGGTTGGGTTGAAGCAACCGCATACTTTACCGCTCCTTCTCCCGCTTACTATATGAACCTTTGTCTTGCAAGCCCCACAAGTGGCGGCGCATCAAACGTTGACGTTTGGGTTGATGACGTTACGGTTAGCGAATGCGTTAAAATCACCGCATACAACTACGCCCCCGACGAAAACAGATCGGTACCCGTTTCTAAGCTCACCACAATTGGCGACTTAAAACCCGAAACTATTCCCGGCTACCGTTTTGGCGGCGTTTTTGCCAATGAAGAACTTACCGAGCGTATTCCCGCAGAAGAAAAAGCCGGAAACTACAGTCAGGTTTATTTCAGTTGGCTTCCCATTACCGCCGACCAAGGCTACTGCGGTTTTGAAGACTACGCTCAGCCTGTTTTAGGCACAAGTTACAATTCTGCCGTAAGCAGTCTTGCAGAAGGCGATGCATTCGTTGGAAAATATACAATGAAAACTACACTCGGTAATAAGGGTGTTGCCGCTTTCGAACTTAAGAATGCAAATACCTTTAACATAACAGGCGGCAAAACCTATACCGTTTCACTTGTTTACAAAACCGATAAAGCGGCCGAAATTTATGCCGGCACAGGTGTACTTGGTAACGTTCCTGAAACCGCTAAAGCCTTAACAGGTCAAAAGGTTTCGGCAACCGATGAATGGACAGAGTTAACCTTTAGCGTAACCCCCGAAAAAGGAACAAACGAAAACTTTGCTCTTGCTCTTCTTGTTTATGCAGAAGACGGCGCTACCGTTTTGGTTGACGACGTTTTGGTTTCGGGCTTTGAACAAGGCTACGTTAACCCCACCTTAAACACAGGCTTTACTTCAGACTGGTATCCTTCCCTTGCACTGTTTGAAGGTGTTGAACTACCCAAAGTATGGGGTGGACAAAACGACCTTTCTGCTCCTAAAGACACCAATAACGATGGTGTTTACGAAATCGGCACCGCCGCAGAACTTGCATACACAATTAAAAACGGTGGCGCAGCCGATGCTAAATACATTCTTACTAACGACATTTACCTTAACAACGTTAGCGCCATTAACTGGGAAACAGGCGAAGTTATTGTAGATGGCTACGTGCCCAACACCTGGTTCAACCAAGCCGTTTCATTCCAAGGTTCTATCGATGGCGACGGACATACAATTTACGGCTTATACCGCAAAGATAATCCGTCAAGCATGATTTCCTATGCAGGCTACGGCACCGCACTTGTTCCCAAGGTACCCGATAACGGAACTGTATCCTTTGAAAATCTTGCCGTTGATTATGCCTTTATCAACGTTGAGTGCGGATCAGGAGCTTTTGTTGGTACAACACAATGCAGCTATCAAGGCGGCACTTCAATAACTATTGACGGTTGCTACGTTGGCGAAAACGCTCAGTTTATCAGCGGTGATGCAGGCGCATTCGTTGGCTACACCGGTGGTTCGGGTTGCGCTATAACCCTTAACAACTCTTATTCCCTTGCAACAACCTCCGGTACTAAGAACCACGGTCTTGTTGCATTTTGCTATCAGGCAACCCTTCTTGTTAAAAACTGTTATAATGCAAACGGCCCCATAACCACATACACCAACGGCAACTGGACAGGTAATTACACCATTAAGAACACCTATCAGACCGAAGTAAACGGAACCGATAAATACTACTATCCCACAAACTTCGAAACCATTTCTGCCGACAATATGAAGGGAACCGACGTATTCTCAGCAGGCAAAATGGAATTCCTTAACCTTTCTAACGCATACATTGCAACCGAAGGTTTCCCCCGCCTTGCATTCTTTGAAGGGGTTGAAATTCCTGAAATCTGGCTTGGTACTTCTGATACTTCGGCACCCAAAGATACAAACGGCGACGGCGTTTTAGAAATTAATAACGGCGCAGAGCTTGCTTACGCTATTTCTACCGGCGGCGGCGAAGGCTACAAGTATATTATTACTAAAGATATTTACCTTAACGATACCGCTAAGTTCAACTGGGAAACAGGTGAAGTTGTTGCCGGCGAAACCGTAAACTCCTGGTCTTATTACAACGTGCCCTTCCAAGGTTCTATCGACGGCGACGGACACACCATTTACGGTCTTTACTATAAAGATTCAAGTCCCAAGTCTTGGGCTATACAGGGCGTTGGTCTTATTCCAAGAGTTAACTTCGGCACTACCTGCGAAGTTAAGAACCTTGCAATCGATAATTCATACATGTACGGCCATGCCGGTGCATCTGCTTTTGTAGGCTGCGGCGGTACAGGCAATGACTATAGCGAAGTTCGCGCAGAAATTATTATTGACCGTTGTTTTGTCGGTGAAAAAGTTACCGTTGACGGAACCTCTGCCGGCGCATTCCGCGGAGCTACTCGCGGTTCAAACACCACCATTACCAATTCCTATTCTTTGGGAACTATAACCGGTAGCGACTACGGTCTTGTTGCAGGAGAATCCTGGGAATCTACCGTTATAATGACAAACGTATATAACGGAAACGGTCCTTTAGGCTCTGCCGCAAGCGGCACATTTACCAACTGCTATCAGACTGTTGCCGGTGCATATTCTGCAAACGTTGTAAGCGCTGTAGATATGCAGGGCAAAAGCGTATTAACAAACGCTTCCCAAATGCCCGGCCTTAACGCAGACGATGCATTTTATGCAACCGATGCCTTCCCCGCACTTAAAGTGTTCGATAAATCCGTTTCTTCCGACACACCTGAAGAAGGCGAACAAGAAGAAAGCGAAATAGTTATCTGGGGCGGTCAAGGAGACGTATCTGCTCCTCTTGACAGCGACGGCGACAGAGTATACGAAATTTACACTCCTGCAGAATTTGCATATATTATTGCAAACTTCGGCACAATGAACGGCGTAGCAGGATGCAGTTTCATTCTTAAAAACGATATTTACCTTAACGATATTACCAAGCTTAACATTGTAAACGGCAACGGCAACACTCTTAACGCCTGGTACCGTTACGCCGCAGACAATTCCGTTGGCTTTACAGGTACTATCGACGGCGACGGACACACCGTTTACGGTCTCTATTTCAACAATACAAACTCGTTTGGCAACTATGCTCAGTACGGCGTAGGTCTTGTTCCTGCCGCAAAGGGCGAAGTTACCGTTAAGAACCTTAAGGTTGACTATTCATGGATTCGTTACGAAGGTTATGCTTCTGTATTCTGCGGAATCGGACGCAGCGGAACAACACTCAATATTGAAGGTTGTATTGCAGGCGCAAACATTCACCATTATGCATACGGTGTTGGCGCATTCTGCGGTAACGGCATTGATATGACCACCAACATTACAAACTCCTACTCTCTTGCAAATCTCCATGCAAACGGCGGCGCATACGGTATGGTATCCACAACGTCCGGAAACGTAAACATTGCTTCTTCCTACATTGTGGGCGCTCCTGTTTTTTCTGAAAACAAAGCATTCACTTCTGTAAAGAACACCTATGAAAGCGTTAAGAGCGGCGGCAACAACGGCGCCATTCTTGTAAGCGAGAACAATATGAAAGGTGATGACGTTTTGACAAACCCGAACAAAATGCCTCAGCTTGCTTTTGCTTCAGCTTACGTTCCCGCTTCGCTTGATTTCGAGGACCACGATTACTACATCTATCTGCCTACCGGCACCATTCTTGCCGAAGACTATGAACCCTCCTTCTTAGATTCCTTCCTTGACACCGCCACAGCCGACGAAATTATGGACGGAAACACAATGAAGAAGAGCGCATACGTACGCTTCGAAAAAGAACCTGCCGCAAATAAAATTTTAGTTCCGTCGGCCCTTGCTTCACTTGTTCGTCAGGGCGGTTACGAGGCTATTTCCTCTGACAGCGTTCACGACGATTACTACGGAATTGAAGTTGAAACCGTTTCAAAGCAACTGTCAGTTCAAAGCAAAGACGCTATTAACTACATCTTTATTACCGATATTCACTTTATGAATTACGACCTTTCTTGGGATAAGTCGGGCAACGTTCTTTTAGAACAAATGAGACTTATTACCGATTGGGCAAACAAAGATGATTCCATTGACTTTATAGTAGTAGGCGGCGACTCTGTTCAGGGCTTCTGGGATACCAAAGAAGGTTGGAAGGACGCCATCACCAACGCCTTTGAACCCTTCAAGGCATCCGAAAAACCTGTTCTTATTCTTACAGGTAACCACGACGATAACTCTTATGCAACCTGGAACGCAAATTACGGCGCAAAGGTTATAAGCGAACTCGACTGGAAGAACTACGTTCTTGACCCCATCTCCCCCGCTAATATAGTTCATCCCGAAGGCGAGCCCAATTCAAAGCATTACTATTACGATTTCGAAAAGAACGGTAAAACCACACGTCTTTTCTTCCTCGATGCTATTGATTACTATCAGGAATACGACGACGAAAACGGAAATATTACCGCACTTGAAATCAGAAAAGCTCTTGGCTATACCGAAGAAGATGCAGAAGATTACAGCAAGTACTATAACGGCCGTTCTTATTTTGGTTACAGCGGCGCTCAGGTTAAGTGGCTTGCCGACAGTCTTGCTGACACAGACGAGTTCGACAACGTAATGGTATTCTCTCATATGGGTACCGATTCGACTACTTCTACCGCCGAGTTCGGCGCAGAAATTGCCGACGTTATGGCGGCCTACAACAATAAAACCGCATACACTAATGAAGCATTAGGTATTGACGTTGCATATGACGACGAAGGCAAAATCCTTGCTTACCAGTTTGGTCATATTCATAAAGAACTCAGCGTTTACAATGCTGCGGCAGACCTCTGGCAGATTGCTACCTCTACCGCTCGTGCAGACCAGGGCAGCCGTACACTCGGCAATGCAGACGAAGCCTGCTTCGATGCAATGAGCGTAAGCTCCAGCGGTGTTTACAAGTTCGGTCTTGGCGCATCCGAAAGCAAGACCTTCATTTCTAAGGCCAACACCGTTTACGGCGACGTTAACCTTGATAACACAGTTGATATTTGCGATATGGTTGCTGCAGCACAAACTGTTAATGGCGACTTTAGCAAAACTACTGCAGCCGATGTTAACCGTGATAACCTTATTACTTTCGCAGAAGACATCGAAGCCATTAAAAGCCTTATTTTAGGTAAATAATATACAACTAATAAGCCAAGCGAAAATTCGCTTGGCTTATTTTCTTTTTTATACCTTGATTGAAAATTTGCACTTTTTAAGTTATAATATATTTAAGGTTATTTTAATTTTAGGTGGGATATTATGTCATATATTGCACAGGATAACAGATACGAAAATATTAAATACAAAAGTTCGGGGATAAGTGGGCTTAAACTACCTTTGGTTTCGCTTGGACTTTGGCACAATTTTGGCGCAAATGATAACTTCGAAAATATGAAAGATTTGTGTTTTACCGCCTTCAATAACGGCATAACACATTTCGATATTGCTAACAACTACGGCTTCCCTGCCGTTGGTAGCGCCGAAGAAAATTTCGGCAAAATTTTGCGTGAAGAATTGGGCGCATACCGTGATGAAATGATTATAAGCACAAAGGCAGGCTACAAAATGTGGGAAGGCCCTTACGGCGATTTTGGCAGCCGTAAGTATCTGCTTTCAAGCCTTGACGCCAGCCTTAAAAGATTGGGGCTTGATTACGTTGATATTTTTTATCATCACAGACCCGACCCTAACACACCTTTAGAAGAAACTATGGGTGCGCTTAACCAGGCAGTTAAAAGTGGTAAGGCTTTGTATGTTGGTCTTTCTAATTACGATGGCGAAACTATGGCTCGCGCAGCAAAAATACTTGACGAGTTGCATTGCCCATTTGTTATAAACCAAAACCGATACTCTATTTTTGATCGTGGCGCAGAAGCGAACGGAATTCTTGATGCCTGCCGTGAACTTGGCAAGGGTATGATAGTGTTTAGTCCGTTGGCGCAGGGTCTTTTAACAGAACGTTATATTAAAGGTATTCCAAACGACAGCCGTGTGCGCACAAGTGGAATTTATTTAAAAGAAAGCTCGCTTGACGAAAAAACACTTGGCAAAATTACTGCGCTTAATGCCATTGCAAAAGAACGTGGCGAAAGCCTTGCGCAAATGGCGCTTGCTTGGGTTCTTCGAAAAGAAGAGGTTACAAGCGTGCTTGTTGGCGCTTCAAAACCACAGCAAATATTAGACAACCTAGGATCTATGAAGTCTGCCCCCTTTACAGCCGAAGAACTGGCAAAAATAGATGATATTGTTCTGGGAAAATAAATAAACTAAAAAAGATAGGTTTAGTCCTATCTTTTTTTATTTTAATTAGTTTTTTACTATTTACTTTTGCCCTTTAATATGCTAAAATATGTATGCTGGATACTTAAATTAGAATAGGGATATTATATTTTTTGTTGCAAAGAATAGTTACGGTAAAACCATACCCACTGACTGACTTTGCAACAAAGTTTAATTTAAGTGTCCAGCAACCTTAAACGGCAGAGGGTATGATTTTCGTGCGTGGCCCTTTGGGTTGCGCATTTTTTATTTTATTTTTTAATACGGACAATCAGATGTCCGAGTAATTTTATAAAATATTTTTAAAATTACAAAGGAAGTCTACACATGGAAAACACTAAACAGTATAGAGTTTTAGAAATATTTTTTCGTGCCCTTCGCGGTGAAGATATATCTGTGCAAAGGTTGGCAAATGAATATGGAGTATCTACCAAAAGCGTTAGCCGAAGTATTGCCGATTTAAAGGCTTTTCTTGCCGATAATCGCGAACTTGTTGGAAACACCGAGCTTGAATATTCGCATAAAGATAAGTGCTATAGGCTTTTTATGGATGAGTTTTTAACAAGCAAAGAACTTTTTTCTGTAATTGAAGTTGTTTTGGGGGCTCGTGCCTTTTCTAAAGAAGAACTTTTAATATTGGTCAATAAGCTGAAAGGCTTTACAACGGGCGAAGATAGGCAGACCCTTGCCGAACTTATTAGAAAAGAGCTTTACCACTACCCCGAAATCAAGCACGACTGCCAAAGCGTGCAGGATAGGTTGTGGCAACTGGTAAACTGCATTGCCGAAAAGAAGGAAATTTCGGTTGAATATTATAAAATGGATAGAAGTTGGGTCGTTCACAGAATAAGGCCCGTTTCTGTGCTTTTTAATGATTATTATTTTTATCTTATTGGTTTTTATTGCAACGAAAAAGAGCCGCTTCCCCGTTATTTCCGTGTGGATAGAATAAAGGATATAACCGAACACAGACGGAAGTTTTCGGGCGACGATGTGCCTGCTTTTGACGAAGGCGAACTTCGCAAACGAAGCCTTTTTATGTGGCCGGGCAAGCTTAGAACCATTCGCTTTGAATTTTCAGGGCCTTCGGTTCAAGCCGTGTTAGATAAAGTTCCCACTGCCAAAATACTAGAACGAATGGGTGGTGGCAAATACCTTATTGAAGCCGAAACCTACGGCGACGGTATAAAAATGTGGCTTTTAAGCCAAGGCGCATGGGTAAAAGTAATCTCCCCACAAGAATTCGTGGACGAGATGAAGGATGAGATAGGGAAAATGAGAGAGCATTATACAGAAGGATAGTTAATATGAAAATCGAAACTAAAGACTTAATAACAATTAATGAAGAAGACAAACAGATTGTATTACACGAAGAAAAATGTGATAAATATGATTATTTGGTTTCTGTTGCTTGTGGCGCCATTGGTGGCGTAATTGATATATTTTTAGTGGGTGCGCCTGGAGATTCTGTTTTGGGCTCATGGACAGATAAGCAGGTTGATAACGCTGTTATAAGTTTTGCCAAAAAGATGGGATGGAACCCTAAAAAAGGAAACGAAGCCAATGTGCGAAGCGCAATTGGCTTTTTAGAGCACGGAAAAAACAATGGTAACCCTGAAGATTTCCAAGGGTTTAAAGTCAACTATGACCAAAGAACAACCACCGATGTCGGTGGGAAATTTACTATTGCGCCTAACACTCACCATATGATGTCGTTAGCACACTCTCCCGATATTATTGGCCTGTTTTTTTCTATTCTTAATCAATTCACATCCACATCTTCATTTATTGCGAACGGACAACTAATAACCATAGACACCGAGCACTTCCAATTATATGGTGGAAATTTAATATCTAAATTGTTTTGTGGTGTTGCCAATTGGTTTGGCCATCTTATGTCAGATGTGGCAGGAAGTTCTGGGTCTCACGGACGTGGAACCGGTATTGTTATGCCTTTTTATGAACTGTTCGGCTTTTGCAAATTTGGAAAGTTTTCGACGAATGATGGCAAAAAAGATTTAGCTGAAATTGCCATGCAGGCGTTTAACCAAGGCTATGATTTTAGATTCGGTTTGGCGCAAGCTATTCCCGTTCTTATAACAGAACTTTCTATTAGATTAATTTGGGCTTTGCGTCAACGTTTTCAATACAAAAAGCCTTTAAAAGAATGTTGGCCTTCTATTCGCCACGCTAATCTTCGCATGATGTTATTAGTAGGAAATGCTACCCTATGTGTTTTAGATATCGTAGATGCCGCTGCACGTTCCGGTGGTGTTTTTCTAGCTTTCTTTATGAGGTTAAACCTAGCAGCTTGGTATCGTTTAGTAATGGTTGTCTTAAAAGAGTTGTTTATGAGACTGGGCATAGCTGCTGATATGGAATTGTTGGTTGAATCGTATATGCGTATTAACGAAGCGTTAAGAGAATATCTTATTGAGCTCGAAACATTAGACATTGAATTATTTAAAGAAGAAACGGAAAAATATAAAAACTTTGCAGACAATTTATTGTTAATAAAAGATGAAACAACATTAACCGATTATCTAATAACCACATACGAAGAAATGGGTATCGATTTGCCGTGGAAAGGCGACTTCGATGACTTTATGACTAATGGAAAAGATTGTTTGGTGTTTAAATAATGTTTAACTGTGATAAGTGTGGAAAATGTTGCCGCAACTTGAAACTATCCGAAATGTTTACAGACTTGGATAGAGGGGACGGTGTTTGCAAATATTTGCAAGGCAACCTTTGTAGCATTTATGAAGAACGTCCTTTAAAATGCAGGGTGGACGATTCATATTTTGCTTTTTTTAAAGACTTAATGTCAATTGAAGAATATTATCATCTTAATTATGAGATGTGTAATATAATAAAAAAACTGGAGGAATAAAACATGCCATTACCATTATTTTTAGGAATCGCAGCAGGAATTGCTGCTATCGGAGGCGTTGGAAGTGGAATAAGCGGCGCAATTAAAATGAAAGACGCTAACGACACTATGAAGTATTCTGAAGAACGCCACAACAATAATATGAAAAAATTCAAATCAGCCAATACAAAAACTACAAAAAGTATGGATGAGTTAGGAAAAAAAGAAATAGAAATACTTTCATCTTTCGAAAAATTTTCTAATCTTTTTGAAAAAATACAAAACAAACCTGAATTCGACGATGTCGTTATAAACGGAAACGTCTTGCCCAAATACAATGGAGAAGAACTTAAAAAGGTTTATATCGGTGCTTGTGCATTAATGGGCGGTTTAAGCGGTGCTGCTTTAGGAACAGCCGGTGGATTTGCCGCTGCCGGTGCAACAACAGCAGCCGTTATGACGTTAGGGACGGCTTCTACCGGCACAGCTATAGCATCTCTTTCCGGTGCTGCAGCCACAAATGCAACTCTTGCTGCATTAGGTGGTGGTGCAACTGCTTTTGGTGGCGGTGGAATTGCATTAGGAACAACAATGTTGGGTGTCACGACGGCAGGCGTTGGTCTTTTAGTAGGCGGAATTATTTTTAATATCACCGGTTCTTCTATATCTAACAAAGCAGATGAAGCATTTAATCAAATGAAAAAAGCCGAAGCTCAAATTAATGAAATTTGTCTTTACTTAAAAGAATTAAACCAAACAGCATCCACATATCGTGAATTGTTATGTTGCGTAGATAGTGTATATCAAAACCATTTGTCTGAATTTGAAAATCTTGTAGATATTCAAAAGAAAATCGACTGGTTAGATTATAGCGAAGAAGAAAAATCTCTTGTGCAAAACACCGTATTGCTTGTTGGACTTCTTTATAAAATGTGCAAAGTTCAGTTAGTGTTAAAATCTGAAAAAGATACTGAACCTAATAAAATCAACCACGCCGACATTAACAGCATTAAAGACACAGCTGGAAACGTATTGGACAACTTCAACGTTAAATCTCCCGAAGAAGTGGCCGACTTGGAAGAAGAACTTTTCAATATAGCGACAGTTGCAACTGTTATGTATTTTGCTAAATGCGATGGTTCTGTTTCTAAAGAAGAAAAAGACATTTTAGTAAAAACTATAAATGCAATATGCAACAACAAGACTCTTTCCGATAACGCTAAGTCTGAAATTAAAGCACTTGCAGCAAAAGAAGCGTTTGATTTCAACGAGTATAAAACATATCTAGATCCTATTTCCCCCGAAAAACTTTACGATTTAAAAAGATTGATTATAGATGTTGTTAACGCTAGCGATGGCGTTGCTCTGCAAGAAATGTCTGCGATACAAAAATTCAGCAGTTATTTAGATACTCGAGACGAATAAGTTCATCTAGACATACACTTGTCCTTCTGTAAGGGTATAATTGGTGTGTAAACCAAAAACCTTACAGGAGGGCTTTTATGATTTTAGATTACAAGAATGAGAGAGAATTTGCGCTTGCTAATGGGGTAAGGCTTTATAGTACGGCGAACTATGAGATAATTTATTTTTGTGGTAAAAGCGAAAGTGAAAATGAAACTTTTGCCGAAAGATTTGATGCATATAATTCGCACAAAAACTTCAAAAATATAACCTTTAGGAACTTCCCTAACCTAGAGCTTAACAACTCCACGCTTGAAAACTGTACTTTTGAAAACTGTGCCGATATTCTTACCGATGGCTGCGCTATAATTAATTCGCAATTTACTGATTGCTGTATAATTTCAAGTTCGTACACCGATTTTTACGGTTGCACCTTTAAAGATGCAAAGCCTGCCGAAGCGCTTTTATTCCTTGAAAGTAACTGCAAGGTAGACAGTTGCACCTTCGAAAACATACACGCGATAGGCGATGAAGGGCAAATTTGTAAAATGCTTGCCGACAAGGAAAAGGATGTTAGAGAACTGACCAACTGCAAGTTTATTAACTGCAGCCTTGAAAACAAATATAACTTCTTTTCTTCCTGCCAATACAACTCCTTTTTTGTTAAAGGGCGAGAAGTAGAAAATCTTGCCGAAAGCTGTGTGGTAATCTAATCCCCTATTACTTCCAGCAAAAAAGACCAAGTCGATGACTTGGTCTTTTTTATTTTACTTTTCTTCGTGTTTATTTTTTCTTTTTACCGAAAAGAATGAATGTAGTGAATGCAAGCGCAAGTGCTACAAAACCAATGATAGTTCCCACGAAGAGAGGAGTATTGTTGAACCAACGAACGAAGATATTGGTGTTGACAAGGAATTCATACACGTCAATAGGTTGTTCGTTTCCTGCAGCATCCACAGCCACCGTTTTTAGTCCTGCTGAACCGTTTTAATAAGAAGTGCTGTGATATTATCGTTTTCGTGTCTAAACTTATTTAATTCAACCAATTCCACAATATGTGCTTGCATTTCTTCTTGGGAATTATTTTTAGACGGGGCAAAAGCATTTAATATTTCTTCGTTTGTTACAACGTGCCTAAACCCGTCGGAACACAGCATATAACATTCGTTTTCGCTTACCATACCACGATAGTACGCAGGTTCAACCACCTTTGATGCGCCAACACACTGAAGAAGCACATTTCTTCTTGGGTCTGTTTTTGCCTGTTCTAAAGTAAGTCTGCCTAATTTTATTTCCCTTGCAACTACGGTTTGGTCTTCGGTTAAAACGCTAACCGATTCATCGGTTAGCTTATAGACTCTGGTATCGCCAACGTGTGCAATTATATAGTAGTTATCTTCAAGTATTAACATTGCCGTAATTGTTGTGCCAAGCTGTAAATTAAGACCTTTGCCGTAAGCTGCTATATTCTGGTTTTCTTCTTTAATAATTCTATCCCAACTACACTTCACTTCTTCAAGTGGTTTTTTGGTCCCTAATATTTTGGGGAGTTCGTTTTCGAACCAAGAAGAAAAAGTTTTTATAAGAGTAGCACTTGCCACTTCGCCTTTAGCAAGGCCACCCATACCGTCGCAAATAACTGCCATAAGAATTGTACCTTTGTCGGTTATAGCCTTCTTCATGCAACAGCTATCTTGATTGATTTCCTTCTTATTTCCTACATCTGTTTGTAATGCAATTTTATATTCCATATCCGGCACCTACGATTCTATGGTAAAAGCAAAGTCTTCATTAGCCAGACGAAGCTTTGTTCCGGAAAAGATTTCAACTTCTTTTTCTGCAGGAATAACCTTACCGTCTACAAACGTTTTGTTTGTAGAATTTCTATCCACTATATAATATCTATCATTACGTGTAATTATGTCGGCGTGATTTCTGCTAATAAAATTGTTATTGCTAAGAACTATGTCGCAACAACTTTTTTCTGCACCAATTCTAAACATTGGTTTATTAACCGAATATGATTCTTCTGTTTTTAAGCGTATTAGCACAGGATATACAGGTTTGCCCTGCTTATTGTTTGTAAGCTTATTTCCACACTTTTGGCAGAACTTTGCACCTAAATTATTCTCTGTCCCACAAGAAGAACACTCTATTCCGTTCGTTTCGTGCTTGATTTCTATTTCTTCTTTTTTATCATCGTTATAATCAGGATCGTCAGCAAACGGATCGTACTCGATGTTTGATTTTTTGTTTGAGGCTATTTCTTTCTTTTCGCGCTTTACTTCGCCTGTCATTGCGCCCGACAATGATTCCGATGGTGTTGTAAGGCCACCGGTAGTTCTTTTGCCCAAAAGTTTTAACACCATTCTTTCAAAATTGTTTACAGAAAATGGTGCCATTCCACTAAAAAAGGCGTTATAAGTATCTAAATAATCGCGTGGCTCATAGGGGCTAAAGTTTAAATTGTATGGTAGCTGTTTAAGAAAAAGTTGTGGCGAACTTTCTCTTTGATTATTTACTATGGGCCAAAAAATACATTTCACACGTTTATTTACGGGGTCTATAAAAATTTTGTCGCCCTGAAGCTCTAAATTGTTGGCATCCATCATGTTCTTTTCGCAATTTTTAATTAGTGTTGCGATTTCAAGAACAAAAGCTAGAAATGCTTTTTTGGTAATTATGCCACCAAAATAATGAGTAAGAGGGATAAGCCCTTGAACAACACATTCAACCCTTGTTTCTTTTTTGTTTTGTTGAACGCACACAGGAAGACAACCTTCGAACATTCCCGAAGCCAGAGCAGTGCAAACTCGCTCATTAATGGTTTCGGGATACGAAAGTCTGTTTACAATAGTAACTTTTCCCCATATATTTTCGTACGTAATCTTACTCACTTAAAATTTTCCTTTAATTTTATCTTCTTACCATCTGGGCAGGCTGTTTGCACGGTTTACAGCCTTTGTTTGCGCATCTTTATATTTTTCTGCCGCATACTTCAAGAAGGCAGAATACGACTCTAACGATTTAACCATTTGAGTATATGTAGATTCGCCGTTGGTAACCTTATTCCATTGAGATTTAAACCGTGTATAGTCTGCGCCCTGCCAAACACTTGACATACTTGCTACTTCGCCTTCGGCACTGTTCATTTTATTTTTAAGTAATGTTACATACTTATCCACAGCGCTTGCCGTACCGGCAAACTTACTATGGTCTACTTTAATGTATGCCATAAGAAAACCTCCTTATTTAAACTGGTCTGCAAGTGATTTGTTTGCAGCTTCTGTTTGGGTGTATCCTTCGCCAACCTGTTGATAAAGGAATGCAACAAAACCGTCTACAACTTTATATCTTGCATTGCAATATGAGTTTTTAATAGCATTAAATTTGTTAAAAGCGCTGTTGGACGCCGAACCGTCCCAGCTATTGTTTAGCTTTTTAATAGCATCTTCAACACTTGAAAAGCCGTCTCTCATTTGTTTGTTTAAGCCTTTAATTTTGTTTGCCGTAGCAATAACCTTATCGGCATTTACCTTTAAATTTGCCATACTTCACAACTCCTTCTAAAATGCGCCTTTACCTTAACGGGCATTTGCTTTTGCAAAGCTTTCTGTAACGGTAGATGTGTCTAGATTCTTAAGCTTTCTTCTAACGGTGTAATAATTGTTAAGCACGCTATTTATGCAATCGGCACATTTGTCGCTTCCGATATTTTTAAAATCTTTTCTAACGCCATTTGATATGCTTTCAAGCTCGCTGATAATAGAATTAAGTTCTTTAATAATAGCATTTAATTCGCTTTTTGCTTTTGCGTTCATATTTATTCTCCTTATAATTTATTTATAAGATCTGTTTCTACTCTTTCAAAATCTCCTGCAGTTTCATTAAGGTAAGAAACGCAACGATTTATTCGCCAACTGTATGATGTTAACAGGTCTGCATGCATTAAATTCCATAGATCCAGCAAGCCTACCTGCCAGTATAAAGAATCTAACCTGAAATCTAGTTTAGTAACGCGCGAATTTACACTTTGTAATCTTTGCGCATATTGTCTTAACTTATATGTATCGGCAACAATTTGTGGGTTAGCTGTAGCATATTTAAAACCTTTATTAAGGTTCTTGTTGTACCAATTTTTAACCTTATTGAACATTTCGGTAAAGAACTCGCCTATATCGTTTGCCAATTCTTTTAACGCCTTGCCGAACTTCTTAATTTTATCGGTAACCCAAGCAATAAATTCTTTGCACTTTTCCCAGCCTTTTTTAACCAGCTTTACAAATTCGGCTGCACAGTCGCAAATAAAGCCAAATATTGCGCCGAAACCTTGAATAATAGGTCCATATTTTAAAACTAAAGCGTAAATAAAATACTCCCAAAGTGGATGATTACCTTTAGAAACCGAACCATCTTCATTGAAATTTATAGACCAATAAGAATGGCTATCGTTATCGTTACTATCAACCACACGAACATTTCCGTAAGAAGGAAGCAGGCCAAGGAACCAAACATAGTCGCCTTCTACAACAACAATATCTACTTTGTCAGACTGCAAAGCAGCCATTTGTTCTGCACTTAAAGTCATTGGGTTTAGTGGCTGTGGGTTTAACAGGTGCATACCCTTAATCTTTTCGTGGTTTCTTACGAAAACATATTCGGACAGGTTTCCACCTTTTGAATGTCCGTACAGATAGTTGTTGCCATTAGGGTCGCTGTATTTTTCAAAAAATTCTTCTGCTTCTTGGCACTGTTTTGAATCACCCGTTACTGCAGCTTCGCCGTTATCGAGCCAGTCATTTATGCTCTTTTTAGACGGAGGGCCATCTGTGCCTCTGTAAGAAAATCCGGTATTACCATTTTCGTCAGAAAAACACACAGCGCCAAAACCGGACGACGAATTGTTTGCCGTTCCAACAACCTTATAATTAGCCAACGGGTTATTGTCGCTTGGAAATTGTTCCATTAATTTAAGAAACTTTGCTTCTTCTTCCGAACGGTCTTTAGGGTTCTTTTTAGAAATATAATCGGCTATTTCGCCAAAAGTTTTACCGTGGTGCTTGGAAAGCATATTACTGCTGTAAGAAATTTGAGTTAGGGTTAAATTCTGCTGATCGTTTAAGTTTGCTAAACTGCTCATTCTCTTACTCCTTCACCAAAGACTTTAAATCGTCAAGAGTTGTGAGTTGTGGATTAGCTGTGGAAATGTATTCCTGTACGCCTTCACAGCTATACCAGCTTCCCGAATATCTGTGTCGCATATTTTCGAACACTTCGTCTACGCTAGGCGCATTTTCGGAAGTTGCTACAACATTGAAATCTATGGTGCTGGTATTAATTCCCGAAAGCTTGGTATAAATATCCACCACTTCTTGACCCTTATTGGCAATGCTGCCTTTATTACCTTCAAACTTGTATGCAAAAATCAAGGAATAAAGCCCAAATTTATTTATACATTCTTCGGCAGACATGGTTTCAAGTTCGGCTACATCAATATCGATATTCATTATAGCCATTACACCAATAGCTGCTTCTTCAAGGCCAAGATAATTTGATAAATAGGCCTTCATTTTGCTATCTACAATACAATCTTTATAATCATCTGTGCGTCTGCCCGATTCGCCATCTTCGAACACGTTAAATATTCTGCCTTTTTCATCTTTCAGGCACAAAACGTAATTTTGTGTTGCGTCTGCAGCAGTTTCGTAAAACACTTCTTGATATGTTCCACCATATTGCTCTACGGCATATTCCATTAATTCAGTTTTAATGTCATTATCAACATTACTATACTCATTGGTGTTCATACATCCACACACTCCTGTAACTATAATTATTATTGAAATTAGAATTGATATAGCTCTGACTATTTTCATCAAGACACCTCTTAAAACTATCTTTTCAAAGCTTAATTTTGTTATTGTAATTTGCTTTCTAAATCTTTTTCTACAGCTGCAAAATCTTTTGCCGTATCATTAAGATAGTTAGCGCAACGGGTTAAACGACCACTATAACCTGTAAGTATATCGGCCTGCATTAAGTTCCAAAGATCGAGCAAGCCTACCTGCCAATAAAGCGAATCTAGTCTGCCGTCTAGTTTAGATATTTTGGTATTTAGTTTTCTTAATCTTTGCGCATAATCGTTTAATTTATATGTATCAAGTGAAATTTGTGGGTTTGCTATTGCGTACTTATATCCTGCAGAATAAGTTCTTATCTTTGCCATTATTTTATTTGCTGCTTCTATAACTGCATTCTTAATATCTGTAAAGAATTGATTTATCTTTTCAGATATATCAATAATTGCATTTGCGGCATCAATATACATATCTAAAA
Organism: Clostridia bacterium; assembly: GCA_017387475.1. GTDB lineage: Bacteria > Bacillota > Clostridia > Oscillospirales > Acutalibacteraceae > SFWF01. Next base: position 16,211 of record JAFOFE010000089.1, on the reverse strand, counting down.
TTTGCGAAATAACAACAATATCCATTACCAACGGCACTACCACCAGCGATAACAATAAGCCGGCTATTGCAAAACCACCAACTACGCCACCAACGCCCCAATTTTCGTGAAGCGTTTCTACGCCTAAACCAATGAACTGCGATAAAATGGCAAGTCCTTCGGGGGTTGTTAACAAGGTTTGAAGTGCAGCCGGAAGGCCATGTGCGAAAAGATCGACAAAGTCGGTTCCGTCTACTGTAATTTCACCAAGAATATATTGATCAAACTCTCCATTAATTAAATCTTCAATGTGTCCGTTCATACCGGCATCAACGAAAATCATAACAGCTATGGCTGCACCATTTAAATCTTCGGGATTCATTTGCATCATTGTTTCGGATATTTGGTGCGCGAGTTGCCCTATGGGGCCTTGCTCATACGGTTCGCCTGTTTCGGGGTCTGTCCAACTTAATCCGGTAAATGTGCCATCTTCCGAACCAACCATATTTTCTAACGCGTGATAGCTATTAAATCCTTCTCCTGATGTGCCAACAAAAAATGTATTTTCTTCCGGGATAATAGGGATTCCTAAATCGTGAACAAAATCGTTAGTTCCGTTTACGGAATACATATTTTCAAGTTTTTCGGCATATTCGTCCCCAAAACGCTCTTGGAAATTTTCTATTGCGCTTTGAGAAAACCCCTGTCCGTCAAGAGAAATACAATAGTCAATTATTTCTTCGTGTTGCGAAGCCATATATACATATTGTGCTTCATTTCCACCTTTAGAATGTCCTGTAACTATGATTTGCTTACCTTGGTTGCTGGCATCGATTAAATATTTTTCAGCCATTTCATCGAAATATTCTGCAGCCGCTTCTTGCATTTCGGTAGAGGGCGCCGTCATTCCGTCACCGTTATCTGCCCATCTTCCGTCGCCGGTTCCACGATAAGTAACATAATAATTACCGTCTGCATCACGGAAGGTGCAGGCCTGAATTAAATCGTCGGTCCACTTTCCCGATTTGTTTGTGGAGCTTTGATCTACAAGCACCATTTTTTTCAGGCTATCGTTTCCTTCTACGGCTTGTTTCAACAACTTAAATGTTTTATCATTTCCAAGTTGCCCTTCGTAATCTTGTATGAATCTTTCTAAAGTGATTTCGCCCGTAAGATTAAAATTAACATCTAAATACGGTACAAGATTTAATACCGCTGCTATATCTACTTCTTGTTGCACGTGTGCGTTCATTTTATTCAGTCCATTCCTTTATAGTAATACCGTTATTGACATTACATTTGAAATATAATTCATGACTATATTCTTTTCTTTCTACACAAGAAACAAATAAATCTCTGCCGTTTTCTGCTGTAAAATCGACCACATCATTTACAAAATAAATTCTGCCAATAGCCGACATATTTGAAAATGCTGTTTTAATCTTTTCTATAATAGCATCTTTATCACTATCGGAAATACTACCCGTTACAATTGCTTCAAAAGAAATGAAAGATGATTCTTCAGCCACATACTGTTCGAAAGTTGTTTGGTCGCTTCCGTTTTCTGTACACGCCAAATTAGCCGGAATATAACTTAAATAAAAATTTTTACCAAAGCACTGTTCAATTTGTGCCGATAAGGTTTCTTTGGTTTTATTCGCAAACTTTACGCCCAAATAATTGTCTGTAAATGTTTGGATACCATCAATTTCTGTACATACAACATAAACGTCTTCACCGGGGAATTTGCCGGATGTTACAATTATTTTCTTGGTATTAGAACCGGCGCTTCCACCAAAAACACTTTTGAAAGTGAATGTGTCATCATATTTTTCGTTTATATAATTTAACATTATATCTTGTTTGCTTTCTCTTTTCATATCGCATCCACACACTCCAATCACTAATAATACAACTATAAAAAATAAAACTGCTTTTTTCATAGTAATCACCATATATAAATCCTAATTAGGAATTGTTTTCAAAGTTAAGGTGTAAAAATCGGGATACATCGGGAGAACCAACGTCTCCCGATTTTCACAAAATTGTTATGTATCTTATTTAAAAGCGTCAGCAAGGCCGATGTTTTGAGTTTCGGTATCGAAATAGCCTTGTTCAATGTTTGTTCTGAGGAACTGAACGTACTGAGTAATAACATCTTCGTAGTTCTGGAAATATTTTGCTGCAAATTCATCAAAAGAAGAAATTGTAGCTTGTGCTGCTTCGCCTTCCCAAATATTAGCAAGTTGATCAACAGTTGCTTTACTATTGGTAAGTTCTTCAGTAAGTTTTTTGTTTAAACCTTCAAGATTGCTTGCGATTTGTGCAACCTGGTCTGTATTAACTCTAATGCTGTTTCCTGCCATGAGTTATTCTCCTTCCTAATAATTAGTTTACAAGTTTTTTAACTTGGGTAATGTTGTTGTCTTGACGAGCAACATAGTTTGCTCTCTGCTTATCAAGAGCCTGGCTTGCAGCAGAAAGTTTTGCAGCCATAGTTTTAAGTTCTTCGGTGAAACCATTAATCTGCTCTACAAAAGCAAGATTGTCGGCACCTTCCCAAGCTGCACCCATTGTGTTTGCTTCCTGCATCAACTGAGTATAAATTTCGGTATAAGTTTCAGAGAGTGCTTGTAATCTCTGAGCCGCTTTTGCCATATCCTCAAAAGACGCAACGCTAATTGTTTTTCCCATGATGATTTCTCCTTTCGGTTAATGAAAATTATATCAACACAAGGCGTGAGCCGGTTTTAATGCCAAGCTCAGCAACCTCCATGTTAACATTGAAAATAATTCCTGTGTCTGCATCGCACAAGATAGCTTCGCCGGTTGCCTTGTAACTTCCGTTAGATAAATCGCTTAGTGCACCGGCAACCATGGTAACGACTTCGCTCATTTTGCTTTCCAAAGGTATATACACATCATACTTTTGGCCGGAAGCAGGAACGGAAATTTCAACTAATGCTTTATTATTCATCGTCTTCTTCCTCCTGTTCGCTATTGTTTAAAAGTTTTAACTTTACACTCTTGCCCTTGATTAAGGAATAACCAAATTCAGGTGTAATTTCTTCGTGCATTTCAGATGTTGTTTTATTGGCCTTCATCTGATACTGTTCGGTAATGCCACTACCTATCCACAAACCGTCGGACATAGAAACGTTTGCTTTATACCATTTTTCGAAAGAAACAGAAGAAATGTTCTTAACCTGTTCTGCAATAACAATGTTAATGTTATATTCTTTTGTACCCTTTTCAAGAATTAGATTAAGCTTTTCTTGTCCTTCGTCAGAAAGTGCAGTTCTAAGCATAGACAGCGAGTTGATGACAACAAATAGGTTTTCGAACTCTTCTGCCTTTTCGCCGTTTTCAAGCGCATCCTTGTATGTATTGTTTCTGTAAAGAACCAATTCAAACAATTTTGCTATTTGTTCTTCGCATTCCTTGGAAGTAGTGTACACGCTCATAGAACCAACTGTACCACCAACTACCTTTGGCATATCGAACACGATACCGTTAGTTTTTGTTGCAGAGCCTGTTAAGTCTATTAAGCCCGAAACAAATTCTTGGTATTCTAATCCACTTGACATAACCATATTGATATATGATGCGTGGAAAGGATAATAATGAACATTTAGCGAGTTTTTCTCTACGCCGACAGGAAGATGAAGCTTCTTGCCTGCATCAATATAGTCGCTTAAGAATTCTGTATCTACCTTATCGGGAAGAATTGGAACCTTTCGTGCTGTTTCGCCTGTCCATTTTTCTGCAAGTTCTTTACAAGCATTTTGAATAAACGCAAACGGAACATCGTCTTCGCAAAGTCCTGCAAGCTGGAATTCATAAAGCTCATCACGCTTAATAAGACCTCTGCCCTTATACTTGGAGGGGAATAGTCCGTCGGTTTTACCAACAACAGAAGAATAGTCTGTTTCGTCGTTTAACTGAAGAACAAGCAACTGTTTAAAGTTCTGTAATAAACGGAAGCGAACAGCGCCTGTACCAAGAGCAGTTAATACGAAGTAAACGCCGTATTTAGTACCTTCGCGAGAAAGGTAAGATACTGCTTCTTCCTTTTCTTCATACGCTTCGGTAAATGCTGCAAAGTTATTAATTGCAACCACTATGGAAGGTAATGTTTTGCCCGAAGACTTAAGGTAAGATGCATAATCTCCGCCATAATCGGCAAACAGCTTTTTACGCTTTTCTATTTCGGCTTGAAGCATTTTAAAGAGGTTGCTAACCTTTTCTGCTTCGTAGGATAAGATTACATCGCCAACATGTGGTGCTTTAGAGAATGCTCTTAATGTTTCGGAAGCAAAATCAAGAATATAGATGTTAACTTCTTCGGGGGTGTGTTCGTTAATAAGCGAATAAATCATACCGTTTAAGAAGGTTGTTTTTCCGCTTCCTGCCACACCGTAGATAACCGTATTTCCTTCTTTGGAAAGTGGTAATCTTAAAACGTTTTGTCTTTGATGTGCAGGGTCATCATATTCACCTATTACAGGGTTGAGTATGAATTTTTCTGCTGTTGTTGCGTACTTCTTCTTAACATCATCTAACAAGATTTTAGCCGGAATAGGTTCTAACCATAAAGGTTTGATTTTAATGCCTTCATCTTCGGCAATGCCACGAAGATATTCGGTAATAACGTCTAGCTGTTTCTTTGCGTTTTTAGCAAGAGAACGCTTTTTGTCAATTTTAACCTGCTTAATAGCATGACCGTTTGTATCGATAACAACAACGCTGTTGTCCTTTTCCTTAACAACACGGTCGGACGGATAGTAGGATGCGCCAGACCATGCAGACTGGCCAAGTTCGAACAATTCGTTGTAACCAACCTGAAGATAGAAACGACCTGTGTCTGTAAGCTCTGCTGCATCTGCTCTTTTAAGCATATCCATACTATCAGCTCTTTCTTGAACCTTTAAGCAAACTCTAAACTTACTGTTACTCCAAATTTGGTCGTCTACTACACCACTTGGCTTCTGTGTTGCAAGAATTAAGTGAACGCCAAGGCTTCGGCCTATACGAGCAGCGCTGACAAGTTGTGTCATAAACTCGGGTTGTTGAGTTTTAAGTTCGGCAAACTCGTCGGAGATAATGAATAAATGTTGAAGTGGTTCGGAAACTGTTCCTTCTCTGTACAGTTTTTGATATTTGTAAATATCAATATTGCTTACGCCAACTTTTTTACTAGCTTCTGCGAAAATAGCCTGTCTTCTTTTAAGTTCACTCTCAATTGAAACAAGAGACCTCTTAATTGCAGAGCCATCGAGGTTGGTAATAATACCTGCAGTGTGTGGTAGGTTTTCGAAAGACTTTGCCATACCACCACCCTTATAGTCAATTAAAATAAAGGCAACTTCTTCGGGGTGGTAGTTAACAGCCAACGACAGAATGTATGTAATAATAAATTCTGACTTACCGGAACCTGTCATACCTGCAACAAGACCGTGTGGTCCGTGGAACTTTTCGTGAAGGTCAAGCATAAACGTTTCGCCGTAGGTATCTACACCGACTGCTGCTTGAAGCGATTTTGTAGGATCGTTTTCTCTCCAACGGGTTAGTGCGTTCAAATGTTCTACATTACCAACACCGAACAGTTCCATAAACGTAATCATACCGGGAAGCTGGAAGTTGGTTGCAGCTGTATCTAACGATGTGTTTGCCAATGCAACGCTAAGCTCTGTTGGGTTTTGAGAAAGATAGATATCAGGAGCAAATTCTGTAATTTTACCCGAAATATCATTTTTATCGAAAAGTTTGCCTTTCGGGCCATTAAGTTCAACAACCATTGAACATTCCTTTGGCAAGCTTCTGAGTTCGTCGTAAAATGTTACAACGCTCATATGTATATTTTCTTTCATTGCAAGAACCTTTTTCATCATTTCGGCTCTTGTTGCAAGCGCCTTGCTCATAGAGAAGAAAATATAGTAAGGTTTTTCGTCTTCCATGTCGGCAGCATTGATTTGTTCGCGGTTTTCAATTACACGTTCAAAATACGCCGAAACTTCTTTAACCTCATTAGCGTTAGTAGCAATAAATCTGAACTTATTGTCTTCGCTCCAAACATGTGGAAGCCACTTAACAAAACTAAACTTGTCTTCATCTTCTTTATCGTACAAGAAAACAAATTTAACTTCATCGTAACTATACAAAGCAGCAAGTTGAATGATAAACCCTTTTGCGAATTCGGCAACCTGTGCTTTAGAACCTATAACACCCGAAATGTGATTATCGAAAAGCGAATATGTAATAGGAATATTGTAAAGTGGTTTCTTCTTTTCACACAGTGTATAAAGTTCTTCTTGTAAGTTGTCGTTATCTAAAGCAAATTTACGTTCAGAATAGCTAATTTCTGCATCGAGCGTTCCTTCGCCGTTACCGACGCGCACCCTAAGGAAATCGTTTTGGCCAAGGCCACGTTCCCAAAGATTTCGCTGTTTATTTTTAATTCTTCTTTCGCAATCTTGAATGGTTACGTGGTTTTCGTTAAGTATTTGTGTTTGCAACTGACAAGCTTCATTAATTTGCGCTGCAACACGATCGAGATATTCTCTGTACTTCCTTTGGCGAAGTGCTTCTTTTTGTTGGCGATGCTTCTTTTCATAATTTTTGGTTATTGAAGGAAGCAACACCGTACCTAAAAGCATACTTGCGCCCATAACCATAGAGGTAATGTTGAAAGATGCAATAGCCGATACTAAAGTAACTAACGACATCATACCCATTGCCATAGACGAACCCATTACCAGCAGCCAAGGCATTTCTTCTGTAATGGGGCTGGTTGGGGGCGAGTCTATTTTGAATGTTGCCGTTTCAATATCTCTTTTAAACCTTGGGGAACGATAGAAATATTCTCTTTCTGCAAGTTCATATTCATCTTCTTCGTCGGCAGGAACAACAGGTTGATTAACAAACTTTTTAAGTTTTGAAGAAATTTCAACCTGACCGTCGGGGTTGTTGAACGCAATAACATTTTTACCAACAATAATTTTCATACCCATAATAAAAATTGTATCGCCTACGTTTAATTCCATATTTGTAATACGTCTGGAATTAACAAACGTCCCGTTGGTACTGTTTGTATCTTGGATGTACCATTTGCCCGACCTGTACGAAAGTGTAGCATGTTTAGAAGAAACGGCTTTATTTGGATAAGAAATATCGTTCTGCTCGGTTCTGCCAATGGTTAAATCGACATCTTCCCTAACAAGATATTTGGTGAAAATTTGGCGATCTTCTGTGATAGGTTCGGTAAGCACGAAAATCTTTTCCCCACTATCTTTCCCAAGTATGTAGGTGCTTTGTGGTAAAATAGCAGTGTTTTTTAAAGGGTTATTATCGCTATCTAAAATTTTAACCTGACGAGTAGACTTCATTATCCATTCATCATTAATACCTTCAATATTAACGAGGTTCTGTTCGCCCGTGTCTAATGTTTCGTATAGCCAGAATTGACCTTTGATCTTTTCAGGTAGCGAAATGCTGTTAATATGACTTTTACTAATGGTTGTAATTATCAATTATATTTCTCCTTTCGGCTAATTTATAAAGATTTATTTTGCTTTTGCAATGTTGCAATTCATCAAATTTTCAACAAAAAATAATGGCTTGCCACATTAGTAATTTAGTATACTAAATTATACCATTTTACCCCCCGTCTGTCAATGAAAAGCCACATTTTTTTGCATTTTTTTGTATTTTTTGCATTTTGCTGTCATTAAAGAATTTTCGTAAGTTTTAAAGCTATTTGAGGCAATAATTTAACGTACATACAAATATAATTATATATTTACTAATATATTCATAACTTTATAATCAAAAACACCTTTTTGCAGCAAAAAAGACCAAGTCGATGACTTGGTCTTTTTATTATTTTGCTTTTTTGGTGCCGACATAGACAGCCACTGTTACCAAAGTAGAAATTGCACCTATTACGGTAACGGCAATACCACCGAAGTATCCGAGTTTATATTTACCTATATTTTGCAAAGCATAGGAAAACAGTTCATAATTATCGCTGCTATAGCGAAGCCAGCTAACGCAGTTTAAATATGGTGTGCTATTTAAAAATATTAAAAGCGCCCCAACACCTGCAACCACTACGCTTACAATTAACAGAATAACAAATAATGTTTTATTCATAACTTATCTCCTGTAAATTATTGTTTAAAAACCCTTATTCCGAAGAATAAGGGTTTGGTGCGGATGAAGGGACTTGAACCCACAAGGTATTGCTACCACTAGAACCTGAATCTAGCGCGTTTGCCTATTTCGCCACATCCGCATATTAAATTTAGTCGGCGCCAAAAGGCGCCGATTAGTATTATAACTATTGCCTTGTCTGTTGTCAAGACGGCATAAAGGCTATTTATTATTTTTTCTAAAGGCTAAATAGTCTTCCAAAATCATAACAGCGGCAACGGCATCTACCGTGTCTTTGCGTTTTTTGCCACGGGTATCGTTCATATTTAGTACTGTATGGGCAGAAACGGTGGTGCAGCGTTCATCCCAAAGGACTACCTCTATACCCGAAGCTGCATTGATTTTTTGCGCTGTGGCTCTGCATTCTTCGGCACGAAAGCCTTCGCTGCCGTCCATATTTTTTGGAAGCCCTGCAACAATAAGCTCTGCGCCGTATTCTTTGGCAGCAGCAGTAACCTTTGCCACAAGCTTTTCTTCGTTATATTCTGTTATAACCTGTTTTGGAAATGCAAAGGCTTCGCCTTTATCGGAAAGGGCGATACCTGTTCTTGCTTTTCCAAGGTCAACCGACATTATTATCAAGTTTTTACCTGCTTTCAGTATATACGTTCTTTGTGGAAGAAGTAAATTCTTCGGGAAGATGCGAAGCGTCGCACATATATTCTGCCTTAACGCCATTTTCGTTACACACAAGAAGTGTTACGGCTGTATTTGCCGAGCCTTTCATTTCGCCAAGGCGCATAATATCGCCGTGCAGTACCGAACACATAAGGGCGCGAAGACAACAACCGTGGGTAACAATTAAAATTGTTTTTCCGTCATTTTCGGGGTTTTCTATAATTTCTTTAAACCCTGCTTTTGCCCTATCGTACACCTGCTTCATAGTTTCGCCACCGGGTGGTGCGAAAGAGTATGGCTCGTAATACCAGGCGTGTTTTAGTTCGGGGTTGGTTTCGAAGATATAGTCGAACGGTTTGCCGTCGAACTCACCCAAATTTATTTCAATAAAGGCGTTATTTGTTTGAACGCTCATACCCTTTACATCAGCTATTGCCTGCGCAGTTTTTTGCGCGCGCATAAGCCTTGACGCATAAATTGTATCTAGTGGAATATCACGAAAACGTTCGGCCAAAAACTCTAGCTGTTTTTTGCCCTTTTCGCTAATGTCAGCATCGTGCTGACCTTGGAAAATTCTGCTTTTGTTTCCTTCGGACTCACAATGTCTGACAAGATAAATTTTAATCATTTATTTACCTACTTTAACTGCCACATAACAGTTTGATAGTCGCCTGTGTAGCTTGCTGCATTAATTCTAAGACCGTATTCCATAAGCTGTGCACCGTAGTATGTATCGCCTGTTTTAACATCGGTATATACACGGTCGGGTTCAAGACCCTTAAGCTTAATGGTGGTTTGAAGATTAATTGCGTGTGTTTTAAGGCGCATTGCACCAACAATTACATTGCCGTTTAGTTCGTACTGGAATGCAGCATATTCGTCGGTGTGGGGGTTGGAAAGTCTGAAGTATTTGCCGTTTGCAAAAACATCATAATTTTCTATATAGAACTTAATGAAGTCTTTAATATATTCCTTATCTTTATCGGTTAATTCTTCGGGTGCAAGTTCGTAACCGAAGGAACCTGTAAGGGCTAAAATATGTCTTGCCTGCATAGAAACGCTACGGCCTGTTTGCTGGTTGGGGCATACAGAAACGTGTGCCGACTGCGAGCTCATAGGATAAACGAAAGAAGTGCCGTACTGAATTGCAGCGCGTTCTACAGCATCGGTATCATCGCTTGTCCAAATTTGTGGGGTATAGTAAAGCATACCGATATCGAAACGGCCACCACCCGAAGCGCAACCTTCGAATAAAACATTCGGGAAATCGGTTACAAGTCTTTCAAGAACGCCATAAAGACCAAGCATATATCTGTGGTAGTATTCGCCCATTTGGTCTGCCTTTAAGAAAGCAGAGCCGATGTGAGCCATTGTTCTGTTATAGTCCCACTTAACATATTCTATATTTGCGCCGTTTAAAATATTTGCAATGCTACTATAAATGTAGTCGCAAACTTCGGGGTTGGTAAGGTCAAGCATTAACTGCCAACGGGTTTCGGTTGGCTTTCTGCCGTTAATTTTCATTGCCCATTCGGGTTTTGTTCTGAAAAGGTCGCTATCGGGACAGATCATTTCAGGTTCGAACCAGATACCAAGTTTTAAACCTTTAGAATTAACATAGTCGCAAAGGGGTTTAAGGCCACCTCTGATTTTTTCTTCGTTAACATACCAGTCGCCAAGTGAGCAATGGTCGGTATTTCTTTGGCCGAACCAACCGTCGTCTATAACAAGAAGTTCTACGCCAAGCTCTGCGCAAATGTCGGCAGCGCTTTTAACGGTTTCTTCGGTAAATGTGAAGCTGCAAGCTTCCCAAAGGTTTAAAAGAACGGGACGGCGTGCATCACGGTATGCGCCACGGCACACTCTGTTTTTAACAATTTTATGGAAATTTTGTGAAAGCGCATTAAGTCCGTTTGCGCTAAAGGACATAACAACTTCGGGGGTAGAGAAGCTTTCGCCCGAATTTAAGTTCCAACGGAAGTTATCGGCTGCGATGCCTGCAGACATATTAACAACGCCGTATCTGCCTAGGTCGGCTGTCATTCTGTGGTTGCCCGAATATGCAAGCGCCATACCAACTGCTTCGCCGAAATCTTCGGTAGCTGTGTTTTCTGCAAGAATTAAGAAGGGGTTTGCGCCGTGTGAGCTGGAGCCACAATTAGAATAAACCGAAGTAGCGCCGTGCGCTAAAGGAGTGCGTTCAATTTGTCTTTCTTTTGCCCAGGTGCCGTAGTTAGAAATAACGTCGTAACCCTTGTTGTCGAAAGCCAGATTTGCGCTTAATGCGCGAAGAAGTGTAACGGCATTTTTACCACCGTTTGTAATTTTTACAAAACGGGTAATAACGTCAAAGTCGTAAAAAACTGCGTAATAAAGGCGAACTTCAAGCCCACTTACTTCGTCTTTTGTAACAACTTCAAGTGTTTTAACGTTGTCGCCTTCTTCGGCATAGGATGCAGGAAGACCTTCTATTTTAGGCTTGCCTTCAATAATATTGTAGCCTGTAACCTTAATCTCGGCAAAATTTGTGCCGTCGGAATTAAGCACCTCAAGTGCAGGGGCAGTAATTCCACCGTCGCCAAACACAGGGTATTCAAGAAGCGCATTATCGAGTGTTGGGAGATTTGCGCTGATGTTAGACTGAAAATCGCCGTTATAACGGCATCTTTTAGCCATATACTCGTGGTTGACATTAGGAAGTCTTTTTCCGTAGTAGGTATGTGTAAGCATTCCGTTTTCGTTATGCATTACATAGCTTGTGTTTTTAGTGTTTAACTGAAACTGATTGCCTGTTACTACAATAAGATTGTTTTCTAACATACTTGGCTCCTAACAAAGATTAATATACTCGAATTATTATAACACCAACTTGCGTTTTTTTCTACTGTTTTTTATTTAATATTGATATTTTTCTTATTTGTAAGTATAATAAAGTAAATATATAACTAAAAGGGAGGAATTGTTTTGGATATTAAACAATTCTGGGATAACATTTCATCTAAAAAAATTGCGCTTTGTGGTATTGGCATTAGCAACACACCACTTATTATGGACTTTCTTGCAAAGGGCGCACGTGTGTATGCCTGCGACCGCAGAACAAGAGAACAAATTGGCGAGCTTGCCGACACTTTAGAGGCTGCAGGCGCAGAGCTTCGCCTTGGCGAAGGCTACCTTGATGAGCTTGAAGTAGATATTATTTTCCGTACCCCCGGTATGAGTTTTTATATGCCAGAGCTTAACGACGCGCGCAAAAAAGGTATTGCTGTAACAAGCGAAATGGAAGTTTTCTTTGACCTTTGCCCTGCTACTATTTTTGCCGTAACAGGTTCCGACGGAAAGACAACCACCACTACCCTTATTGCCGAAATGTTAAAGGCGCAGGGTAAAACCGTTCACGTTGGTGGAAACATTGTTAAGCCACTTCTTCCCGAAATTGAAAACATTAAGCCCGAAGATTTTGTTGTGGTTGAGCTTTCATCCTTCCAACTTATTTCCATGAGAAAAAGTCCCGATGTTGCAGTTGTTACCAACGTTGCCCCCAACCATCTTGACGTTCATAAAGATATGGACGAATACGTTGAAGCAAAGAAGAACATCATTCTTCACCAAAACGCATTCTCCCGTACTGTACTGAATTACGATAACGATATTACCAACGGCTTTAGAGACCATGTTCGTGGTCAGTCGCTTGGTTTTTCTATGGTAAGACGTGTTAAAAACGGTGCTTGGCTTGACCAAAACGGCACACTTCATATGTCCTACCGTGGAATTGATGCGCCCATTATGTCTAAAAAGGATATTACCATTTTAGGCGACCATAACGTTGAAAACTACCTAACTGCAATTGCTGCTGTTTGGGGTTATGTAAGCGCCGAAAATATTCGTAAGGTTGCCCGTGAATTCAAGGGTGTTGAACACCGTATTGAATTTGTAAGGGAAAAAGACGGCGTTAAGTATTATAACGACTCTATCGCATCCAGCCCCACCCGTACAATTGCAGGTCTTAAAGCATTTGACCAAGAGGTTATTTTGCTTGCAGGTGGTTACGATAAGCACATTCCATATGAACCAATGGCGCCTTATGTTACTGCAAAGGTTAAGCGTCTTATTCTTTGTGGTCCTACTGCCGACGCTATTGAAGCTGCAGTTAAAGCCGACCCACATTACAAGGTTGGTTACCCCGAAATTATTAGAACAAACAGTTTAGAAGAATCTATAAACATTGCGCACGAAAAGGCTGTTTCGGGCGACATTGTAACCCTTTCCCCTGCCTGCGCTTCCTTCGATGCATTCCCCAACTTTGCAGCAAGAGGAAAATTCTTTAAAGAAAAGGTAATGGCGCTTTAATGGATATAAAATTACTTGAAAAGTTATCGAACGCTGTGTCTATTGGTCATATAGACTCGGCTTTAAAGGTTGCCGAAAGCGAGCTTTCAAAATATTCGGAGGTTAGCCGTTTTGGCGAAACAAGCCTTATTGCAAAAATTAATAAGGGTAAAGATAAAACCCTACTTTTAGATGCTCATATAGACGAAGTTGGCTTTATTGTTACAAAGGTTTTAGGTCAAGGCTTTGTTCGTGTTGCATCGGTTGGTGGAAACGACGCCAGAATTTTACCTGCAACACCTGTGGTTATTCACGGCAAGGAAGATATTACTGCTGTTTTTGCATCTACCCCACCCCATTTAGCAGGTGGCGACAAGGATGTAAAAAGCCTTGAAGACATTTTGCTTGATACAGGCAGAAAAGATGCCGAAAATATAGTTTCCCCAGGCGACCTTGTAACCTACAAAACCACCTTTGCGCCCCTTGGTGAAAATGTGGTTTCGGGTAAATCTTTAGACGATAGAGCAGGCGTTTTCTGCCTTATTGAACTTGCAAAAAGAATTTACAATAAAGATATTAACTGCAATGTTACCATTCTGCTTTCCGAAGCCGAAGAACTTGGCACTAGGGGGGCTGTTACTGCTGCCTTTGCGCTTGACGCAGACGAGGCTATTGCCATTGACGTAAGCTTTGGCAACGCGCCCGATGTTTCTGCCGAACACAGTGGCAAGCTTGGTGGTGGCGCTATGATAGGCATTTCGCCCGTTTTATCCGGCGCTGTTACAAACAAAATTAAGTCTATTGCAAAAGAAAAGAATATTATTCATCAGTTCGAAGTTATGGGTGGCAGAACTTCCACCGATGCCGATGTTATCAGTCTTTCTAAATCGGGCATACCAACAGGGCTTTTATCTATTCCGCTTCGTTCTATGCACACCCCTTGCGAAGTTATAAACACAAAAGACCTTGAAAGCGTTATTAGCCTTTTAGAAGAATATGTTTTAGGGGGTATAGCGTAATGAAAAATTTGCTTAAAACCCTTTGCGCTATTCCTGCTGTATCCGGCCGTGAAGACAAGCTTCGTGAATTTGTTATTGAACAAATTAAAGGCTATGCCGAATATAGTGTAGACCAAAACGGCAACCTAATTTGCTTTAAAAAGGGCAAGAAGCCTGCCGTAAAAAAGGTTATGGTAGATGCCCATTTAGACGAAGTTGGCATTATTGCTTCGTTTATTACATCTGACGGTTTTGTTAAATTCCAAACGGTTGGTGGCATAGACACTGCCGTTATGCTTGGCAGACGCGTTGTTTTTGAAAATGATGTTTTAGGTGTGGTTTGCCTAAAACCCGTTCACATGCTGTCTTCCGACGAAAAGAAGGTTATGCCAAAGGTAGAAAACCTTTATATTGATATTGGCTGCGAAAGCAAGGCCGAAGCCGAAGAAAAAATTTCGGTTGGCGATACTGCTGTTTTTTATAGTGAACCCGAATTTTTGGGCGATAATATTTTGGCTCGTGCTATTGATGACAGAGCAGGGGTTGCCTGCCTTATAACACTTTTAAAGGAAGAAGCCGAGTTCGATTTTTATGCAACCTTTACCTTTGGCGAAGAAATTGGACTCCGTGGCGCAAAAACTGCTGCTTACACCGTTTCGCCCGATGCTGCCGTTATTTTAGAGGCAACTACTGCTGCCGACCTTTACGGCATTGCAGAAGATAAAAAGGTTTGCGTTTTAGGTGGTGGTCCTGCCATTTCGTTTATGGATAGGTCTACGCTATACAACAAAAAATTGTTCGATTATGCGAACGCTTTAAACTTTAAGCATCAGGTTAAAGAATACGTTTCGGGTGGCAATAACGCAGGCGCGGTACACCTTTCAAAAAGTGGTGTGCCTACCTTAACCGTTTCGCTTCCTTGCAGATATATTCACTCGCCTTCCTGCCTTGCAAATGTGGGCGACCTTAACGATATGTATGCTTTTGCAAAAGAAGTTATTGTTTCGCTTTGTGGTGGTAAGGTTTTATGATAAGCCTAACAGATGGCAAGGCTTTACCGTATATAAGCAAAATTTCATTTATGAACACAGCCTGTTTAATTTCGGCATTTAGCAGCTCTGCATTGGCACCTGATATTTGGGTGCAAGGGTTACCCGAGCAGCCAAGTGCCGTTATTTCGCGCTATGGTGGCAGACTTAATATTACGGCAAACTCTGCCGATTTTAATGAACTTAAAGAATTTATAAATGTAATTGGCTTTAGCGAAATTTTTACCGAAAAAAGCACTGCTGTATCTTTGGGCTTTAACAATTTTACGGAATATACCGTGCTTAAAAAACAGGCCGAAAAAACCAAAACCGAAGGTGCCGATTTTTCGCTTTTGTCCCTTTACAACACCTTAAATTTAGGGGCAGACGGCGAAATTGAACTACCTAGCTTTGAAGTTTTTGCGCCCGATGTTTCACACCGTTTGCGCCACGGGGCAGCCTTTGCCGTTTTAAAAGAATTTGGTGGCGCACTTACATTTAAAAGCAATTTTGGTGGAATTATAAACGGAATTGCAGTAAAAAAAGATGCCCGAAAGGGTGGTTTTGGCAGTCTTCTGCTAAACGATATTTTAAAGCAAATAAATGGCGAAGTTTTTGTTTGCACAACCACTTCGCTTGCAGAATTTTATATTAAAAACGGCTTTAAGGTATGCGATACTGCCGTTTTGGTAAGAGGATAATATGAACCAATTTTTTAAACTTGACGAAAAATTATTAGAACTTGATGTAAAGGCAAGAGAACTTTTAAAGGACACCTTTGCAGAAATTGACAGAATTTCTATGCATAATCAGCACAAGGTGCTGTCTGCATTTATTAATAACAGAGTAAGTGAAACCGACCTTGGTATTTCAACAGGCTACGGCTATGGCGACAAGGGAAGAGATACACTTGAAAAGGTTTTTGCTGAGTGTATGGGCGCAGAAGACAGCCTTATAAGACATAACTTTGTTTCGGGCACCCATACTTTAGCTGTTATGCTTTTCGGCGTGCTTCGCCCAAACGATACCATGCTTTGCCTTACGGGCAGAC
>JAFOFE010000088.1 GCA_017387475.1 Clostridia bacterium | reverse complement strand
ATGTTGCAGGTTACGAAGTAGGTGGTAAAACAGGTACGTCCGAAAAGGTTGCAGAAATGCAAGCAACAGGTGTAAAAGGCTTGTACATCTCATCGTTTATGGGCTTCGCTCCCATTGATAATCCTGAAATTGCAGTTCTTGTAATGATAGACGAACCTAGGGGAGATACACATTTTGGTAGTACTGTTGCTGCACCGGTAGCATCCGAAATTATGAGAGAGTTATTGCCATATCTAGGTTACGAACCACAGTACACCGAAGAAGAACTTGATATGTTTGCAATTAAGGTTCCAAACCTTGTTGATAAAACCGTTGAAGCAGCAAAGGCTGAAGCATCTGCTTTAGGTCTTGGCGTTAGAATAGTAGGCAATGGCGAAACCGTACTTAAACAGCTGCCTGTCTTTGGTGAAACAATAAGTAAGGACGGCCGAATAATAATTTATACGACCGAAGATGAAACTGCAGAAACAGTTACAACTGTTCCTGATTTTACCGGTATGACGGTAGGGGAAGCAAGCAGTGCTGCAAGTGGCGCAGGGCTTAACATTAAGTTCTCTGGCAACACCACATCTTCATCTACTGCTCGTGCTTATGATCAAGATATAGAAGTAAACACAGAGGTAACAATCGGAACAACTGTTACCGTCTACTTTAGAGAAGCAACCACTTCCGATTAGTGTGAAAGGAAAAGATAATGCTATTAAAAGAATTATTACCGACAATAAATAGCGATATGGGAAATATAGAAGTTGTCGATATTACTTGCGATTCACGCAAGGTGCAAAATGGCTTTGCTTTTGTGTGCATAAATGGTTTTAACTCCGATGGACACGATTACGCCAAAAAGGCCGTTGAAGCAGGCGCTTCTGTAATAATTGCAGAAAGAGAAACCGGCGAAAGCTGCGAAGTTATCGTTGAAGATACTCACGCAGCTTATGCAGAAATGTCGGCAAACTATTTCGGTAATCCTTCTAAAAACTTTAAACTTTTAGGCGTAACAGGAACTAATGGTAAAACTTCGGTTACCTATATGCTTAAAGCTATAATTGAAGAACAAGGCTACAAAACAGGCGTTATAGGAACAATACAAAATCTTATTGGCGACAAAGTTGTTGAATCGGTAAATACAACTCCCGATGCATATAATTTAAACGCTTTGTTTAAAAGAATGAGCGACGAAGGCTGCCAATATGTAATTATGGAATGTTCTTCGCACGCGTTAGACCAAAAGCGAATATATAATTTAGCTTTTGAAGTTGCTGCGTTTACAAATCTTACTCAAGACCATCTTGACTATCACGTAACAATGGAAAATTATTTAGAAGCAAAGAAAAAACTCTTTTCAATGTGTAAAAATGCAGTTGTTAATGCAGATGATAAATATGGTAAAATAATTGCTAGTCAAGCAACTTGTAATCTTTTAACCTATGCTATTGAAGATAGAAATGCAACCTTCTCTGCCAATGGTATTAATATGAAACCTGACGGTATAGAGTACGAAATGGTAACCGATTACAATATTAAAAGAATAAGACTTAAAACAGGTGGCAAATTCTCTGTATATAATTCACTTTGTGCTGCTGTATGTGCTAAAGCTTTAGGCTTTAAAGAAGATGACATTGCATTAGCGCTTGAAAAATTAGAAGGCGTTAAGGGTAGGGCAGAAGTTGTAAAGACAGGTAAGAATTTTACAGTAATTATCGATTATGCACACACCCCTGACGGACTTCAGAACATTCTTTCAACCTTTAAAGAACTAAAAAAAGGAAGACTTGTTTGTCTTTTTGGTTGTGGTGGAAACAGAGATGCAACAAAAAGACCGATAATGGGTTCAATTGCTGCTAAAATGTCAGATTTTGTTATAGTTACAAGCGATAACCCACGACTTGAAGAACCTTCTCTTATAATTAAAGATATACTTGAGGGTATGAAGGATAGCAAAACACCTTATAAAGTAATCGAAAACAGAATTGAAGCAATAAAATATGCTGTGCAAAATGCTCGTGAAGGTGATATAATAGTTTTAGCGGGTAAGGGTCATGAAACATATCAAATACTCGGTACCGAAAAAATTCATCTTGACGAAAGAGAAGTAATCGCTGAAGCAATTTCAAGCCTTCAGTAAAAAGGAGCATAAGCTATGGATAAATTTATTCCTATTTTTGCGGCATTAATATCTTTTGCCGTAACAGCACTAATGGGTATTCCGTTTATACCTTTTCTTAAAAAGTTAAAATACGGTCAAACAATATTAGAGGACGGACCAAAATGGCATAAAGAAAAAGAAGGCACCCCCACAATGGGAGGCATTATGATAGTTTGCGGTACAATCGTAGGCATACTTGCTGCAGTTGTTATCTCGCTTTCATTTGGTGGCGCACTAACTAAAGAACTTAGCCGTGGTGTTAAGCCGATTGTCTTTGTCGCAGGTATAATTTTTGCGCTGATGTGCTGCGTAATAGGTCTTATGGATGACTATATAAAGGTTGTTAAAAAAAGGAATCTAGGTCTTACTGCAAAGCAGAAAACGGTGCTTCAACTTTTAAGTACAACTGCATATCTTGCAACCCTAGCAATAGGTGGTGTGAACACTACTTGGATACCTTTTGTTGGCGACATTGATATTACTCACGGCTTTGGTTTAGTTTTTTGGCCAATATCTTTAATTTTTATCTACTATATTGTAAATGCAGTAAATCTTACCGATGGCGTTGATGGTCTTGCATCTTGCGTTACATTGGTCGTTAGCTGTGCATTTATGTTAATTTGTACTTACATTTCAAATGTCGGCATTTCAACACTTGCTGCAACTTTAGGTGGCGCTTGTGTTGGTTTTATCCTTTGGAATGCAAAGCCTGCAAAGGTGTTTATGGGCGATACAGGCTCTATGTTCCTTGGTGGAATGGTTGTAGCGTTAGCTTATGGCTGCTCAAAACCAATATTACTTATCCCTATTGGCATTGTATATATTTGTGAAGCGCTTTCTGTTGTGCTTCAGGTTTTCTGGTTTAAGACAACCGGTAAAAGAATATTTAAAATGAGTCCCATCCACCACCATTACGAAATGAGTGGTTGGAGCGAAGATGAAATATGCCTAGTATTTTCACTTGTAACATTCGTGTTTGGCGCATTATCTGTGATGTCGGTATATTTTGCTTGGTAATTATTTAGAATAGGAGGTGGCAGTTTGCCACAGAAGATCAAAAGAAAAAAGAGTTCTTTCTGGCAAGAAGGCAAAATTGATATTATCTTTTTATCATTAGTACTTCTTTTGCTTTCAATAGGTCTTGTAATGCTGTTTTCTGCAAGCTATGCCTACTCCTACGCATATTTTGACAATTCGTATCATTTTATTTCACGACAAGCAATTTTTGCAGCAATCGGTGTTGCTGTAATGCTTATAATTTCAAAAATTGACTACCACATTATTAAAAAGTTTTCTTGGATAATCTATGCTATTACGGTAGGAATGCTTATTTTAGTATTAATTCTTCCACCAATGTCCGACGAACTTAATGTAAAACGATGGATATCTATCGGTGGTTTCAACTTCCAACCATCAGAAATAGGCAAGTTTGCAATAGTCGTTATTTTTTCAGCGTGGCTTGCCGCCAATGGACATAAGCTTAAAAAAATAAGATATGTCGGCTGGATGCTTCTATTACTTGGTGTTGTTTGTGGCTTGGTTGTTGTCGAACCACATCTGTCAGCAACTATACTGATTTTCGGATTAGGTATAATCTTGTTAATCGTTGGTGGACTTCAAAAAAGATGGATAATAGCAGGTGGTCTGGGTGGAGTCGGCGCTGCTGCCATTCTTGTTTTTTCAGGAGCTATAAGCTACGGCTCCGATAGAATTACCTATTGGCTTGATCCTTGGGCGGATCCTAGTGGTAAAGGTTATCAAACAATTCAGTCATTGCTTGCAATTGGTTCTGGTGGACTTCTCGGCAGGGGAATAGGTCAGTCAAGACAAAAGTATTTATGGGTTCCTGAACCTCATAATGATTTTATCTTTTCAATTGTTTGTGAAGAATTAGGCCTTATAGGCGCAATGGTAATTATTGTTCTGTTTTGTGCGCTTGTTTGGCGTGGTTTTACAATTGCAATGCGTGCAGAAGATAAATTCGGAACACTTATGGCAATTGGTCTTACATTCCAAGTAGGACTTCAAGCTATATTAAATATATTGGTTGTAACAAATACAATACCAAATACAGGTATCAGCTTGCCTTTCTTTAGTTATGGTGGAACGGCGCTGGTTATTCTGCTTGCCGAGATGGGAATTGTTCTTTCAATTTCAAGATCTAGCAGTGTTCAAAAACTATAACCTAAAGGAGTAATTATGCATATTCTTTTTGCCGGAGGCGGCACAGCAGGACATATAAATCCGGCTCTTGCCATTGCCGGATATATTAAAGAAAAAGAACCTGAAACAAAAATTAGTTATATTGGTACAGCAAGAAATCTTGAAGCAAAATTAGTTCCTGCCAAAGGATATGATTTTTATGCCATAGATGTTTCAGGTTTTCAGCGTAAACTTACACCAAAAAATATTGTTTATAACATATCGGCAGTTAAGAAGGCTGTATTGGCTTCTGTTAAAGCGAAAAAACTTTTAAAAGAGCTTAACCCCGATATAGTAATAGGAACAGGTGGTTATGTAAGTGGTCCCGTTCTTCGTGAAGCAGCAAAGCTTGGAATTAAAACTGCAATTCACGAACAGAATGCTTTTCCCGGTATAACTACCAAAGCTTTGGCAACCAGTGTCGATAGAGTAATGCTTGCTATGCCTGAAGCTGAAAAGCATATGAAACTAAAAAGCAAACCTTATTATGTGGGCAACCCGGTTCGTACCGAACTTACAAATATTAGTAAGGCAGAAGCAAGGGAAAAATTAGGACTAGATTCAAGACCGTTCATTTTGTCTTTCGGTGGTAGTCTAGGTGCCAGACCTATTAATGAAGCAGTTGCAGGTTTAATTAAATACCATAATAATTCGGGCAAATATTATCATATGCACGCAACAGGAAAAGCAGGGTTCGAAGCATTCAGTAAAATGATAAACGAAAACTGCGATAGTCTTTCAAGCGAGATAACTATTCGCGAATATATTGATGATATGAATGTTTGTATGGCGGCAGCCGATTTGGTAATTTGCCGTTCAGGCGCTATCACATTAAGCGAGCTTTGTGTATGTGCAAAAGCATCTATACTTATTCCATCGCCTTATGTTGCTGAAAATCATCAGTATCATAATGCAATGACTTTACAGAAAAAAGGCGCAGCTGTAATTATTGAAGAAAAATATTTAACCGAAGAAAAACTTATAAATACAGTTGAATCTTTATTGGTTGATAAAAACGTGATTTCAAAAATGGAACAGTCTGCATATAATTGCGCTGTTTTAGATTCTAACGAACGAATTTATAAAATTATAACCGAACTTTACTCACAAAAATAACACCACGGCATAGTATGAAAAAGAAAAGGAGTTACTCCTTTTCTTTTTTGTACGAGAGGGTGTTATAATGGCAAAACTCTATATTGAGGGTGGAAAACGGTTAACAGGCAAAATCAAATTACAAGGTGCAAAAAACAGCGCTTTGCCTTTGCTTGCAGCATCTATGCTCGTTGATGGAACAACACTGTTACATAATTGTCCGAATTTGTCAGATGTTTCTGCAGCAATAAGAATACTAGATTCATTAGGGTATAAATGCACCCAAACAGGTAACGACGTTTTTGTTAAAGCAAGTATGCCTCTATGTGATTGTGTATCTCCTGAACTAATGCAAGAAATGCGCTCTTCGGTTGTCTTTCTAGGAGCAATTCTGGCGCGCTGTGGATCTGCAACAGTAACCACACCGGGTGGTTGTGAACTTGGACCAAGACCAATTGATATACACCTAAAAGCTATACAAGAATTAGGCTTTTCGGTTGAAGAAAACGGTGGCTATATATGTTGTAAACGTGTTAATATGCCCAAAGAAGTGGATATTACACTAGATTTTGCAAGTGTAGGAGCAACCGAAAATGTAATATTGGCGTCCTGTATTTCGGGTAGCACTGTATATCTTCACAATGCTGCAAAAGAACCCGAAATTAAAGACCTTGCTGATTTTCTGAATAAGGCAGGCGCAAAAATCTATGGTGCCGGCACAGATACAGTTACTATTATAGGCGTAGAGAAGATAAATTCAGTAGAACATACCGTTATTCCCGATAGAATTGTTGCAGCAACATATATGTCTGCAGCAGCAGTTACCGGTGGAGATATTGAAATTACAAATATTAACTGCGAGCATATGAGAAGAATTATTGCTTCATATTCTGAAATGGGTTGCGATATAGTTTTTTGTGAAAATTCACTTAGGATTCGCGCTCCCGAAAAACTTCGTAGAATAAAGGCAACTCGTTCTACGGTTTATCCGGGTTTCCCAACAGATGCAGGACCACTGTTGGTTGCATCACTTGTTAAAGCAAGTGGCACTTCCACCTTTGTTGAAACTATTTTCGAAAATAGATTTAATTATATTGACGAGCTTCGAAGACTTGGTGCAGATATAAAAGTTTATAACAGGGTAGCTATTGTTGAAGGTGTAAGTAAACTTAATGCAGCAAATTTATGTTGCACAGATCTTCGTGGTGGCGCAGCAGAAGTTGTATTAGCTTTGGCTGCAGACGGAATAACCAGTATCGACAAAATACACCATATTGAACGTGGATACGAAAAAATAGAAGAAACTTTAAGTGGAGTTTTTGCAAATATCAAAAAGGAATGATAAAATGGCAACAACAAATTTTAAAGAGAAAAAAGCAGCCGTTTCTAAAAAGACAAAAGAAATTAAAAGAAAGAAGCGCAAAAGAAGACTCATAACAACTTTAATAGTCTTACTTGTTATGGCTGTACTTACATTATGCGCATTATCTTTAACTGTTTTCTTTAAAATTGCTAAAAAAGAGGTTAAAGGTAGCGCTATCTATACTGCAGAAGAAATTATATCTGATGCAGATATAGATATTGGGGACAACCTATTCTTAATAAACGATAATAAGGTTGAAGAAACCATAAAAGTTAAACTGCCATTTGTAGATGAAGTAAAAATTGAACGAACTTTTCCCGAAAGTTTGAAAATTGTTGTTAAAGAAACAAAAGAAGAAATATGCTTCTTTAACGGTAAGAATAGTTATTCAGCTAATATGAATGGCAAGATACTTAAAAAGTATAGCGAACCACCTGAAGATTTAATTTTAGTAACAGTTTCTAATAAAACTGAATTCAAGCTGGGAAGAAACGTTGTTTTTAATAATGAAAGGGAAGAAGAAT
The DNA here is from genome assembly GCA_017387475.1 of Clostridia bacterium. Classification (GTDB taxonomy): domain Bacteria; phylum Bacillota; class Clostridia; order Oscillospirales; family Acutalibacteraceae; genus SFWF01. The sequence goes on along the minus strand of JAFOFE010000088.1, from coordinate 17,480 downwards.
TATATAATAACTTCTTTAATATGATTAACCTATATGGTTATGACGTAAACTTCATAAATATAAGTGATCCATTTTCATCTTATATGAAACTTGAAAACAGATTAATTGTTAAATTTGGGTCGTCATCATACTTCCAAAACAAGTCAGATTATCTTAAAGCAGGGCTTGACGGTATTAGTAAAAATGCAGAAGGAATATTTGATTTAAGTGCTTGGACACCCGACAATAATCAACCTGTTTTGACATATGATGACATATCATCATACGAAAAATAAAATTTTTACAATTTTGTAATTTTTTTATTGAAATTTTTATAGTTGTGTGTTATTATATTATGCGTATAAGTATTATTGCGCTTTTATAACAAAAAATGAAGATTAAAATATAGTGGAGGAATACAAATGGCTTTTAGCATGACAAGTGAATTCGAAAACGAAGTAGCTCAAATTATTAAGGTTGTAGGTGTCGGCGGCGGCGGTGGAAACGCAGTTAACCGCATGGTAGACGCTGGTATTCGCAACGTAGAATTCGTTGCAATCAACACCGATAAGGCTGCTTTATACAATTCTAAAGCAGGCACAAAAATTCAAATTGGCGATAAAACAACAGCAGGTAAAGGCGCTGGCGCTAACCCCGAAAAAGGTCGCGCTGCTGCTGAAGAATCTAAAGACGAAATCGCAGCTGCAATTCGCGATGCAGATATGATCTTCCTTACCGCAGGTATGGGTGGTGGTACCGGTACAGGTGCAGCTCCCGTTGTTGCTCAAATTGCTAAGGAACTCGGCATCCTTACTGTTGGTATCGTAACCAAGCCTTTCGCATTCGAAGGTAAAACTCGTATGACTCAGGCTGAAGAAGGTATTGCTCGTCTTTCCGATCAGGTAGACAGCCTTGTAATCATTCCTAACGAACGTCTTAAGTTCGTTTCCGAAGAAAAGATTACCTTCAAAAACGCATTCAACATCGCTGACGATGTATTACATCAGGGCGTTCAGTCTATTTCTGAACTTATCAACGTTACTGCGCTCGTTAACCTCGACTTCGCAGACGTTACAACCATCATGAAGGATGCAGGCTATGCTCACATGGGCGTTGGCGTTGCTACCGGTCGTGATAAGGCTGAACAGGCTGCTAAAGCTGCTATCACCAGCCCCCTCATCGAAACATCTATGCAGAATGCTCGTGGCGTAATCGTTTCTATTACCGGTTCTGAAGATATCGGTCTTGAAGAAGTAGAACTTGCTTCTAACATCATTCACGAAATGGCTCATCCCGATGCAACTATCATTTGGGGTGCTCGTCTTGACGAAACTCTCGAAGACACTATTCGTGTTATCGTTGTTGCAACCGGTCTTGGCGACGAAAAGAAGAAGGACACCAATCCTACAATTGAATCTCTTATGTCTTCTTCTACAGATGAAGATGATGATAGCGCTTACACAGACGTTCTTAATATGTTTAACTAATAATTAAAATCACAAACCCGACAGTCGTTTGACTGTCGGGTTTGCTTTTTTCAGGGTGTTTTACTGGGAATTAGCAGCAACCACAATTGTTGTCGCAGCCACAACCACCGCATCCGTTACCGGTAGCAAGACCGCCCTGACCGCCGCAGCAGAGGAGTAAGAGGATGATGATAAGAATCCAAGAGCAGTTGTTAGAAAAACCACACATAGTATTGCCTCCTTTCATTCTTTACATCACATACTATGTTGAAACTTTTTAGTGTGTTACAAATTTTGGTAAAAAATATTTATTGACTTTCCCTGACTTTGATGTATAATAAAGGTAAGGTAAAGTCAAACTTTAAGGAGAACTTGCTATGAGAATGAGTGATATTATTGCGCAAAGAATCTTACAACTTATTGAAGAATCTGAAGAAAATATAGCAGAAATTCAAAGAAACGAATTGGCTGCTATCGTAGGTTGCGCCCCAAGTCAAATAAATTATGTCTTATCATCTCGTTTTACGCCCGAACAAGGCTTTATAATTGAAAGCAGACGTGGTGGCGGAGGATATGTTCGTGTTTCAAGAATTAAACTTAATAGAACATCTGCTATTATGCATATAATTAATTCTATAGGCAATTCTTTAGAACCTATGGAAGTTAGAATTATAACCGAAAACTGCTCTCAAGCAGGTTTAATATCAAATGAAACAGCAAAACTTATATGCGCAGCTGTTTCAACATCTGCTATGGCTTGCATTCCACAGCAATTAAGAGAATTCCTTAGGGCATCCATTGTTAAGCAAATGCTTTTAACTCAAATTTAGCAGGAGGTAAAGTTTATGTTGTGTCAAGTTTGTGGTAAAAATAACGCCACCACCCATATTAAAACAGTAATTAACGGTAAGGTAACCGAACAAAACCTTTGTGGATATTGTGCAGCTAAAAAAGGTTATTCTAGTTTTTCAGGTAGTTCAATTTCAGGTTTGCTTTCGTCCATGCTCGGAAACACAGTTAAAACCGATGCCTCACTTTATGAAAAGCATTGTCAAAACTGTGGTACATCATTTGCAAATATTGCTGAAACAGGCAAGGTTGGATGCGCCGAATGTTATAAGGTGTTTGAAGATGAATTATATGTGTATTTGAAACGTATTCACGGTAGTGTTAAACATACCGGCAAAACTCCGGGAAGAAAAGAACTTGTTGTTGCAAAAACTACCGACCGTATTAGTGAACTTAAAATTAAACTTACTAATTTAGTGGCAGAAGAAAAATATGAAGAAGCTGCTGTTGTTAGAGATCAAATTAAAAAATTAGAGGAGGAAAAATAATGGCTTGTTGGTATAAAAATAACAACGGTGGAATTGTTATAAGTGCAAGAATAAGACTTGCTCGCAATCTTTCCGATATGCCCTTTCCAAGAAGAATGACTCCTCAAATGTTTATCGACCTTAAGGAAAGGGTTAGCAATGCTATTAAAGCGCTTCCGTCCGATTTAGCGCTTAAGTTTATTGAAATGAATAATGTACCCGAAACAGAAATAAATGCAATGGTTGAACGCCATGTCATTAGTCCTGATTTTGCTAAAAACTATAAAGACAGAGCAATAGCATTATCGGCAGACGAAAGCGTAAGTATAATGATAGGCGAAGAAGACCATATAAGAATTCAGGTAATATCAGAAGGGGCTTCTTTAGATGAAGCGTATGATATTGCAAACTCAATTGATACAGCGCTTAACGAAAGCCTTCACTTTGCGTTTGACGATAGACTTGGATATCTTACCGAATGCCCTACAAACATAGGAACAGGACTCAGAGCATCGCTTATGTTACATCTTCCGGTATGTGAAAGTCGTGGAGAAATTAATATGGTGGCAGATGCAGCAGGAAAAATCGGCCTTACTGTTCGTGGTATGTATGGCGAAGGCAGTAAATCTTCAGCATCGCTTTATCAAATTTCAAACCAAATTACGCTTGGCATTAGTGAAAAGAATGCAATTGAAAATCTTAAAATAATTGCATCTCAAATAGAAGAACGAGAAAAACAGTGCAGAAACACAATAGAAAAAATTAACATTGAAGATACTGTTTTTCGTTCTTTAGGTATTCTTAAATACGCAAGACTTTTAAGTACCGATGAATTTATGAAGCATATTTCAATGATTAAACTAGGCATTGATGAGGGCATAATTGAAGGGAGAAATATTAACCCAGTTGAGCTTCTTATATCTGCGCAGCCTTATATGCTTATGAAAAATTGTGTTGCCCAAACACCCGGTGAAAGAGATGAAGCAAGGGCAAAGATGATAAGAGAATTGTTATAATAGTTAATTTTTGAGGTGATATAATGAAATATTCATTCAAAGGTTTTACCGAAAAAGCAAACGAAGCACTCAACTTTGCAATTAGTTCGGCTGAATATTTTGGTCATACCTATATTGGTAGCGAACATTTGCTTTTGGGACTTTTGAAAACAGGTTCTGGAGTTGCAGCAGCCATTTTAAATTCAAAATCTGTAACTGCCGAAAAAATAGAAAAATTAATTGAAGAAACCATCGGTAATGGCAGTCCTACCGAACTTTCTCCTGACTATATGACGCCAAGAGCTAAACGCGTTTTAGAAAAAGCGATGAAAGACCAAAAACGTAGTGGAACAAGTCTTGTTGGTACGGAACATATTCTAATGGGCATATTAAGCGATGGAGACAACTATGCTATTCGCTTTTTAAATGCGTTAGGTGTAGATATTGCGTCGTTAGCTTACGAAACATCAAAAAGCATAAATACCGATACTTCCGGTCCTAAAAAAAATAAGCAAGCTAAAGGCAAAAATGAAAAGAATAGTGCTATTGAAAAGTACGGACGCGATTTAACAAGCGATGCTCAAGAAGGTAAAATTGACCCTGTAATTGGCAGAAGTGAAGAAATTGAAAGAGTAATACAAATTCTTTGTCGCAGAACAAAAAACAACCCATGCTTAATTGGCGAGCCGGGTGTTGGTAAAACAGCTATTGCCGAAGGTCTCGCACTAAAAATTGCTTCTGGCGAAGCACCTGAAATTTTAAATGGTAAAAGGCTTATATCGTTAGATCTTACGGGTATGGTTGCGGGAACTAAATATCGTGGCGATTTTGAAGAAAGAATTAAAGCTATTATAGATGAAGCTAGTGAAGACGAGAATATCATTCTCTTTATTGACGAAGTTCATACTTTAATTGGTACAGGATCAGCAGAAGGCGCAACCGATGCAGCTAATATTTTAAAGCCTGCTTTAGCGCGTGGCGAAATGCAAATTATTGGTGCCACAACTATATCTGAATATAGAAAGAATATAGAGAAAGATGCTGCGCTTGAAAGAAGATTTCAGCCCGTAAATGTCGATGAACCTTCCGAAGAAGATGCTATTTTAATTCTTAAGGGTATTAAGGATAAGTATGAAGTTCATCATAATGTAAAAATTACAGATGAAGCTATAATATCAGCAGTTAAACTTTCGTCCAGATATATAACCGACAGATATCTTCCCGATAAAGCAATTGATCTTATAGATGAAGCAGGTTCAAGAATTAGAATTAAAATGAGCAAAACTTCTCCCGAAGTTAAAAAACTTGAGGAAGAACTTTCTGCGTTAGCTGCAAAGAAAGAAGATGCTATTGCAGCACAAGATTTTGAAACTGCTGCAAATCTTCGCGATGACGAAGCAAAACTTACAGGTAAGATTAAATCTATTAAAGAAAAATCTGCGCTAGATTCTAACGAAACTTTAGGTGTAGTTACAGAGAACGAAATTGCACAGATAGTTTCGGGTTGGTCGGGCGTACCTGTTTCACAACTCACAAAAGAAGAAAGCGAAAAGCTTCTTAAAATAGAGGAAATTTTACATTCAAGAATTATTGGCCAAAACGAAGCAGTAAGCGCAGTAGCAAAAGCTATTAGACGTGGCAGAGTTGGACTTAAAGATCCGAAAAGACCTGTTGGGTCATTTATCTTTTTAGGACCTACAGGTGTAGGTAAAACTGAACTTTGTAAGGCTTTGGCTGAAGCTATGTTTGGCAGCGAAGATGCAATGATTAGACTTGATATGTCCGAATATATGGAAAAGCACACTGTGTCTAAACTCATCGGCTCGCCCCCCGGATATGTAGGATTTGATGAAGGTGGACAGCTTACAGAAAAGGTAAGACGTAATCCTTATTCTGTTGTATTGTTCGATGAAATTGAAAAAGCGCATCCCGACGTTTTTAATATGTTGCTTCAAATTCTCGACGACGGCATTTTAACCGACTCGCAGGGTAGAAATGTTAATTTCAAAAACACGGTTATTATTATGACTTCTAATATCGGAGCCAGACTTATAACAGAAAAGAAAAAATCTATGGGCTTTGGTGAAAGCAGTTCGGCAGAGCAAGATCAAGCACAAATAAAAGACCTTGTAACAGAAGAACTTAAAAAAGAATTCAGACCTGAATTTTTAAACCGTCTTGACGATATTATTGTATTCCATAAATTAAGCCGTGAAGATATTTTGAAAATAGCTTATAATATGCTTAACGGTTTGGCAAAACGTTGTGCTGGCATAGGGTTAGACGTTCAGTTTGATAACAGTGTTGCAGAGCGTGTTGCAGATGTAGGATTCGATGCTGTTTATGGTGCAAGACCGTTGCGCCGAGCTATCCAAAGCAATGTAGAAGATGCACTTAGCGAAAAGATTTTAGAAGGAAAAGTTTCTAAAGAAGATAAGATAAAGTTTATCTTCCAAGACGGCGAATTTAAAGTGGAAAAAGTATAGTTTTTATGCTTTTAAAAAGTTCTTGACAAATTGTGGACCTAGTGATAAAATAGATAAGCCGCGTATTAGGGGGCTTTTTAAGTTGTGCTTATACACACGCCTTCTGTAGCGAGACTTTATATTAAGGCAGGTGCCAAAAAATGTACGCTATTATTGAAACTGGCGGAAAGCAGTATCGCGTAGAAGAAGGCGATTTCATCTATGTTGAAAAGCTCGACGCTGAAGAGAATGCTGAGGTTGTTTTTGACAAGGTTGTAGCTGTTAAAAAGACCGCTGCTCTTAAAGTTGGTAAACCTTATGTTAAGGATGCAGCTGTTAAGGGTACCGTTGTTAAGAACGGTAAGGGCAAGAAGATTACAGTCTTCACTTACAAGCCTAAAAAGGGTAGTGCTCGCAAAATGGGTCACAGACAGCCCTACACCAAGGTACAGATTACCGAAATCGTATAATTATGACAAAAGTCAAGTTGTTTCCTAACGGCTTTTCCGTTAAGGGACATTGTTCAGCAAATGTGAATGATGAAGCAGGTAGACTTGTTTGCGCAGCAGTTTCTTCTGCCGTTTATTTAACAGCAAACACAATTACCGAAGTTGTTGGCGACAAAGCCGATATTACCGAAAAAGACGGAGAAATGACAGTAAGGGTATCTTCTGTTTCAGAACATACAAAAACTGTACTTCAAGGCTTTAAAATTCATATTTTGCAACTAAGTGAGCAGTATCCAAACTGCATTAAAGTAAATTCGGAGGTGTAATCATGTTAAAGATTAACATTCAGTTATTCGCTCATAAAAAAGGTATGGGTTCTACAAAGAACGGACGTGATAGCGAATCTAAGCGTCTTGGCGTAAAGCGCGCTGACGGTCAGTTTGTTCTTGCTGGTAACATTCTTGTTCGCCAAAGAGGAACCAAAATTCATCCGGGCAACAATGTCGGCATCGGTTCCGACGATACTTTATTTGCTCTTATCGACGGTAAGGTAAAATTTGAGCGTGTTGGACGCGACCGTAAGCAGGTTAGCATCTACGCTGTAGAACAGTAAGTTCAATTATTAAAGCCTGGCTAATATGCCGGGCTTTATTTCTTTCACTTATTTTTAGGAGGTGGCGCAATGTTTGTAGATATTGCGAAAATTCATCTTAAAGCAGGCGACGGTGGTAATGGCGCCGTTTCCTTTCGCAGAGAAAAATATGTATCTGCAGGTGGACCGGACGGTGGCGATGGTGGCCGTGGTGGCGATATAGTTTTTGTTGCCGACGACAACCTTTCTACACTTGCAGACTTTAGATATAAAAGAAAATATTTTGCAGACAATGGCGAAAAAGGTGGAGCTTCAAGATGCACAGGTAAAAGCGCTAAAAACTTGGTTATATCTGTGCCAAGAGGAACACTTGTTAAAGATGCAGAAACAGGCAGACTTATTGCTGATATTTCACTAGATGAACCCGTAGTTATTGCTAAAGGTGGTAATGGTGGTTGGGGTAATATGCACTTTTCTAATGCAACCCGTCAAGTGCCACGTTTTGCTAAAGCGGGCAACCCTGGTGAAGAACTCGACGTTACACTTGAACTTAAATTATTGGCAGACGTTGGCCTTATTGGTTTCCCAAATGTTGGCAAATCAACTCTTGTGTCGGTTGTAAGCGAAGCAAAGCCTAAAATTGCAAACTATCACTTCACAACTCTCACACCTGTTTTAGGCGTTGTAAGAATGGGCGAAGGTTCATCATTTGTTATGGCAGATATCCCAGGTCTTATTGAAGGTGCCGGTGAAGGTATAGGCTTAGGTCATGAGTTTTTGCGCCACGTTGAACGTTGCAGACTTTTACTCCACGTTATAGATGTATCAGGAAGTGAAGGCCGAGATCCAATTGAAGATTTTAATACTATCAATAACGAGTTAAAGGTCTTTAGCGAAGAATTAAGTGAACGCAAGCAAATTATTGTTGGAAATAAATGCGACCTTACAGACGACGATAAGGTAGCAGAACTAAAAGCATATTTTGAAGAAAAAGGATATACATTCTTTCCCATTATGGCACCCATTAATGAAGGCACAGACGAACTAATAAATTTTGTTGCTTCAGAACTTGCAAAGCTTCCCGAAATAAAAATATATGAACCCGATCCTGTACCTCTTGTTGAAATTCCCCGTGAAACAAACAAACGTACATTTACACTTGATGTAGTAGACGGCGTTTATATTATTGATAACGCTCCTTGGCTTCTTAAAATACTTGAAACCGTTGACCCTGAAGATTACGAATCACTTCAATATTTTCAGCGTACTCTTCAACAAAGTGGCATAATTAAAGCCCTTGTCGATGCAGGTGTTCAAGATGGAGATCTTGTAAGCGTTTATGATATGGAATTTGAATTTGTTCCGTAAGGGAGTATGTAAATGAATGTCAACCTTTTAAGTCCATCTACGCTTGCCTTTGTTGGAGATGCTTATTATGGACTTCTTGTTCGTGAAATGCTGGCTGAAATTAATCGTCCGTCAGGTGTACTTCATAGCGAATCGGTTAAGCTGGTCAAGGCAAGTGCGCAAGCTACTGCGTTTAAGGTTATTGAACCTGTTTTAAGCGAAAAAGAGTTAGCAGTTTATAAGCGTGGAAGAAATGCTCATGTTAGTTCTGTGCCAAAGAACTCAACTGCAGGGGAATATCATTCTGCAACAGGCGTGGAAACTCTTTTTGGATATCTTCATTTATCGGGTAATGATGAAAGAGCTAAAGAATTATTTAGTTTAATAATTGCAGATTTTAAGGAAAAACTATAATCTGAATAATATTTTCGGGTGATAGTTTGAATTTAAGGCTTATAAAAAAATATATTAAAGAGGGCTTTGTGTTGATTTTTGGCAGCTTTGTTTATTCGGTAGCTGTCGAAATCTTTTTAAGCCCTCTTAAAATTTCTCCGGGTGGAATAACAGGCGTTGCAACAGCATTAAATTATATTACCAATTTTCCCACAGGCATTTATTTAATTGGTTTTAATTTGCCGATTATTATTTTTGGCGCAGTAAAATTTGGAAAAATGTTCATAGCTAAAAGTGCTGTGGTTGTAGTGCTATCGTCATTTTTCATTGAAGTAATTAATAATTTTTATACACCAGTTTTTTCGGATGTTATGCTTGGTGCCGTTTTTGGTGGCGCTTTAATAGGCGCAGGCCTAGGCCTTGTTATGTTAGTTGGAGCATCTACAGGTGGAATAGATATTATTGTGAAAATGTTAAATTTTAAATTTAATATTTCTGTAGGAAGAGCATTTCTTTTAATTGATAGTGCGGTTATAATTTTTGCTGCAATTGTTTACAAAGATTTTCAGTCTGCGCTTTATTCTATAATTACTGTTTTTGTTTCTTCAAAAGTGGTAGATTTAATTCTTTGTGGCACAATTGATTCTAAAGTTGTATTTATAATTACTAATAATGAAGAACAAATTAAAGAAGCAATTACAAATCAGGTAGACCGTGGGGTAACAATTTTACCTGCCTTTGGTGGTTATACAGGCAGAAAAAATAACATTTTGCTTTGTGTTGCCAGAAATAATGAAATAAATCTTGTTAGAAGACTAGTAATAAAATTAGATTCAGGAGCATTTATGTTTATTGTCAATGCAGGCGATGTAATTGGAAAAGGGTTTAAATAGTATATATAACTCTTGAAATAAAGACTAGTTTTTTGTATAATGTAATATATGTTTTGAAAGGTGAGAGTTTTCTCGAATATTAAACTATGTTAGATTTAAGAATTAAAAAATTGAATAATAATGCAACAATTCCAACCTATGGTTCGGCATACGCTGCAGGAGCAGATCTTTATTCTTGTGAAGATGAAATTACATTTGCGCCAGGTGAAACCAAGCTTGTTCATACAGGTATTGCAATGGAAATTCCCGAAGGTTATGTTGGTCTTATCTATGCGCGTAGTGGTATTGCTACTAAACGTGGTTTGCACCTGCAAATAAGGTTGGTGTAATAGATTCCGATTACCGTGGCGAAATTATGGTTGCACTACATAATCATTCCAATACTACTGCAAAAATAGATGCAAAGGAAAGAATAGCGCAAATTGTTATTGCGCCATATCTCACAGTGAATTTTACCGAAGTAGATGAACTTGGCAACACTGTTCGTGGTGAAGGTGGCTTTGGTTCAACCGGAACAGTTTAATTAAGGAGCGTACATATGAAAAAATATTTATATCCGGCAAATATATTAATACCTAAAAAAGATTTTGATAAGTGGGCAGTTATTGCTTGCGACCAATACACATCCGATAAGAAATATTGGAATAAGGTTGAAGAAATAGTAGGAGATGCAAATTCTACTCTTCGTTTAACCTTGCCTGAAATCTATTTATCCGAAACCGAAGAACGCATTGGTAAAATTAATGCAACAATGGATGAATATTTAAATTCCGATGTTTTCGATGTGCTTGAAAATTCTATGGTGTATATAGAACGTGAAATTACTGGTGGTGGTTTAAGACAAGGTTTGCTTGGTCTTATCGACCTTAACGAATACGAATATGAAGCAGGTAAGGGTGGACTTATTCGCGCAACCGAGCAAACCGTAACAGAACGCATCCCACCAAGAGTGAAAATTCGTAAAGATGCTCCACTTGAATTTCCACACGTATTACTGTTTATTGATGACCCCGATAATTCGGTTATGTCGGCACTTGGCGATAAAGCACAGTATAATAAGCTTTACGATTTTGACCTTATGCAAAACGGTGGACATATTGAAGGATACAAGCTTAATGAAGGTGTGCAGGAAAAAATTAATGCAGAACTTGCACAGCTTGTTAAAGATGGCCTTTTATTTGCAGTTGGCGATGGTAATCATTCGCTTGCAACTGCTAAAGAGTGTAGCAAAATTAATAAAAGTGAGCTTGCTAAATTCGCATTAGCAGAAGTTGTTAACATTCACAACCCTGCAATTGAATTTGAACCTATTTATCGTGTTCTTTTCGGCGTTAATAAAGCTAAACTTACCGAATATTTGCTTTCTAAAAATGCTTCCGCTAAAGGCGAAGAAAAGCATAACTTCATTGTTATTGATAACGAAACTGAAACAAATCTTGAATTAACAGCAACATCTAAACTACCTGTCGGTACGATTCAAGCATATTTAGATGATTTCTTAAAGTTAAACCCCGAAGTAGAAATAGACTACATTCACGGAACCGACGCTGTAAGAGAGCTTTGTAAAGAAGAAAACACAGTTGGCTTTATATTCGATGGAATGAAGAAGGATGAGCTTTTTGAAGCAGTAATACAAGATGGTTCGCTTCCAAGAAAAACCTTTTCTATGGGCCATGCAGACGATAAACGCTTCTATATTGAAGGCAGAAAAATTAAATAATGGATATTTTATACAAAGATAGCCATATTGTAGTTTGTATAAAGCCTAGTGGGTTGCTTTCGGCTAAAGATTCTTCTGAAAACGCCAATATGCAAGATGTGTTAGCGTCAGAACTCGATGTTCCCGAAGTTTATCCTGTTCACAGACTCGATAAAGAAGTGTCGGGCGTAATGGTGTATGCTTTAAATAAGGCATCGGCAGCAAAACTTTCGGCAGATGTTTCAAACAAAGAGCGTTTTAAAAAGGGTTATTACGCCGTTGTTCAGGGTAAACCTAATGATCAGAGTGGCGTTTTTGAAGATTTGCTTTTTAAAGACACTAAAAAAAGCAAAAGCTTTGTTGTTAATAAAATGCGAAAAGGCGTTAAAACGGCTAAACTTGAATATGAAGTTTTAAACACGAAGGAAGATTTTTCTCTTGTTAAAGTTATTCTTCATACAGGCAGAACACATCAAATTCGCGTTCAGTTTGCTTCTCGTAAAATGGCACTTGTAGGCGATAGAAAATACGGTGGCATTAAAAACGAAAAGGGAATAGCGTTAAAAAGCGTTTCACTAGATTTTTACCACCCAAAAACAAACGAGCAACTGCATTTTGAACAAATTCCCAACATTGATGAAATGATATAAAAAGAGCCTTGACTTTCGTCAAGGCTCTTTAGTTTATAATTTTGAAAAACCAAACGTATTGATAAGTGCGTCTAGCTTAATACCTTTTTTGCAAAGGGGACAGTCGTGTGAACTGTGTGTGGAATAATCGGGTAAATCTTTTGGGTCAAATACAGAATAAACCTTAATATCACCACATTTTTCTACAGTTGCAAATATTGAAGCTATACCAACAACACTGCCACCATAATATTTAATAGCTTCAACAGCAGAATTTGCTGTAAAACCGGTAACAACAGAAGCTGCAAGTACAAGTACGTGCTTTCCTTCAATCATTGGTACCATATTATCACGGAAAAGTAACTGACTGTTAGATGTTGGTTCAGGTGTGATAACATATATTGTGCGATGTGCATTAATGTTGTGGAATTGGTTCTTTGTAAGTTCTTCTGCAAGACAGGTTGCTATAACTTCTGTGCCGTCAAGACAAAGGATAGTATCAACAACTGTGTTGTGACTATAATATCCTAGAAGTTCTTCTGCAACAGCCTTTGCTTCGGATAAACGGCTTTTTTGTGCTGTTATATCAATATAGTAATTTGTATGCGAACGGCCGGTAGAAAAGTGGCCTTTGTGAATACGCAAAAACAAATTTTTCTTTTTGGTTTCCAGCTTATAGGGTTTTGATGTTGGCAAAATGAACACTCCTTAATTCTCAAAGGGCTTTCACAGTTTTTGTCTGTGAAAAGCCCTTTTTTTTATAATACTATAACTTTTTAAAAAATTCAAGAAAAAAAGTCAGGCAAAACCTGACTTTTTATTTAAATATTGAATTACCTTTGCTATCAATAGCACAAATAAGGGGGAAGTTGTCGAAATTTAAAACTTTAACAGATTCGCAACCAAGTTCGCTAAAAGCTATTTCTTTGCATTTAGTTATGTGTTTTGCCGCAAGTGCGCCTGCACCACCAATTGCGCAAAGGTAAATGGCTTCGTTTCTTACAATTGCATCATACACATCTTTAGAACGGTCGCCTTTACCAATCATACATTTAAGACCACTGTCTAAAAGTGAGGGTGCATATTTATCCATTCTGGAAGATGTTGTAGGTCCACAACTGCCAATAGCCAAATTTTTAGGGGTAGGGGTAGGACCTGCGTAATATATTGCAGCGCCGTCTAAATTAAATGGTAGTTCTTCACTGTTTGCCAGTGCGTTAGTAATTAATTTATGGGCAGCATCTCTTGCTGTGTAAACCGTACCGGAAAGTATTACTCTATCGCCGGCATTAATTTTAGAAATGGCAGATTTAAGTTCGGTTGTGTTTAAAAACCATTCTTTCATGTTTTAACCAAGCTTTGCATAAAGTTCAGCGAATTCTTCGCTGATTTTTGCAGTTTCAGTATTGTTTGAGCTTACCTTGCCTTTAACGTCGTTAAGTGAGGTTTGAAGTTCGTCAAGCTTGGAAACAAAACTTTGTGAAGCTGTAAGGATGCTTTCGGCAATATCTTTAAGGGAAGATTGAGTATCTTCAATATTTTCGAGCTGTTTTTCGTTTTGTAAAGCAATAACGGCAGAACTTTCTTCGCTTTTGTTTACAATAGACTTTGCAGAAGCTTTTGAAACAAGATAAAGTTTACCAATGTTTGTGCTTAAAAGGTCAAGCTCGCTTGATTTCTTGTTGTATTCATCAACTTTAGCTTTTAGTTCACCGTTTTCACGTGTTAAGTTTCCAACAGTGCCAAGTGCAGTAAGATGTTCTTCTTTAAGCGCATCTAATTGCTTTTGAAGCTCGCCAATTTTAGTGTTAAGGTTGTTAGAAAGATTTTTAAGTTCGCAGTCTTTCATATGAACATAGTTTAAAACATCATCTTTGTTAAAACCTAAAAGACTGTTTCTAAATGCAATAGACATACATTCTCTCCAAATCAATTATAGTGTCTAAACATTATAGCAGAAATTTCTATTCTTTTCAACATAATTTTTTTATGCAAATATGCATAAATTGCTTGAAAAATATGCAATAGTATAATATAATATATTTTGTATAAATATATGCATTAAGAGGTGCAAAATGACAAGAAAAGAATCAAGAGAACAGGCATTTATTCTATTGTTCGAGTATAGTTTTAGTGGCGATTCTGCCGAAGAACTTTTTGCTATTGCTTCAGATGCAGGCGTTAAAGAACACGATGAATATTGTGTTGAAGTTGTAACCCACGCAATTGGTAATATCGACACAATAGATGCTCTTATTACAAAATATGCAAAGGGTTGGAGCATTTCAAGAATTTCCAAAGTAGCTTTAGCAGCCCTTCGTTTAGCTATTGCAGAAATTAAATATATAGATACCATTCCTGCTTCGGTTTCGGTTAACGAATGTATTGATATAATCAAAAAATATGCATCAGAACAAGACGCTTCTTTTGCTAACGGAATTTTAGGTTCAATTATTAGAGCAGACGGAGAATAATTATGCCTGCTGTTATTAGCGTAACACAACTTAACTTGTATGTTAAAAGCTTGCTCGAAAGCGATAGCAAGCTTGCATATGTAAGTATTCGTGGTGAAATTTCGAATTTTAAGGAACACTTCGCAAGTGGTCATTTGTATTTCACTTTAAAAGATGGTTCTGCGGCAGTAAAGTGCATTATGTTTAGGGGCAATGCTTCTAGACTTAAGTTCATACCAAACGAAGGTATGCAGGTAATTTGCAGTGGCAGAATATCGGTCTATGAAAGAGATGGCGTATATCAACTTTATGCCGAAGATATGGTGCAAGACGGTGAAGGAGATCTTTTAGCAACCCTTCAAAAGCTAAAGGATAAACTTGCGAAGGAAGGCCTTTTCGATGAAGACGTAAAGAAAGATATTCCCAAATTTCCTTTAAAAGTTGGGGTCATTACATCTGAAACAGGTGCTGCCGTAAAAGATATTTTTAGCGTACTTTCCAGAAGATACCCACTTTGCGATATTGTGTTTTGTCCTGCGACAGTACAGGGCGAAACTGCACCCGACAGTCTTTGTGCTGCGCTCGATTTAATTGAAAACACACAGTGCGATGTTGTAATTATCGGTAGAGGTGGTGGCTCTATTGAAGACCTGTGGTGTTTCAATGACGAAAAACTTATAAGAAGAATTGCAAGGTTTTCAAAACCAATTATTTCTGCAGTAGGACACGAAACAGATTTCACATTGTGCGATTTTGTATGCGATCTTCGTGCTCCAACACCGTCTGCAGCAGCAGAACTTGCAGTTCCCAATATAGACGAACTTTCGTATAGTGTAACTTCGCTTAAAAATTTGTTAGAAAAAAGAATTTTAACAATTCTTAATTCAAAACAAACCGATATAGATAAAATCAGCAAAAGTCGCATTTTTACAAATGCGCAAGAATATATTTGTGAAAAACGTGCTTTATCACTTGACCATCTTACAGATAAACTTCAAAACGCTCTAGATAAGGTTGTTTTAAGCAAAGAAAAAAACTTGTGTACAATAATAGCTTCATTAGATGCTTTAAGTCCAACCAAAACCTTATTGCGTGGTTTTGCTTCTGTTAGCAAAAATGGCAGTGGAGTAGATTCGGTTAAAACCTTATCGGTTAACGATAATATAACCGTTCGTTTCCACGACGGCGAAGCTAATTGTAGTGTTAATAACATAAAATAGGAGATTTTTATGTCGGAAAACAATTTAACTTTTGAACAGGCATACGAAATGCTTGAAAAAATTACCGAACAGCTTAATTCAAACGATATTTCACTTGATGATTCTATTAAACTTTACGAAGAAGGAATTAAGCTTTCAAATTATTGCACAAAAGCACTTGAAACTGCAAAGCAAAAAATTGAAACATTAAAAAACGGTAACTAATTATGATAAAAGAAAATTTAACCCAATATGCTAAAAACTTCGATAAAAATGTTGATGCCTTTTTTAGCAATAATTCAAGTGAATATGAAATAATAACTAATGCTTGCAAATATAGTCTTTTGCTTGGTGGTAAGCGCATTCGCCCGTTTCTTATAAACAGATTTTATAAGCTTTGTGGGGGAACAGACAATGCTTCTTTTAATTTTGAAGCTGCTATCGAATGTATCCACACATATTCGCTTATTCACGATGACCTTCCTTGTATGGATGACGATGATATGAGAAGGGGAAAGCCTGCTTGCCACAAAAAGTTTGGCGAAGCGTATGCATTGCTTGCAGGTGATGCATTATTAACTAGTGCTTGGTCTATTGCTGCACAAACTAAAGATATTGATAGTAATCTTGTTTTAAAAGCAATTAAAGAATTAGCCGATTATTCCGGAATTAATGGTATGATAGGTGGTCAAACGGTTGACCTTCTTTACGAAAATAAAAATGCAGATGTAGAAATTTTAAAACTTATCTGCTCACTCAAAACAGGCGCGCTTATTAAGGCAGCCTGTAAGATAGGTTGTATTTTAGCAGGTGCAGACCAAGATAAAATTTCGGCTGCTGAAAAGTATGCAGACTGTTTGGGTCTAGCTTTCCAAATAGTAGACGATATTTTAGATGAAATAAGTACCGAAGAACAGCTTGGGAAACCCATACATAGCGATAAAGAAAACAATAAATCTACATTTGTTAGTCTTTGGGGAATTGAAAAAAGTCGCAAGCTTGTTAAAGAACTTACCGAAGAAGCTATAAAACAGTTAGATGTTTTCGGTGAGGCTGCAAACGAATTAAAACTTTTCGCAAATTATTTATGCGCTAGAGAATATTGATAGGAAGTTGATTTTTTTTGGATTATAAGTTTTTAGGTAAAATAAACGAAAATGACCTTAAAAAACTTAATTACAGTGATATTTCTGAACTTTGCAACGAAATTAGAGATATGTTAATAACCACCGTTTCAAAAAACGGTGGTCATTTGGCATCTAATCTAGGGGTTGTAGAGTTAACTGTTGCGCTTCATCGTTTTCTAAATCTTCCTAAAGATTCGCTTATATTCGATGTGGGACATCAGTGCTATACACATAAGCTTCTATCGGGCAGATACGAACAGTTTACAACCATTCGAAAAGAAAATGGTATTTCAGGCTTTATGCGTCCCGATGAAAGTGAGTACGATCCATTTGTAACAGGACACGCCAGCAACTCGCTTGCTGCAGCATACGGTATTTATAAAGCAAGTGTCTTAAATGGCGAAGAAAAGACAAGTATAGCCGTTATTGGCGATGGCGCACTTACAGGTGGACTAGCCCTTGAAGCCTTAAATAACAT
>JAFOFE010000087.1 GCA_017387475.1 Clostridia bacterium | reverse complement strand
GGGGGCGAACCCGAGAGGGTTTGGCGTTAATAAAAACAGTACGGGGTACTGTTTTTTAGCCAAAGCGGCGCAGACGGATACTGAAAGGCATAGCCTTTCGGTCGGCTAGCTATAAGTATGTGTGGTTTGCCCCTATGATTTATACAGAACCTATAGTTTGCTCGGCGTGTCGGGGACGCCACGCCCTACAATAAACTAATAAAGTAGGGCAAAGCGCATAGACGGTCGACCCCCGCCACCGGCACCAAAATAAAAGAACTAACCCATTAGGGTTGGTTCTTTTTTGTTTTTTGTAGCACAATTTCATTATATTCTTTATTGAATTTGGTCTTATAAAACATCATCGCTATTGCTTCACGCAAGTATTCTATTCCTTGCGCTTTATTAAACATATAGTGAACATACGAAAGGAAGAATATAAAATTCATATCAAACCCAATATTTAACAATGCAAACATCGTATCTTCATCCATACCACCGTTTTTTGCATAATATCCACGCATTACTTTGTTCGTAACTTCGTATGCAAATCCTTCATTGTAAACGCCTTTTAGGCGCAGTTGATTGTTGATCATTTCGTATAAGTCTTCTCTATATCCCGGGATTTCGCAAAGCGACATTTTATGCTCACTTAAAAGATATTCGGCATTGTTTTTCCAAACATTAGTAGAATGAGCAAACCCTATAAGCTTCAAGATATCGTTATAACTTCGTGGATTTATTGTATTCCAGACACCCTTTACGAAGGCATTATCAAGGTGTGGTATGCCTTGAATATCGCACTCCATAAAGCGAAAAAATGCCACACGTTGTTCATCGAATCCTATTTCATTCATTTTAAACCCCGTAGCCTTTTCGAGTTCACGATATTGATCGAGCACTTTGTCGGGCACAAGTGTAATTCTTGGAAAGTTTGCAAAAATTTCTCGATTTCCACTTAATGTGTAATCGCCACGCTCATTGGTTTCCTTGTGGAGAATGCAAAACCATGTGGGAGATAAATTTCCATCTTTTAGCGTAACAATTGACTTCTCCCACAATTCATCTTGAATCATAGTTTTCGCTTCTTCGAAGAAGGCATGGGAAACACAGAACTGAATGCGTTCTGCTAATATGCTTTTTAGGTTTGATTCAAACGGAATATTATGTCCATCCGTCATAATCTCTGCTCCACAAGAACATTTTTTCGGAGCATTATCAAATGGAGTTCCGTTTCCAATAAATTTAGTAGTATGGCAATGAGGACAATACTCGTGGCTTGGCAACGGGTTGATATCCGTTGCACCTAAAAGATAAGCAATAAAAGATGCTCCTGCTGTTCCTCTGACAAAAATATGCTCTCCTTTTTGATTTGCCATTTCTCGAACTCTGCTTATAAAATCAAGGTAGCGCATATAAAGTTTGCTTTCAGCAAGAATTGTTTTTTCTTGATAAAAGCGACTCAAAATAGTAATGTCAGGTTTAGAACATTCTCCACTATAAAGCTCCATCAAACGAGAATATGCTTTTTCAAAAAGTTGTTTATACTTCATTTTTACCAAATCACTTTCCTGTATATATTTAATTTTTACCGATTTTCAAACCTTACGTACATATAATACCAAATACAATGGGTCAATTTTGGGCCATAAAAAAGGAGACCGAAGTCTCCTTTTTTATTATTATTTTCGATTGTTACCTTGCTGATGAACTGAAATGTTAGCATTTGGATGGTGTTTCACTAAATTTTCCATACCAAGTGCTTCTACTGCTTTTTCATCAATTCTAAGCGCATCTAATGGTGGGATTTTAAGCAACGGCGTATAATCATCAATTGGGCAATTAACAACTTCTAATGTATAAAGATGTTCAAAACCTTCGATAAAGCTGATGTCGGATACCATTGTATTGTTGATTTCCAAATAGCGAATACGCTTATGCTCGCTTAATGCAGACAGATCACGAATTGGCGTATTGGAAATTTCCACAAATCCCAATCCGTCCATTACCTTTAACCAAGACGCATCGCTTATTTGAGTTTTGTGGATAGCCAAGCTCACTACCTTTGGGAGTTTAGACGCCCAGATAATGTTTGTACAATTCGGTGAGTCTAGCACATTTAAAACTTTAGCGTTCACAAAATTGCCAAAGTAATCTCCCGTTTCACCTTCCAATTTTGCAATATATATTTTGTCTACAATATCTATTTCACCTTGTTTTTCTAGCTCCTTAAAGGTTTCAAATGCTGTGTTTTCAGTAACATTCATTGTTATTTTAAACATACCGGTTTCGCGAATAAAATCTATATTTTCGCGTACTAGGTCTTCAACTGTCGTTGAATAAGTTTTATGAATTGGGTCGGAAATTCGCCCTAATCTATCACGAACGTCCTGTGGATATACAAGTTCTACCACATCGGCATTTGCAAGTGCCCATCTAAACGCTTCTTCGCGAGTAGTTTTAACCTGCACCTTCACTAGCTGTTCTTCACGAAAACCTTCGCTGTAAGAATTTTTAACTATTCTGGTTTCTTTGGTGACAGCAAACTTGTCCGGTTTTACTGCAAAAGTATCAACAACTCTATTGAGTCCAGATTCTGCGACCTTAAACGTTACCGAAATTTCCTTATCGGACAGCATTAACGGGTGTTTCTCAACTAATCTTGCACGTTCTATCATTGCATAAACGTGCTTGTCCCAATCGGATAGTTTGTTTTTGTGTTCTACACAGTAGAGTTCGAACATTAAATCAACTCGAAAATACGCAATTTTATTAAAACCCGGTGCGTTTTCGTCAATTCCAATTAGGTAGTATTTTCCATCATTAAAAACCAGGCTATGTGGCAAAACACTTTTCTCTTCATCTGTTGAAGCGACACAATCATTAGCAACCACATAAGAACGATATAGAAAATGCAGACATTTTTTATCTGCTATTGCGCTTTTAATGGTAGGTATGTTAACAAACAAACTGTCTAATGTTGTCTTATCGCTATCTGTTCCTTCATCGTAACGTCTAAAATCATCAAATTCTTCATATTCATCTACATCAGAATCGCAAATTCGAATTTTATCTAAAGAAAATTTACGGTTTTTATTTCCAACTTTAGCATTTAGAAAACATATACCATCATCGTAACTCCAGCCAAGTGGAGTTGCCGTAATAGATTGTTCATCTTCATAATCAAACACTAAACAGCTATTGTCAAAATATTCTTCAATAAGGTCTTTCTTTTCCACAAGATCCTCATTTGGAGTCTTTAACCATGCTTCTCCTTGAATTGTTCTTAATCTGCGTTTTCTGTCTTCATAAGACATTGATGTTTTCTTTAGAAGCTTATCTATTAAACCACGTGTGCCTTGGGAATTAAGAATTTTAGTTGCTGATATAAGGTCAACCAAGAACTCTACTTCTGTTTCGGTAAGTGTTTCTTGAACCGGAATCTCTGTATCGGCAAATTTATCTCGGGAAACATCGTAAAACCATTTGTGGCCGTTTCTTGTTTTGCCTTCTTCCTTTTTGATGCATCGACCCCAATAAAATTCACAAAGCGTATCGAGATGCCTTCTTATTTTCTTGCGTTGAGCATCTGCTTTATCTGAATTTCCAATAGAATAATCCTTTTTCAAGTAATCCATAACATCTTGAGAAGACAATGGATTTTTAGGAGAACTATATTTTTTAAGAATGCGCAATATATAAATAGCCAAAAGCGAATCTTCGCTATTTCCTTTAGCTACACTTTCTTTTTGAAGCTGATTTATTCTCTCCATATACTTATTTCTCCCCTATTCAAGTACAAAATTAATTCCTTTACGCTCTGCATACTCTTTTGCATAACACTATATTTTTGTTTTCCATAATAATTCTCCTTAAAACCTGTTTTATTTTACATATCCATTTTAACAGGTCGTTTAGGACAAATTTGGACTAAACAAAATGTTTGAGATTTTTAATTAAACGTTACCGTTTATTTTAATAGCTCGATAGCTTTTTTTACATGTTCTTCTTCAAGTCCGTAGCCGTTGGGGTTGGTATTTACTACTCGACTATTTAATTCTTCCCATCCGTCTAGCATATCGTCAATAATTACAAAGCTTTCTACTTCGTTTTGATGGCTGGATAGCCAGAATGTAATTTCTTTTTTTCGGGCAGTAAAAAAGCTTATATATGGAGTTTTATCCATTATAGAAAGCCCGTTTTCAGCAAAACATTTGTTGATATATTTGCCGTCATTTCCACAAAGCTCGAGCGATTTATCCCAGTCGACACGCAAGGAAGAAATTAACACTATTTTTGCATTGGTTGCATTAACAATATCTGCAACAAGCTTAACTCGCGACAAATCAATATAACCATTATCGCAATTTGCTGAAGACTCTGTTTTGTACTTTTCTGAATTTAGTACACCGTCAACATCTAGGAAAATAATTTTCATAAAGTCTCTCCTATTTTGCTTTCTTTTTATTTATAATATCATATTTCATACTAAAACACAACGGTATTAGTCCGAATTTGTCCGATATGCTTTAGTATGTTTTACAGAAAAAAGGTGGGAACTTAAAAGTCAACTTCAGTAACTTCCCAAATGGTAACAATATCCCAGCCACCAAGTTCATCACGTGCTTGTATGCGAGCAAAGTCTTCACAAACAGCTTCGTAAAACGCTACATGTCTTCCGGGTTTGTTTGCAATGGTGTAAACGATTTTATAAGTTTTCATATGTTCCTCCTGTTTTAAGTCCTGTGGACTATTGTTTACAAGAACATTATATCATCTTCATTGGGACAAATTTGGACGTTTTCAGTATACGTATTTTTCTAGAACTTTGTTTTATTACCACTTACTTTTCGTCTTTTGTAGGTTCATCCATTCCTTCCTGATAAATCAAATCGATGGTTTGAATAAACTGGGGTAGCATATTAGTAAAACGATGATCGGCGCCTTTTATAAGGTAAATTTTTTGATTTTTATACTCTTTTTCCGTTAGTGCAGGAAAAACAATATCATAGTCATCGTCTTCTGTTCCGTAAACAAGAATCTTTTGTACGCTAGATAGTTCCGACAAGTGTTCTTCGAAGCCTTCAATAGAAATAAACGAAGAATTGACACCTATCCATTTCACAGTTTCAGGAAATCTTTTTGCCAAATGAATGTTTTGATATGCTCCGTCGGAAGTTCCCAAAAGATAAAGATTAAACTTTTCAAAACCCAGCTCCGATACAACCCAACGAATTTTTTGTTCGTCGATTTTTTCGTGTTCTACAAAGGGATTAGAAGCACATATTACTGTTGCGCCGATTCGTTCATGCACACGTTGTGCCATTTTAATATATTTATTCTCGTAGCCGCGCGCGTCTCCGCCTGCGCCGGCTTTAATAAACACAATATTTTCGTTACCGAAAATGATTTCGTATTCTAACTTTTCCCCATCAACTTTTTGAGTGTCGGTGTATAAATTCCACGTGTTTTCAGTATTTGTATGAAGATTAGTTTTCATATATTCACAATCTCCTTTTTTATTCGAAATTCATCTTTTTTGTAAATGTTTGTCTTAAACATCACGTAATTTTATTGTTATTTAGATACTATTATAACATCATTTATGTACAAATATCACTCGCGATTTACGCATATAATATCCGTACGCTTCAGGCGAAACGGTATGCGCTTCTATTTCCGGTTTTGAAAAACGAGAACTCATACAAACCACTCCCGAATAAAATTATTTCTTTAGTCCCAAACGATAGTTTCTTCTTTACCGAAATAATAGAGAACCATTTCTTCGGCAAGGTAGCGCCCCTCTTCTGTTACAATGATTTCAGGTGCTCCAATACTGAGTAATTTCTCGTATCTCATTGCTCGTGTAATCATATCTGCAGAAGAACGACGGTTAAAAGGAATTCTTTTTTGGCTTTGCTCTTCTCTCCACATATAATGCCATTTTAATAGTTTTTCTTCCTCAGGGATCAAATCACCAATCGCACGTTCATGGATCTCATAAATCAAAGATGGCAGTTCTTCCGGTTCACAAGGAGGAATGGAGTCAAGTTCATCCCAATTTACTTCCAACGGTTCAAAGGGTTGAACATAAGTATTCCACACATCAAAATCAGATTCAAAGAGAAGTTTTTTCCTGCTTTCTTCATCTGCCAACTGATCGTGAATGCGAGCGATACGCGCAAGTGCAGAA
Organism: Clostridia bacterium; assembly: GCA_017387475.1. GTDB lineage: Bacteria > Bacillota > Clostridia > Oscillospirales > Acutalibacteraceae > SFWF01. The sequence continues at coordinate 5,896 of JAFOFE010000087.1, read as the reverse complement.
GTCAGCAAACTATAGCGCTGTTCGACTTTTTCAGCATCTTCGGCAGTCCAATTTAGTTGAAGTATTCTTTCTTTTGGGACGGAATTGTTGAAAAAATCGGTGTACTCAACTTTAAATTCACCATTTTTGGTTTCGGAAAACATATGACGAATGTATCCTTGGGGTGTTAAATCGTTACGCATTTGTTCGGTCATAATCATTACCTCTTACTTTCAATTTTTTATATTTATATTTTATCATGTGGTTTTGGACAATATTGTCTTATATTTTCAAAAGAAACAATAGTGCCAATTTCTTTTGATTTGTTGATAACTTCTTCTCCGATAATAATATCCACCATAGTATATACCTCCAAATCACTTTCCACATTATATGTAACTGTATTTTTTACATCCAATATTTAATATTATGTGTGCGCATCTACAACAAAAAAACTGAACTGGTCTTATTTTATTACACAATAAAACACGAAGCTATTAAAACATTATTTAATTGTAAAGGTCCACCGAAATTAAAATTAAATATTACATTTTTAACACATCCTTACAATATTTTTTAACCAACATAAAACAAATATCTTACAAACACATTATAGTATATTAATAAGGACAAATTTATCCTTAAACAAAACTACCGAGAGATGTATTCTCTCGGTAGTTTTGTGGATTATTCGATAGTGTATGTTCCAAACTCTTGATAGAAAGGTGCGAAATGACCGTCAAGTCCCTGAGGTCTGCGTGGCCTTTCAAGCATGGCAAATACCAGTAGCTTAAACTTATTCTTAAACTCGGGTTCTTCCATTACGATACGGAACAGGGGGGCAACTGCAGAAGGCAGAAGTGCGTACGCTCCACATCCAAACGCACCAAGCACAAGGGCATCGTTGCCGTGCTTTACGCCCATACGGAAGATGGTTCGAATCTTGTTGAGCATAATTTCCTTACCTTCGGGGGTAAAGCCACCATCTTCAGCCTGATAAGAAAGTTCATCAATGCCAGCATAGTGCGATCTGCCGTTAAAGCAAAGTGCTGCTACGGTGATAACATCGCACTTAAAGGGCTTATCTTTAAGGGTGTAGAACTTATCGACGTTGTTTCTGAAGAACGTAACATTAGGAGAATAAATTCCACCGTAGTTCATGTTGTGGGGATAACCGACTTCCTTTAAGGGTACGCCACTATCTCGAACGTTCTTATACTTGGGGTCGCCGTACTGATACAATGACTGGCTAAGGGTAGAAGAAAAGCAAAGCGATTCTTCCTGCGCGCCCATACCTGCATCCCAACCACCACAGGGACGTTTAGCTGAAGCAAGATTTAAAATAGCAGGGTTATAACCCTTGGCGATTAACTGTTCGGCGATATCCATACAGTCGGCATTGATACAACCCGTTTCGGTAGCATCGTACACCTTGCCGACAGCGCCGACATCATAAGGTTCTTTATAAAGCTTCGCACCATCGAGGAAGGCTTTATAATTGCCTAAATCGATATTGGCCGTACCGTTCTGCCAATCATGAAACAACGCCGTGTTGAGCTTATAAATTTCTTTACGAGCAGTCTGACGTCCGAATCTGCCACTTGCCATCATAACCTTCATTCGCTCGGCAAAAGAGATGCTGAAATCGGAAGGCTTATACTTGCTCATTATCTCTACCACGGCATTGGGGACAAGGGACGAAAAGTCCTTGCCTGCATAGAAACGATTTCGAATCTCGGTTGAACTAATCGCTTCAATTGAAGGAAGAATAACAAAGGAATCTCTAAACTTGCCAAGGGCCGAATTATCGCCAAGCATTGCATCAAGGTCGATACCGTATCTCTTGAAGACAACAAAACGAAAGTTTCCGACGTATTCTTCGCCGTAGGCAGATTTAAGTAGGGTATGTACTTTATCAGCCCCCTGAATCTCGTATATCTCGGCATCGGGATATTGCTTCTGGATCTTACAAAGGGTCTTAAATCTGCTGGGGTTAATACCACCAAGTTCAAAGCCCCAGAACTCAAGCTTGGGCTCTGACTCGCAGACCTTCTCGATGATTGCTTTTCTCTCGTCTTCCGGGAGATAGAACGGGTCGTTGATCTTAACAGTTTTTCTCTTAAGGTACTGGCCGTTAGTAGCAACGAAAAGTCCCTTGTCGGCACCTGTTGCGTTTACGGCTGTACGCAGTGCAGTAACGTGTGCATTAGTGAGTGGATTAAAACTTCCGAAAAGTACGCAAATTTTCATAATGGTATGTATCCTTTCTATGAGATGTTATTTCATTTTGCCCTTGCTAGTTTTAGGATTAGAACGGTAATGACTACCAACCGACGTGCCATTAGATTTAGTGTAATTATGAACGTAGGTTCTCTTGTTGCCTTTAGCTGTCTTCGCCATAATAAATGCACCCCCAAAAACGTATTTTTAGCGCTTGGTTTTAACTTGCGCCGGATTACATTTATATTATACAAAGCCAATTCGGACAAATTTGACCTTTAACGCTTTTGCCATTTCTATAAAGCAACAGCAACCATAATACACGAGTTGCTTTAAATACATATATTGGGTTGATTTTTTGCAGAATTAGAATATAATGTGTTTAGTTGATTTTTACGAGGTGGGTTATGACAAACACACGAATTAAATTTGCCTGCTATACTTCCAATGCAGCAATGGCTATTGTAAGCCATCTTTCCCCTATACTATTTTTAACGTTTAGAGAGATTTACGGAATTTCTTATTCACTTTTAGGGCTTCTTGTTGTTGTAAACTTTACTACACAGCTTTTGGTCGATTTAATGTTTTCTTTCTTTTCACATAAATTTGACATTCCAAAGGTTGTTAAATCTATGCCTATGATTACACTAATAGGTCTTTTTGTTTATGCTGTATGGCCTGTTTTACTACCTGACTTTGCATATATTGGCATTGCGATTGGTACCATTATATTTTCGGCTGCAAGTGGTTTTAACGAAGTTCTTATAAGCCCAATTATTGCAGCTTTACCATCGGACGAGCCTGACAGAGAAATGAGCAAACTTCACTCTGTTTACGCTTGGGCAGTTGTTGGCGTGGTTATATTTTCTACCCTTTTCCTTTTGGTTTTCGGCAAGGAAAATTGGGTGTTTCTTGTGTTTGTTTTAATGATAGAACCACTTATTTCGCACATTGCTTTTTCGGGTGCAGAAATTCCCGAAATGGAAACCCCCGAAAAAGTTTCAGGCGCAATTTCTTGGCTTAAAAACAAAACCCTGTGGCTTTTTGTTGTTGCCATATTTTTAGGTGGAGCTAGTGAATGCACCATGTCGCAATGGTGTTCAAGTTACGCAGAAAAAGCCCTTTCTATTCCTAAAGTTTGGGGCGATGTTTTCGGTGTTGCACTATTTGGTCTTATGTTGGCACTTGGTCGAACACTATATGCGAAATTTGGTAAAAACATAACCAACATTTTATTTTTAGGCTCTGTCGGTGCCGCAATTTGTTACCTTGTTGCTGCTGTTTCTTTATCCCCAATCGTTGCGCTTATAGCCTGCGCCGTTACAGGTCTTTGTACATCTATGCTATGGCCCGGAACCCTTGTTGCTGCAACAGGTTCGCTTAAAAATGAAAGTGTATTTATTTTTGCAATTATGGCAGCAGGAGGCGACCTTGGCGCATCCATTGGTCCACAGCTGGTTGGGCTTGTAACCGACGCTGCAATGAATTCTGCAAACGTTTCAAGCATTACCCAATCTTTAGGTCTTACTGCCGAACAGCTTGGAATGAAAATCGGCATTTTTACAGGCGCGTTCTTCCCTTTGATTGCATGTTTGGTATTCGGCTACATTAAGTTTAGAAAGAATAAAAAACGCAGTGGTTAACCACTGCGTTTTATTCTTTATTTTTATTCATTTCAAGTTGTGCCATAACAAGACCGTAATAAATGCCTTTAAGTTTAAGAAGCTCGTTATGTGTGCCTAGTTCTTGTATGCTTTTTTCGTTTATAACGGCAATTCTGTCGGCATTACGAAGTGTTGAGAGTCGGTGTGCTATTGCAAAGGTTGTTCTTCCCTTTCGAAGACGTTCGAAAGCTTCTTGAATTTGGTATTCGCTTTCGGTATCTAGTGCCGAAGTTGCTTCATCTAAAATAAGAATTTTGGGGTTTGTAAGAATAGCTCTTGCAATTGCAATTCTTTGTTTTTCGCCACCCGAAAGCATATGACCTTTTTCACCGATATAGGTATTATATCCGTCGGGAAGTTTGCAAATGAATTCGTGTGCATTGGCGCTTTTAGCAGCTTTTATTATATCTAACATAGAAGCTGCAGGGTTGGCAAAGCGAATGTTATCGAGTACCGTTCCTGCGAACAGAAATGTTTCTTGTAACACAACGCCAATACTTGAGTGATAGGTAGTTAAATCTATATCTTTTATGTTGTGTCCATCAATTAAAATTTCGCCTTCGTCGACATCGTAAAGTCGCATAATAAGGTTTATAAGGGTAGATTTTCCACAACCTGATGAACCGACAAGACCTATCATTTCGCCCTTTTTTACATTAAGCGTAAGATTTTCTACAACAGGGTCATAAGAGTTATAGCCGAAGGTAATATTGTTAATATCAATATTGCCTTCTATTTCTTTTTTAATGGCATTTTCTTTGTTTGTTATATTAGGAACTTCATCTAAAATATCGTAAATACGCTCAAGGCTTGTGGTCATATTAATAATACGTCTTGGCAAGAAGGACATCCATGAAAGAGGTCCTAAAAGCATACCTGCATAGGCGATAAACTGCATTAACTCACCAACAGTCATACTGCCTTCAAGCACGCCCATACCACCAAGATATGTGATTAAATATGTGCCGAATGCCAAAAGCAAGGACAAAAACGGAAAGAAAATTGCAAAGAAAACTTCGTTGCTTCGCTGAACGGAAGCCAGTTTATCGTTAAGCTTGCAAAACTCTTCTACTTCTTCTTTTTCCTTGCCGTAGGTTTTAACTATACGAATACCCGAAAGTACATCTTGTAGTTTGTTTTGAATTCTATCTGCACGACGGGACTGATTATGGAAAATACGTCTGATTTTGGGCCAAAATGTGCGAGCAAAAATAATTATTAATGGCGCAAAAGCAAAAGCTGCAAGCGCAAGTTTCCAATTTAAAATAAGCATAAGCACAGCCAAAGAAACAAGCGTTACAAGCATACCGAACATATTGCAAAAACAGTCGCATATAAAGCTTCTAACGTGGTAGGTATCGTTCATAACCCTTTCAATTACGGCGCCCGGATTTCGTTTATCGAGAAACGATAATGAAAGCTTTTGTATATGTTCATTAAGTTGCGCCCTAAGACCTGTAGAAACGCCAATTCCAAGCTTATTACAAAGGTATGTTCTGTAAAGGTAGCCAACCGAAGAAATTAGTGTAATGCCAAAATAAACGGCAAAGAAAACTAACACATTTAACGCTGTTCCCTTTCCTGTAACCAAATATCCGTCTACAAAATAACGTAAAACGAACTGTACTGCAAGGTCTATTGCGCTACCTAAAAGCATAAGCGAAATAATAACAACAAGAGAAGCTGTATATGGCTTACAAATGGTTAATAAGCGCCTAAAATTGTGGTGTTCCTTATCGCATTTAGGGCAATGATTGGTACCCGGTAAAACTCTGCCACATTTAGCGCAATATTTTTCTTTATCGTGGTTTTCTACCCTTTTATCTAGTTTTCCTTCGCACAACCATTTAATGCCTTTAGCAAGGCAAAAAAAGCGCGATATAATTGTCATACTGCAATGGGCAAGCATTATTTCTTCCCCGTCTACCGTAACCGATAAAATTCCACCGTTTACCATATTTTTACAGTCGGCATCGCTGCAACTACTAATTGGTATAATTTTTTCTTCGTCGCCCAAAATGAATATTTCTTTT
>JAFOFE010000086.1 GCA_017387475.1 Clostridia bacterium | reverse complement strand
GCTTGCATTTCTGCAACCTTTTCGGACGTACCTGTTTTACCACCTACTTCGTAACCTGCAACATAAGCATTTTTAACACCATCGTTAACAACCGCCTTTAGCATTTCCCGAAGTTTTTTACTTGTTGTTTCGCTTACAACCTGTCTTCTAACTGTTCTTTCGGTTGTTTTAACAACATTTCCATTGGAATCTAAAACTTTATTAACAACATAAGGCTTTAAAAGGTATCCACCGTTAACAGCTGCACTTGCTGCAGTTATTAATTGCATAGGAGTAATTTTGAATGTTTGACCAAACGAAGATGACGCAAGTTCTGTGGGACCCATATTTTCTTGTTTATGGTAAACAGAAGTAGCTTCACCGGGAAGGTCAATTTCTGTTTTAGACGAAAGACCAAAAGCTTTAAAATACTTTGAAAATGTTGAAGCACCAACAAGTTGACCAACTGTAATAAAAACAGGGTTGCAAGAGCCAACCATAGCTTCTTTAAAGTTTAAATGTCCGTGTCCGCCTTTTTTATGGCAATGGTACACCTGACCAGATACATAAATAGTGTAACCACAATTATAAGATTGTTCTAAATTTGTTACATTTTCTTCCAAAGCCATTGCTGCAGTAATAATTTTGAATACAGAACCAGGCTCATAAGTATCGGAAACAGCTTTGTTTCGCCATTGTTTATTAAGTAAATCTGTTCTTGTAACTGTGGCGTTTTCTTGCTCAAGGAGCGCTTCATCAGCATCGGATAGAGTGAATGGTTCGTTGGGATTAAAATCACCCTTAACTGCCATTGCAAGTACAGCGCCGGTGTTAACATTCATTATTACGCAAGCGCCACGATTACTTGCTTTATTAGCTTCAACAGCCTGTTCAAGATATTTTTCAGCAACGTGTTGAACATACGAATCTATAGATAAAACAAGCGAATTACCTTGTTGTGCCTCTTCTACGACCTGATAGCTGAAAGGCATATCGGAACCATGCGCATTCTTAGCGGCAACAACTCGCCCTGCTACGCCTGTAAGTGCCGAATCATAATAACTTTCAAGTCCTGAAAGTCCCTGATTATCGTCACCAACAAAACCAAGAACTACAGACGCTAAATTTTCATTTGGGTAATATCGTTTTGTAGTTTCATCTATACCGATATATTTTGCAAGTCCTAAATCACTGTTTTCGGATATGAATTCACGAACTTTATCGGCAACGGTTTTATCAACTCTTTTTTTAAGAATTACATAATAGGTCTTCTTTTCGGTGTAAGAATATGCTTTTTCAAAATCTATATCCAATATTTTTGAAATGCCGGTTGCAATTTGATTTTTAACCTTTTCTTGTTTATCTTTTTTTAGGTCTTTTATACCGTTAGGCATTAAATATATAGTGTACGCAGTATCACTTTTAGCAAGAAGATTCATCTTGCTGTCATAAATATCACCTCTAGGAGCGCTTACCAAAGTGTCATACAACTGTTGCTCCGACGCTAAAGACTGCATTCTTTCGCCATCTATTATCATAATTTGTGTAAGTCTGAATGCACTTACAGAGGTAAACAAAATAACAACGCTAAGCATAATTATAATAATTCTTGTTAGCATCATTCTATTAGCTTTATTGCTCATGATTTACCTCCAAATATCGATTTATAGAGTAATTTTTACCCTTCTTTAAAAACGCTTGATACGAGAGCCCTTAAAAAGAGCTCTCGTATTTACATATTACTTAAATATATTCAATAATTTTAATACTATTCTTTCTCTGCAGTAAGCACGTTACCGTCAGCGTCAATAGCCTTATTCGTATCATTTACACGAATGTAAACAATTTGACTCTTATCTATTTTTCTCATGCCCATAGCCTGAGCAGCCGATTCAATATTCTTATAAGACATCAGCTGTTCAAATTCCATATCTATACGTGTTTCTTCGCCGCTTAAAGCTGCAAGTTCGTTTTTAGCTTTATTTATTTTAGAATTAACTTCACTAATTTCAACGCGAATTGCAATTCCGGCGCAAATCATAGAAACCAAAAGTATTCCTACCATTATAACAGAAACTGTCTTGGATACTTCGCGTCTTGCAACTCTACGTGCAGCCTTATTAGCTCTTTTCTTTGGCATTTTAACGATTTCAGCACGGGGAGAATGTTGTGTTTTGGGCATAAAAAGCTCAAAATCATAAGCAAGCGAATCGTTATAATACTTTGCGTTATTCATTTTTATTCCCCTTTTTTATTCTATAATTTTTCAATCACTCTAAGTTTAGCGCTTCTGCTACGAACATTTGCGCTTAATTCCTCATCACTTGCAACTATCGGTTTACCTGTTATAAGTTTACCTTGTGGTTTTTTACCACAAATACAAACGGGAATATCGGGTGGGCAGGTGCAACCTGTTGCATATTCTTTAAATTTGTTTTTTACTATTCTGTCTTCAAGTGAGTGGAAGGTAATTATTGCAAGTCTTCCACCTTTATTAAGACAATTCCAAGCAGCATCTATTCCATCTTTAAGTGCGCCCAATTCATCATTTACCGCAATTCTGAGTGCTTGGAATGTTTTTCTTGAAGGGTTCCCTTGTCTTCTTACTGCCGCAGGTACCGACATAGCTATTATTTCAGCAAGTCTGCCCGTTGTAAGAATTGGGGACTCTTTTCGTTTGTTTACAATATTATTAGCAATTTTATACGCGAACTTTTCTTCGCCGTAATCTCTAATTATATTTGTAAGTTCATAAACATCTAAACTGTTTACTAGATCGGCCGCTGTTGTTCCCTCTTTGCTCATTCGCATATCGAGTGGTGCATCTTCGTGGAACGAAAAGCCACGTTCACCGTTATCTAGCTGAAATGAAGAAACTCCGATATCCAGCATAATGCCATCT
>JAFOFE010000085.1 GCA_017387475.1 Clostridia bacterium | reverse complement strand
TACAAAAAGAAATGAAACGTAAAAAAGCATCAACTCAAGAAAAAAAGGCTAAACTTGATAAGCTTGTAGATGAGGCAAAAAAAGTAATTGAAAGTGTAGGATTGTCAGATAAATTAGATAATTATCCTTGTGAACTTTCGGGTGGTCAGCAACAGCGTGTGGCTATTGCTAGAGCTTTAATGCTTTCACCCAAAATTCTATGCTTCGATGAACCTACTTCTGCGCTCGATCCGCAAATTACGGTTGAAGTATTAAAGGTCATTGCAAACCTTGCTAAACAGGGCAGAACAATGATTATTGTTACTCATGAAATGGGTTTTGCAAAGGAAGTATCTGATAGAGTTATTTTTATGGATAACGGCGAAATTGCTGAAGAAGGCACACCTGAACAAATTTTTGATTCACCTAAAACAGAAAGTTTAAATGCTTTTTTAAGTTCAATGCTAAAAATATAATTTTTTACCCCCAACTTTTGTTGGGGGTTTGTCATTTTTTAAGGTTAAGCATAATATGTACTGTAGGATAATTTGTACGGAGTGAGTTTATGAAAAATATTATTGTAACTGGTACCGTTACCTATGCAATTAGAGGTAGAGATTTGCTTCGTAATAACGGAATTTCAGCTACAGTTGAACGAAATAGTTCGGGGCTTGGCAGATATGGTTGTGGGTATGGTATTGTAATTAGATCTGATGTTGATAAAGCTCTTGAAATTTTGAATAGAAATTCTATAAAAGTTATTGATGTTACAAAAATAAATTAACTTTGCACAGGTTCGCCTGTGCATTTTTTTGAGGTGTTACATTTGATATATTTAGATAACGCAGCAACTACAGGTCAAAAACCGATGTCTGTTATTAAAGCTGTAAATAATGCATTGATAAATTATAATTTTAATCCTGGAAGAAGTGGTTATAGTAATTCCCTGAAAACTGCTGAAGAAGTATATAAGTGCCGTAAAGCCTTAAAAGATTTTTTTAATGCTACAAGTGAAAATAACGTGTGTTTTACTTATAACTGCACACAAGCAATAAATATGGTTTTAAATGGTGTGCTAAACAAGGGAGATCATATAATAATTTCATCTTTGGAACATAACGCAGTTTTTAGACCAATTAATTATTTGCACAAGGAAAAAGGTATTGAATTCGATATTGCAAACGTAGATTTAATTAGTGATGAAATCACAATAAAAAATATAGAAAAGCATATTAAAAAGAACACGAAAATGATATTTCTAACTGCAGCTTCTAATGTACTTGGAAGGAAATTACCTATTACTAGAATAGGGGAATTATGCAAATCAAAAAATATACTTTTTGGAGTTGATGCTGCGCAGTTAGCTGGGAAAGCGAATATTGATATGCAAAGATGTTATATTGATTACTTATGCATTGCGCCACATAAAAGTTTTTATGCACCAACAGGGCTTGGTGTTTTAATTGCAGAAAAATCTATTGATAATGTGATTATTTCAGGTGGCACCGGTGTAAATTCAATACAACCCTTTCAACCGAATGATTTTCCTGAAAGAATAGAGAGTGGTACACAAAATATTCCTGCAATTTTAGGACTAAAAGCAGGAGTAGAATTTGTTAAAAATAAAACTTTAAGAAAAATAGAAGCACACGAAATAGTTTTAGTGCAACATCTTTACAAGTCTTTAAAGAAAATTAATGCAGAACTTTATACTATTTATCCTGAACAGAAAATGTTTGCACCGGTATTATCCTTTAATATCAAAGGCTTTACAAGTGAAGAAGTTGGCGAGATTTTAAATAAAAACAACATAGCTGTAAGAACCGGTCTTCATTGTGCTCCATTAGCTCACAAACAACTAAAAACGCTTGAAAGGGGTACCGTTAGAGTATCTACATCATTGTTTAATAATTATGATGACATTGATAGATTAATTTTTTGCCTAAAAAGGATAATTTAATTGTTGAATTGCGTTGCTCTTTATGTTATTATATTAATATATATAACTTAAAGGGGGAGAATAGGTGGATATAATTAGCTCAATGTTCGATACTATCTACGCTTTTTGGAATCAGCTGTTATTTGCAATAGTTAATATCAGCTTGTTCGATATTATCGATATTGCAATCATCGCTTTTATCATCTATAAAGTGCTTGAGTTTTTACGTGAAACTCGTGCAGGTCAACTTGTAAGAGGAATTACGCTTCTGTTGCTTGCTTATCTTCTCTCCGCAATTTTCCAACTTGCAAGCTTACAATGGCTTTTAAGTAAAATTCTTGACTATGCAATTATTATCGTTGCTATCGTATTCCAACCCGAACTTAGAAAGTTGCTTGAAAAGGTTGGCAGAAGTAATATTAGTTTCTTTAGCAAACAATCTATAAGCGATGATAGCGACAGAATTCGCAATTGTATAGATGCTGTTTGCAAAGCAGCTACCGTTATGTCAGACAAAAAAATAGGCGCTTTAATTGTTTTTGAACGAGAGACAATGCTTGGCGAGATTTCTAATACCGGTACAGCGCTTAATTCCGAAGTTTCTTATGAATTAATCAGTAACATCTTTTTCCCAAAATCTCCTTTACACGATGGTGCTTTAGTTATTAAGAATGGATATGTGGCTGCTGCAGGTTGTATCTTACCACTTACAGCTAATAACAACTTAAACTCGCAACTCGGTACACGACACAGAGCTGCAATTGGCATGAGCGAAAATTCCGATGCTGTTGTTGTAGTTGTATCCGAAGAAACCGGTTGCATATCAATTGCTGTTAACGGTCTTATTCAAAGAGAATTAAATGGTGTTACACTTAAAGAGGAACTTTATTTAAAACTCTTAACCCAAGAAGAAAAGAAAAACTTTTTCACAGATATTTTAAGTAAATTTAAAAAGAAATAGATAGGGGGCAATAGATTGGAATTCTTTAAAAATTTTTCGTTCAGAAAATTATTGTACAATAAAAAGTTCACAATATCTCTTTCAATTATTGTTGCCTTTATATTTTGGTTAGTTATTGTTATCGATCAAAACCCCGAACGTGAACAAACCTTTAGCAATCTTCCTATTGAAATAACTACCGAAGGAACCGTTTGGGAAGACCAGGGTCTTGAAGTTGTTAATGAAATTACACAAAAAGCATCTGTTACAGTATTTGGCCCCAATTACATTGTAAGTTCCCTTAAAGCTGACGATATTAAAATTAGCGCAGATATTTCTGTGGTTAATGGCGCAGGGAATTATACAGTTAATTTATCGGCTGTTCGTAATAGTGATGTGTCGGGGTATTCTTTTTTAAGCGTATCACCATCAAGTATATCTGTTCAGTTCGATTATTACGATACTAAAGAGTTTACTATCACTCCTAAAGTAGAAGGCTATCAAACTATCGAAGGTGTATCGTACGATGATGCGGTTGTTGCAAATGCAGGAGATGAAACTATTTCGGTAAAAGGTCCACGAAGTATTCTATCTAAAATTAATTCAGTTATTGCTTATGCTTTTACCGATAAAACAATTAGTTCCACTTCAACTTTTGACGCAAAGCTTAAGTTTTTAGATGTTGACGGGAACGAACTTGAAACAAGAAATCTTGAACTTGGTGTGGAAACTATAAAAATTTCTTTACCTGTCTCTAAAACAAAGGTGATTACTTTTACACCAAGCTTTATAAATGCGCCTAATCAAAATGTTATTAATTCTTTAATGGCAATTTGTCGTTCAGATGTTGACAAGTTTACTATTGCAGGCCCACCGGAAGTAATTGATTCAATTGATAAGCTTGAGTTTACTCTTATTGATGTTACTAAAATTTCATCAAGCAATTCTAAACTTAGTTTCGAAGTTGCACCTGTTTTACCTAACGGAGTAAGAATTACTGACGGTATTGATGTTGCAACCGTAACATTTGATTTAAGCAATTTTGCTGTTAAAAAGATTAAGATTACAAACTTCGATGATGAAGGCACTTTACCTAGTGGTTTAAATGTAACATATTCAAGTGAAATTTCTGTTGAAGTATGTGGACTTAAAACTGTAGTCAACTCACTTTCTGCTAGTGATTATTATTTGGCTGTTGATTTATCTAATGCAACTAAAGGAGAATCACTTGTAAAGGCAGTTCTTAAAACAAGAAATGATGCAAATGTTTGGCAAACGGTTTCTTGTGAAATTAAGGTTATAATTAAATAAATTTAAAAGGGGTTTCGTTTGAAATCCCTTTTTTAGCAAAAAACAAACCTATTTCATATAATGAAATGGGTGTTGTAAATGAAATTATTTTTAGCTTTTATATTATTGTTTTTAGCAGTATACGGTTTAAGCGACATTTTACATAGTGCTAAACTTTTATTGTTTAGACCACAAAAAAATAATGATTTTGTTGTTTGTTTGCTAGATGAATCTTCAACAGAATTAGATTTAAATTATTTAGTGGAAGATGTTAGTTGGAAGCGCGCTAATTATAATAAACGTATAGTTGCTGTAAATTATAAGGGTGCAATCATTAATGCGAATTGTCTTAAATTTGCTGACAAACACAGTATTAAAGTTTTAAAACCAAACGAATTAGAAGATTTTATAAATATTTGGAGTTCTTGATGGAGCAAATAGTAATTAAGGGTATAGTTGATGCTATAACTTATCGAAATAAAGATAATGGCTATTCTGTAATTAAACTAAATATGAATAATGAAACAATTGTTGCCACCGGAACTATGCCGTTTGTTAGTGAAGGCGATGCAGTAACTTTGCACGGAAGTTATGTTTTCCATTCTGTGTATGGACAGCAATTTAAATGTGAACTATGTGAAGTTTCCTTGCCACAGACGCAAACTCAAATACTAAGATATCTTTCGGGTGGAGCAATTAAAGGTATTGGTCCTGCTACAGCTGCTAAAATCGTTGAACAATTTAAGGAAGATACGTTAGATGTACTTGAAAATTCACCTAAATTATTAACAACAATTAAAGGTATTTCTTTAGAAAAAGCATTAAGTATTTCTGACCAATATAAAATGCAGTTTGGTATCAGAGATATTATGCTAACTTTATCTAAATATCATATAACACCTGAAGAAGCTACAGATGTCTTTAAAACATTAGGAACTAAAAGTATTGATATTATTAAAGAAAATCCTTATTGCTTATGTGGCGAGGGTATAAACTTTTCGTTTGAACGTGTTGATGAGATTGCGCTTAACTTTCAGTTTGATACTAATAGCATACATAGAATTGCTGCAGGTATTGAGTACGTTTTAAAATCTAATTTAAATAACGGACACACCTGTCTTCCACATAAGAAATTAACAGAAGTAGCTGCTAATTTTTTAGAAGTTGCATTAGAACAGGTTGTAGAAACTACTGAGATTATGTTAGATTCCTTTAGATTATTTTCAAGGGAATTTGACGGCGTTTTATTTGTGTTTTTACCTGAATATGCATTTGCGGAAGAGTTTATATCCAATAGAGTTAAAGTAATTTCGGCTAATAACAATAGTTTGTACAATATTACAGAACAAGAACTTTTAATGGTTGAAAAAAAGCTTGGAATTGAATTCGATCCTATGCAAATTAGCGCTGTTAATGGTGCTATGGACAACAATTTGTTTATCCTTACAGGCGGGCCGGGCACAGGAAAAACAACAACGTTAAATGCAATTATAGAAATTTTCGAAAATAGACGAATGAGCATGGCTTTAGCTGCTCCTACAGGCAGAGCTGCAAAAAGAATGACCGAACTAACAGGCAGAAATGCTACAACTATTCATAGACTGTTGGAAGCTGAATGGGAAGAAAAGGGAAGACTTGGTTTTTCTAAAAATAAAACCCACCAACTTGATTATGATGTTATAATTTTGGATGAAATGTCTATGGTAGACGTTTCTTTATTTAAAGCTGTACTAGAAGCAACTAGATTAACAACAAGAATTATTTTAGTAGGCGACTCTGATCAGCTCCCCAGCGTTGGTGCTGGTAATGTATTAAACGACTTAATATCTTCAGGAATGGTTCCTTTTGTTAAACTAACTAAAATATTTAGACAAGCCGAAGAAAGTTCTATTGTTAGAATATCTCACGATATTATTAACGGCATAATCCCTGAACAATATGAACGCTCAAATGATTTCTATTTTATTAAAAGAGCAGACCCATATTCGTCGCTTTCAACTGTTATTGAACTGTGTACTGAGCGTCTTACGAATGCATATGGATATTCGAATTTAGAAGATATTCAGGTATTGTGTCCTTCTAGAAAAAAAGAGTGTGGTACACTTAATTTGAATAATATTTTACAGGACAAGCTAAACCCACTAAAAAAAGATTCTCCCGAAATTCATTTTAAAGGAATTTCGTTTAGAGTTGGCGATAAAGTAATGCATATTAAGAACGATTATGACATTACTTGGGAGTCTGACGACGGAGAAATTGGAGCTGGAATTTTTAACGGAGATATAGGTTTCATTACCGAAATTGACCCTAAAAATAGGCTTGTTAAGGTGAAGTATGATAACAAGATTGCAAGTTACTACGAAGAGCAAGTTGGCTTAATTGAGCTTGCGTATGCCGTAACTGTTCAT
Organism: Clostridia bacterium; assembly: GCA_017387475.1. GTDB lineage: Bacteria > Bacillota > Clostridia > Oscillospirales > Acutalibacteraceae > SFWF01. The sequence continues at coordinate 21,953 of JAFOFE010000085.1, read as the reverse complement.
AAAAGCCAAGGGTGCGAATTTAAGTGTGTTGTAATACCACTTTCTCAAACATCACCATTGCTTAGATATCGAAATTTGCTCTATACGGCAATAACCAGAGCAAAGGATATGATTGTATTGGTTGGAGATTCAAATATTTTTGAAGAAATGATATTGAACGATAGAAAGACTTTAAGATACACTGCCCTTAAAAATATGTTGACGGAATATTAATATGAATTTATTAGATGCTTTTTTAGAAACTTTATATCCACCAAGATGTATAGTGTGTGATGAACCTATTCCACATTATGGTTATTGTTTACGCTGTAAAGGAAAGGTTAAAACAATTAAAGAAGAAATGTGCCTGTTTTGTGGCGCAAGAAAGAAACTCTGCGAGTGCAATAAACGCATCTATCATTTTGATGCAATAACTGCGCCTTATTTTAACGAAGGATATCCTAAACAAGCTGTTTACGACCTAAAGTTTAACAGAAAATTTAATTGTGTTAAAAATTTTGGCAGGCAGATGGCTAAAAAGGTCGCTATAAACTTTGGTGTTGAGAATATTGACTGTATTTGTTGTGTTCCACCAAGTAAAGAGTCATTATATTCACGGGACTTTAATCAAAGTGATTTATTCGCAAGAGAAGTAGCGAAATGTTTAAATGTCGAGTACAAGCCTAAATTACTTAAAAAGAAGGATAGTGTCAGATCTCAACATAGAATTAGAACTATTCAAGATAGATTTGATAATGTTCGAAATGGTTATTATTCCAAAGAAAATCTTAAAGGTAGCAATGTTTTGATAGTAGATGATATTAAAACTACAGGTGCAACAATAGATGAATGTGCAAGGCAATTAAAGTTTGCAGGAGCCGAAAAAGTTTATTGTGTTGTTGCCCTTATTACAGAAAATAAATATAAAGATGAAAGTTACGGCTTGTAAAAATAATAGAATTTGTTATAATTAGTTTGGTGATATTATGTCTATTGATATAGCAATTGATTTAGGAACGTCAAAAACAGTTCTGTACGGCAACTCTCGTATTATAATGGAAGAACCCACCGTTGTTACTGTAGATACCGAAACATACGAACCGGTTTATTTTGGTAGCGAAGCAAAAGCGACTATGGGTAGAACTCCGGAATCGTTAACATGTATTCATCCTATTGAACATGGAGCAATTGCTGATTACGATATTACGCATGCAATGCTTTCTAAATATATGCTCGATGCATTTGGCAGCAAAATAATACGGCCACAAATAATTGCTTGTTTGCCAACGGGGCTAACTGAAGTACAGCATAAGTTTATGGGTAAGGTTATTGAAGAAAGTGGCGGCAGAAACGTTACCGTTATAGAATCTCCATTAGCTGCTGCACTTGGTGTAGGAATTGATTTCAACGAACCTAAAGGTTCAATGGTGGTTGATATAGGTGCCGGAGCAACAGATATCGCTACAATTTCTATGGGTGGTATTGCGCAGTGCGATAGCTTTAAAATGGCATCATTTGATTTTGACGATTCAATTATTAAATATGTACGCAGAAGGTATAATATTGAAATTGGACCGTTAACGGCAGAAAATATTAAAATTCAAGTTGGAACTGTAGTTAAAAGACCTGTTGATATTACTATGATAGCGAAGGGAAGAAATCTCTTAACAGGTCTTCCTGAATCTTTTGAAATTTCATCTTCGCAGGTTTACGAAACTGTTTTCGATACAGCTGTTTCCATTTGTAACGCTGTACGTAAGGTGCTTGAACGAACCGACCCGGATATTGTTGCAGATATTATGGAATCGGGAATTAATCTTTCCGGTGGTGGTGCACAAATTAACGGTATGGCTGAATTTATGAGCGAGTTTATTGGAGCTAACGTTATTCTCGCTCAAGATCCTGCACACTGTGTTATCAGAGGCGCTGCTCTGGCTCTTAAATATCCAAAGTTGCTTAAAAACATTAACTATCAAGCACGTTCAATGCAAGAACTTATAATTGAATAAAAAAACTCTTGACAAAAGCCAGTTTTAGTGTATAATGTTATAGAAAACAAAGTAGAGCATTCCGTTCTCACCCTAAGGAATTAACCAAAAGGGTCAATAATCACCTAAAACTATTTTTTGTGTTTTTGTGTTTTATTGCGGACGGTTTTGCCGTCCGCTTGTTTTATTTTTCTGGAGGTGTTAACTATCAGCGTAAAAGACATTCCTATCAACGAACAAATTACTTTTAAAGAGGTTAGAGTTATCGATGCAGACGGTTCTCAGCTTGGCATTCTTCCCATTAAAGATGCTATTGAAGCCGCTTATGCAAAAGATTTAGATCTTGTAAACGTTTCGCCAAATGCTAACCCACCCGTATGTAAAATTATGGACTACGGTAAGTATCGTTTTGAAATTGCAAAGCGCGAAAAAGAAGCAAGAAAGAATCAAAAAATTATTGAAACTAAGGAAATCCGTTTAGGCCTTAGCATCGATAAGCATGACTTCGAAACAAAAGGAAATCACGCAATTCAGTTCTTAAAATCTGGCAACAAACTTAAGGTTTCTATCAGATTCCGTGGCAGAGAATTAGGACATCCTGAAATTGGTCTTGAAATCATGTCTCGTTTTGCTGAATACTGCAGTGAATACGCTGTTATTGAAAAACCTGCAAAAATGGAAAGCAGAAACATGCTTATGTTCCTTGCTCCCAAAACTAACAAGTAATTATAATTCTTAAGGAGGATTTAAAATGCCGAAAATTAAAACACACAGTGGTGCTAAAAAACGTTTTAAGCTTACCAAAAAAGGTTTAGTTAAGCGTGCCCACGCATTCAAATCACACATTCTTAACAAGAAGACCACAAAACGCAAGAGAAATCTTCGTAAGACCGTTATCGCTGATGTAACCAACACAGCTAAGGTTAAGAAGATGATTCCTTACAAATAAGCCGTAAAATAGAAGGAGGTAATACAAATGGCACGTGTTAAAGGTGCGTTATCCACACGCAAAAGAAGAAACAAAGTATTAAAGCTTGCTAAGGGTTATTTTGGCGCTAAGTCTAAGCTTTTCAAAACAGCTAAAGAAGCCGTAATGAAGTCCGGCAATTATGCTTATATTGGTAGAAAACAGAAGAAGAGAGATTTCCGTCGTATTTGGATCACTCGTATTTCTGCTGCTGCAAAAATCAACGAAATGAATTATTCTACTTTTATGAACGGCTTAAAGAAAGCTGGTATTTCTGTAAACCGTAAAATGCTTGCTGAACTCGCAGTTAACGATGCTGCTGGTTTTGCTACCCTTGCAAAGGCTGCAAAGAAAGCATTAGATAAGTAATTAAAAATGTGACCGAGGTAACCCTCGGTCGTATTTTTGTTTTTAAGGAGATGTAAAATGAACACTTTACTGAAAATTACAAGTAAAGAAAATGGAAATATTAAAGAAATTTCTAACCTTCAAAAATCCTCTAAATTCAGGAAAGAACAAGGGGTATTTGTGCTTGAAGGAGTGCGTCTTTGTGAGGATGCTCTTGACAATGGGTTTGAACCTGTTAAAGTGTTCTTTTCAACTTCTGCAACCGAAAAATACAATTATCTTTTAAATAAATTTTTAAGTTACGATATTTTTGAAATATCCGATAGTCTTTTCAATAAAATATCAGACACGGTAAGCCCACAAGGCGTTTTATGTGTTTTTAAAATTCCTGAACTTTCAAATGATAGTATAAAAAAATCAGGTAAATATATTGCACTTGAAAATCTTCAAGACCCATCTAATCTTGGTGCAATTTCCAGAACAGCAGAAGCATTTGGAATAGATGGACTTATTCTTTGTGGCTGCTGCGATCCATATAGTTCTAAATCGTTAAGAGCTTCTATGGGCGCATTATTAAGAATACCGTTATATTTTACCGATGATATGTTTGAATTATTTGAAAAATATAACGTAAAATCATTTGCTTCGGTTGTAACCAGCGATGCCGAATCTATTTCTAACATGGATTTCGGTGAAGGTTGCGCTGTAATTATTGGTAACGAAGGCAATGGAATTAGCGAAATAACTAAAGAAAAAAGCGATTATTTATTTACAATACCTATGAGTGGAAAAGCAGAATCACTTAATGCGGCTGTTGCTGCATCTATCATTATTTGGGAGATGTGCAAATGTTAGAATATTGGGTTTGGTTATCTCTCTGTTTAGATTTTGGTTCAACGCATTTAATTCCTTTGCTCCAACGCTTTAATGACCCAAAACAACTTTATAAAACACCTATTAACGATGTAAAAGATTCCTATATCGCCAGCCAAATTGAACTTAAAAATTTAACAAATAAAAGTTTAGATAAGGCATTTAAAATAATTGATGAATGTAAGAATTCCAAAATAGAAATAATAACATTCGCTGATGAAAGATATCCACAAAGCCTTCGTGAAATTAACGATCCACCAGCATGTTTATACGTTAAAGGCAAACTTAAAGAATTCAACAAGTTACCAATCATTTGTCTTGTTGGTTCACGTAAAATTTCTGAATATGGTAAATTAGTTGCTTGGTCGCTTGCAGGAAGACTTGCCTACGGAGGTATGACTGTATTAAGTGGTGGAGCTATGGGTGGCGATGCTGCTGCACATCAAGGCGCAATGGCTGTTGGCGGTACTACAATTGCCGTAATACCTTGTGGTCTAAACTACGATTACCTTAAGACTAATTTGTTTTTAAGAAAACTTATAACTGACAGTGGTTGTTTGGTTAGTGAGTTCCCACCAAGAACGCCACTATATAAAAATGCATTCCAACTAAGAAACAGACTTTTATCAGCATTATCGCTCGGTGTGGTAGTTATTGAAGCACCAGAAAGAAGTGGAACACTAATTACTGTAAGACACGCTTTAGAACAGGGAAAAGATGTTTTCGTAGTTACAGGAAGACCAGATGATCCTAATTATGCCGGATCACATAAACTCCTAAAAGATGGCGCCAAACCTGTTTTCGAAGCAAATGACATTTTTCTAGAATATATAAATCAATATCCTGATATAATAGATCCTTATAAAGCAACAACTATCAATCTTTCTAAGTTGTATAATTCTTTATATACTCCCAAAGCTCAAAAAATTAGCGAACCTATTGTTGCAGAAAAGAAAAATATAGAAGTTAAAGATAAAAAAACTAGAAAAGAAATTGATAAAACACTTCCCAAAAGCGTACAAATAGTATATAATTGTATAGATAATGATATATTCTGTGTCGATGACCTTGTTGGATGTGAATTAACCTTTGAAGAAATTTTATCTTCATTAACTCAATTAGAGTTATTCGGTTATATTAAAGCCATACCGGGCGGAAGATACACAATAATTTATTAAGGAGAACAAAAAATTGAGCAACCTAATTATTGTTGAGTCGCCATCAAAAATTAAGACAGTTAAAAAAACACTAGGTTCCGACTATGTTGTTATGGCATCAAAAGGCCATATCAGAGATCTTCCTAAATCAAAATTAGGAATTGATGTCAACAACGGGTTTAAACCTCAGTATATCAGTATGCCTGATAAGAAGGAACTCATTAAAGAACTTCAGTTAGCTGCTTCAAATGCTGATAAAGTATATCTCGCAACCGACCCTGATAGAGAAGGCGAAGCTATTTCTTGGCATTTAGCTAATTTATTAGCGCTTAATCCTGATGAAGCTAATCGTGTAACTTTTAATGAAATTACTGATAGTGGTATTAAAGCAGGTATGGCAGCACCTAGAAAACTCGATATGAATCTTGTTGATGCACAGCAAGCAAGACGTGTTTTAGACAGAATTGTTGGATACAATTTAAGCCCATTCCTTTGGAAAAAGGTTAAAAGTGGTTTATCGGCTGGTCGTGTTCAAACAGTAGCTTTAAAGCTTATTGTTGACAGAGAAAAAGAAATTTCAAACTTTGTTCCTGTTGAATATTGGAGTATTGATGCTAAGTTATCTGCATCTAGAAAGATGTTTTCTGCTTCATTCTATGGCGAAAGTAATGGCAACAAAATTGAAATTACTAACGAAGAACAAGCACAAGGTATTTTAGCTTCTCTCGATAACGCTGTTTACACTGTTGCTAGCATAAAAAAGGGTGTTAGAAACAAGCAGCCTGCAGCACCATTTATTACAGCAACTCTTCAACAGGAAGCTTCCAGAAAGCTTAATTTCACTGGTCAAAAGACAATGCGTATAGCTCAGTCGCTTTATGAAGGTGTTGATATTGCCGGCGTTGGTTCAACAGGTCTTATTACCTACATGAGAACCGATTCTTTACGTATTTCCGATGAAGCACGCAAAGCAGGTAACACATATATTCTTAAAAAATATGGTGAAAAATATCTGCCCAAAAGCGCTCGTGTATTTAAGTCGGCTGCAAACTCACAGGATGCACACGAAGCTATTCGACCTACAGATGTTAACTTAACACCCGATGCTGTTAAATCTAGTCTTACTACAGACCAATATAAGATTTATAAATTAATTTGGGAACGTTTTGTTGCTTCTTTAATGGCAAATTGTGTTCAAAATACAGTAAATGTAGATATTGCTGCAGCAAATTATTTATTTAAAGCTAGCGGTTATTCTGTTAAATTTGATGGTTTTACCGTTCTTTATGAAGAAGGCAACGATGGGGAAGGCGAAAGCACAACATCGTTACCTGAAATGAATGAAGGCGATGTTTTAAAATTAAAATCGCTTGATCCTAATCAACATTTCACACAGCCACCCGCAAGATATACGGAACCAACATTAATTCAGGCTCTTAAAGATAATGGTATTGGTAGACCTTCTACTTATGCGCCAATCATTTCTGTAATTCAACAGCGTGATTATATAGAAAAAGAAAAGAAATCGTTCAAGCCTACTTCACTTGGCGTAACTGTTTCAGATTTACTTTTCAACCACTTCAAGAAAATTGTTGATACCAAGTTTACTGCAGGTATGGAAAATAATCTTGATAAGATAAGTACAGGCGAACTTGTTTGGAGTGATATTATTAGCTCCTTCTACAATGATTTTGATTCATCACTTAAAAAAGCTGAATCTGACTTAACAGGTAAGCGTATTAAGGTTCCCGATGTGGAAAGTGATGTTATTTGCGAAAAATGTGGCAAAAAAATGGTTGTAAAATCTGGTAGATTCGGTAAATTCCTTGCTTGTCCCGGATATCCCCAGTGTAAAAACACACAACCTATTCCTGAAGATGAAGTTAAAGCACCTTGTCCCAAATGTGGCGCTAAACTTGTAAAACGTAATTCTAAAAAGACAGGCAAGAAATTCTATGGTTGCAGCAATTATCCTACTTGCGATTTTGCTTCTCCAAATGTTCCAACAGGTGATATCTGCCCAGAATGTGGAGGATTTATTCTTTCAGGTCTTCGTGGTAGAAAATACTGTATGAACAGTGAATGTCCCACAAGAAAGAAAGCTGATAAGAATGACAAATAATAATCGTATGGTTATTGTTATTGGTGCAGGGTTAGCTGGTTGTGAAGCTGCAATAAGACTTGCAGATGCAGGTATAGAAGTTACACTTTACGAAATGAAACCAACCAAATTTACACCTGCACATAAATCAAATAATTTTGCTGAACTTGTCTGCTCTAATTCACTTAAAGCAGACAGGTTATCAACAGCAGCAGGTCTTCTTAAGGCAGAAATGCGTATTTTCCATTCTGTTTGTTTAGAAGCTGCAGAAGAATCTTCAGTTCCTGCAGGTGGCGCTTTAGCTGTTAATAGAGATATATTTTCCGAATATATTACAAACAGAATTAACAGCCATGAAAATATAAATGTAGTTAATAGTGTTATAAATGAAATACCTATGGACTGTGTTTGTATTGTTGCAACAGGACCACTTACTGACGGCGAATTAGCTAATAATATTAGCAAGCTTTGTGGTACCGAATCTTTAAGTTTCTTCGATGCTGCAGCACCAATTATTACTGCCGATAGTATCGATATGTCTGTTGCTTTCCCGGCTTCAAGATATGATAAAGGCGACGCAGATTACATTAACTGTCCAATGAATAAAGAAGAATATCAATTATTCCATTCGGAACTAATTAATGCAGAATCTGCTGAAACACATTCTTTCGATAAAAAGCCTAACGTTTATGAAGGTTGTATGCCTATTGAAATTCTTGCTAAACGTGGGGAAGATTCAATTCGCTTCGGTCCACTTAAGCCTGTAGGTCTTCGTGATCCTAGAACAGATAAAAGGCCTTGGGCTGTTGTGCAACTTAGAAAAGAAAATAGGGAAGGCACACTTTATAATCTTGTAGGTTTTCAAACAAACTTGAAATTCCCTGAACAAAAGCGAGTTTTTTCTTTAATTCCGGGTCTTAAAGATGCTGAATTTATGCGTTACGGTGTTATGCATAGAAATTCGTTTATAAATTCGCCCAAACTTTTAAATAAAAATCTTTCTTTAAAAAGTAATCCTAATATCTTTTTCGCAGGTCAAATTACCGGTGTTGAAGGTTATATGGAATCGGCAGCTTGTGGCATTTTAGCTGCTGAAAATGTTATTAGATACATTAATAATGATTCTGCATTGGAACTACCTAGCATTACAATGCTTGGTGCGCTTATTAACTATATAACTGACGAAACAGTTGTTGATTTTCAACCTATGGGCGCAAATTTTGGAATCATACCTTCACTTGAAGAAAGAATAAAAGATAAAGCAGAAAGATATACCAAACTTTCAAATCGTTCACTTGACTGGTATAAAGAGAACGACGTTAGTACTAGAATATGAGGTAAACAGAATGAGAATAGTTGTTGACGCATTCGGTGGAGATAATGCTCCTCTTGAAATCATTAAAGGTTCGGCGCTTGCAGAAAAAGAGTATGGTGCTGAAATAATTTTATGTGGCGATGAAGCAATTATTAATAATTGCATTAAGGAAAATAACATTGTTTTTAATAACCTTACAATTGTTAATGCAACCGATGTTATCTCTATGCACGATGAGCCAACTTCTTTACTTAAAGCTCATAAAGATTCATCTATGGCAGTAGCTTTCCGTGAGCTTGCAGAAGGTCGAGCAGATGCTTTTGTTTCTGCCGGTAGCACAGGTGCTGTTGTTGTAGGTGGTACCTTTATTGTTAAAAGAATTAAAGGTATAAAGCGTCCTGCACTTGCAGCTATGCTTCCTTCGCCAACTTCCCACTATATGATGATGGATATTGGCGCAAATGCAGAGTGTCGCCCTGAAATGCTTGAACAATTTGCTATTATGGCAAGCAAATATCTTGAAAAGGTTGAAGGAATAGAAAACCCAACAGTTGGACTTCTTAACATTGGTACCGAAGAAACCAAGGGTACAGAACTTCAAAAAGAAGCATACAAGCTTCTTGAAAATTGTGGTGTAAATTTCGTTGGCAATATTGAATCTAGAGAATTGCCAACAGGCGCTTGTAATGCTGTTATTACCGATGGATATACAGGTAATATTGCATTAAAGTTAATTGAAGGAACTGCTACAACTTTATTTTCCATGTTAAAGCCTGTTTTCTTAAAGAATATAATTACAAAACTTTGTTACATTATTCTTAAAGACGGTTTACGTGGCTTAAAGAATAAAATGAATGCTTCTGAAGTTGGAGGAGCACCACTTTTAGGTACTAAAAAGCCTGTTTTCAAGGCGCATGGTAATTCTGATGCATTTGCATTTAAAAATGCTATACATAAAGCAATGTTATTTGCTCAAAATGAAGTAATATCTTCTATTGAAGATTGTTTTTCTGAAAAGGATAATTAATTAGATGAACAAATTTGAAGAAATTATAAACTACAAATTTAATAACATCAAGCTACTTGAAAATGCTTTAACACATTCGTCTTATGCTAACGAAGTGCATTCTGTTCAAGGGTCTAATGAACGTTTGGAATTTTTAGGTGATTCGGTACTTTCTATTATTGTATCTGAGCATTTATATAAAAATTTCAAAAAGTTACCTGAAGGCGAGCTTACCAAACTTAGAGCATCGCTTGTTTGTGAAAAAACATTATGTATGTTTTCTAAACAAATTAATGTTGGCGATTTTCTGCTTTTAGGCAAGGGTGAAGCTAATAATAATGGCAATCAAAGACCTTCTATTTTAGCAGATGCTTTTGAAGCTATTTTAGCTGCAATTTACATTGACGGTGGAATTGAAGCTGCGAAAAAACACGTGTTACGCTTTATTATACCTGAACTTGAAAATGGCGAATATGAGTTATTTAACGACTATAAAACTGCACTTCAAGAAGTTATTCAAAGAAACCCCGAAGAACGTTTAACATACGTTCTTATTGATGAAACCGGTCCTGACCACGATAAACGCTTTACCGTTGAAGTGCATTTAAACTCTAATGTCATTGGAACAGGTATTGGTAAAAGTAAAAAGCAGGCTGAACAAGCAGCTGCACACCAAGCTTTAATATTAATGGGAATAGAAGAATGAGTCATTCAAATATTTCTATTTTTGTTCCACATCTTGGTTGCCCACATCAATGTTCTTTTTGTAATCAAAAGCACATTACAGGGCAAAGTAAGTTACCAAATGCGCAAGATGTTGAAGATGCTGTAAATATAGCAATTACTTCAAAAAAATACGATAAAGATAGCTGTGAAATTGCTTTTTTTGGTGGTAGTTTTACTGCTATTGATCGTGATTATATGTTGCTTTTGCTTAAAACGGCATATCAATTTATAAAAAATGGTCAGGTTTCAGGGATTCGCATTTCAACCAGACCCGACTGTATCGATAATGTAATTTTAACAATTTTAAAACAATTTGGTGTAACTGCAATTGAACTTGGCGCTCAGAGTATGAACGATTTTGTACTTGAAGCCAATAACAGAGGGCATAGAGCCGAAGATGTTGTTAAAGCGTCAAAACTTATAAAAGAATTTGGCTTTTCATTAGGTCTTCAAATGATGACAGGGCTTTTTAAAAGCTCGGAAGCAGACGATTTATACACTGCTGATAAAATCATTGAATTACAGCCCGATACAGTAAGAATTTATCCTACAATTACTATTAAAAATACATATTTAGAAAAGCTTTATACAGAAGGCAGTTATGCTCCACAGACACTTGAAAGCGCTGTTGCACTTGCCACAAAAATTGAAGATAAATTCATAAATAACAACATAAATGTTATTAGAGTTGGTCTTCATTCTATTGAAGCAGAAAGTTATGTTGCCGGACCTTGGCATCCTGCCTTTCGCGAACTTTGTGATTCGTTAAGATGTAGAGAGCAATTAGCAAAAGCTTTAAGTAAAAAAGCTGAATACATAGTTCGTGTAAACGATACCGAATTATCTAAATTTATTGGGCAAAAACGTTCTAATATAAAACATTTTGAAGATTTAGGTTTTAAAATTAAATTTATACCCGATAACACAGTAAATAAATCGGATTTTATTATAGAGGAAGTGAAATAATATGTTACTTACATCTGTTCAAATACAGGGCTTTAAGTCGTTTGCAGATAAAACAGTTTTAAAATTTGGCAGGGGAGTAACTGCAGTTGTTGGACCTAACGGTAGTGGTAAGAGTAATATTTCCGACGCTATAAGATGGGTTCTGGGTGAACAATCTACCAAAAGCCTTCGTGGACAATCTATGGAAGACGTTATCTTTGGTGGTACAGCCGATAGAAAGCCACACGGTTTTTGCGAAGTAACTCTTAATATCGATAACGCAGACAGAGAACTTAATTTTGATAATGATTTTGTGTCTGTAACCCGTAGATACTATCGTTCTCATGATAGCGAATATCTTATTAATGGTAATGTTGTAAGACTTAAAGATGTTCACGAACTCTTTATGGATACAGGTCTTGGCCGTGATGGTTATTCTATGATAGGTCAAGGTAAAATTGACAGTATCATTAGCTCAAAATCTCAAGAAAGACGCGATATTTTCGAAGAAGCATCGGGTATTTCCAGATATAGATATAAAAAGACCGATGCCGAAAGAAAACTTGTTGCCGCCGAAGATAATCTTGTTCGACTTCTTGATATTATGAAAGAACTTGAAGGTCGAATTGGACCACTTTCTGAACAGAGCAAAAAGGCAGAAAAGTTTTTAGAGCTTGCAGCTAAAAAGCGTGAATATGAAATTGGTCTTTGGCTTAGCATTCTTGAAAATTCTAAAAATAATCTTAAAAATCAAGACGACAAAATCAATATTGCGCAGGCGCATTATAAAGAAATTGAGTCTAAATTATTAAGTTTTGACGAGCAGAACGAAAAGAATTCTGCCGATTTCGCGCGTTTCACAGCCGAAATTGACGATAGAAGACGTAGAATTTCTGAATATACCGAAAATATCGCTAGAATTTCTGGTGAAATTTCTGTACTTAATAACGATATTTTACATAATGACGAATCTATTTCGCGTTTAAATAATGACTTAACCGATATTAACAATTCTTCAATTTCAAACATTAAAGAAATTGAAGATAAAAGAGCTAAAGCTGAAGAAAAGAAGTTAGAAATTGCTTCTTTAGAAACAACTTTAAGTGCTACAGAACAGAAATTATCGGAACTTCTTTTAAACAGCGATGATATTTCTAGAAAAATTGAAGCAGAAATTGTTCTTCTTAACGATTTAACTACAAAAATTTCCGATGCTAAGGTTCAACAGATGTCTTCAGTAGCTACTCTTGACGAGCTTAAGGCCAGAAGAATTATTGTTGATTCATTAATTGAAAAACATAATACCGAATTTGAAGCTCTTAATACCGAATTTACATCAGTAAATAAACTTCTTGACGAAATTGAAGAAAATATTATTTCTTTAGAAAACACTTTAAAAGGCTTTGAACTTCGCCTTAAAAGCAGAAAAGAAAGCGCTGAAGCATCTAAAGAAAAGTTAGACAAGCTTCGTTTAGATATTGATGCAAAAAACCATAAAATTCAAATTCTAGAAGATTTAGAAAAGAATATGGAAGGCTTTAACCACTCTGTTAAGGCCGTTATTAAAGAAAGCGAAAACGGTAAAATTCGTGGCGTTTTCGGTCCTGTTCTTCGCTTAATTGATGTTGAAAAGAAGTATTCTGTAGCTATCGAAACAGCTCTTGGTAATGCTGCGCAAAATATTATTGTAGATACCGATGCTACAGCTAAATATGCTATTGATTTTCTTAAAAAATCTTCTTCAGGTCGTGCTACATTCTTGCCTGTTTCTTCTATAAAAGCAAAAGAATACGACGATTCCGGTTATGAAGATGAATTTGGATATGTTGGCGTTGCTAGTGATCTTGTAAAAACGGATAGCAAATTTACCGAAATTATTAAACATCTTCTTGGTGGCACAATTGTTGTTGAAGATATTGATTCAGCAATTTCTATTTCTAAAAAGTATAAGAATAAATTTAAGGTGGTTTCACTTGACGGTCAGGTTATTAATGTAGGTGGCTCAATTACCGGTGGTTCCTTAATTAAAAATGCCGGTCTTTTATCTAGAGGTACTGAAATTAATAAGCTTAAAGATGAAGTAGCAAAACTTACCGAAAAAGAAAAGACTTATATTGAAGAAAACAATAAGTTTGTTGCTGAATTATCTAAATGCGAAGGCGAAATTGCCACTATTACCGATAACTTGAAAACTTACGCTGAAGACAAGATTCGTGCTCTTGGCGAACTTAAACGTATTGGTGAATTAAAGGATGCATCATTTAATCAAATAAAAGAATTAAATGACGAAATAGCGTCTTCTGACGAAAAGAAAATTAACCTTAACGCTATTATTGAAAGTTCAATTTCTTCAATTACAGGTTTTGAAGATGAAAAGACAACACTTGAACAAAGAATTGCTGAACTTTCTGGTGGTAGAGATGATATTACAGCATCAAGATCTGCTATAGCTGAAGAAATTACAAATATTAAGCTTAAGGTAATTGAAACACAAAAAGACGCAGAAAACTTATTGGCGTCAGCTGCTGCACTTGAACTTAGCGATAGCAATCAAATTCAGCAAATCGAAAATATTAAGCAAGAAATTGTTTTATTAGAAGAAAAGAATCGTGCTATTCTTTCTAATATCGATGAGCAAAATGCTAATATTGAATCACTCAAAAAGTCTTGTTCAGATTTTGAGAACGAAATTGAATCTTTATCTGTACGTAGAGATGAAGTTGAAAAATCAACAGTTCTTTTAAGAAATGATGAAAAAGAATTAACACTTGAACGTGAAAAGATTAGTGGTGAACTTGCACGTCTTTCCGAACGCCGTGAAAATATGGTTAAGGAATGCGACGATGTAATTAGACAACTTTTCGATGAATATCAGCTAACTAAATCTGAAGCCGAAGCTACAGGTATAAAAATTGAAGATGTTGCCGAAGCTAAAAGAACTTTAGTTGAAATTAAAAGCAAAATTCGTTCTCTTGGCAATGTAAATGTATCTGCTATTGAAGAATACAAAGAAGTAAATGAACGCTATACATTTATGAAAGAACAAATTGCAGATGTTGAAAAAGCCAGAGATGAACTTGGTAAATTAATTTCACAACTTACCGAACAAATGAAGGAACTTTTCATTATTGGTTTCAATAAAATTGGTGAAAACTTCTCTAAAACATTTGTCGATTTGTTTGGTGGTGGTACAGCGAAGCTAGTATTAACCAACCCTGATAACGTTCTTGAAAGTGGTATCGACATAGTTGCAAAATTACCAGGTAAAAACGTACCTAGTCTTGACGGTTTATCCGGTGGTGAAAAGGCATTAATTGCTCTTGCAATCTATTTTGCAATTATGAAGGTAAATGCACCACCTTTCTGCTTCTTAGACGAGGTAGATACTGCGCTTGACGATATTAACGTTGATAGATTTGCCGATTATATGAGCAAATCTGACTTTGCTACACAGTTTATTTGTATTACCCATAGACGAGGAACCATGGAAGCTGCCGATATGCTTTACGGTGTAACCATGCAAGAAAAGGGTATTACTAAATTGTTAGAGCTTAACATTGCAGAACTCGAAAAACAACTTAATCTTGAAAATGGGAGATAATTGATGGGATTTTTCGATAAAATTAAATCGGGTCTTAACAAGACCCGATCGGCACTTTTAAATTCAGTAAATTCGGCAATTAGTTCTTTTACTAAAGTTGATGACGAATTACTTGAAGAACTCGAAGAAATTCTTATAACTTGTGATATTGGTGCAATAACAGCAGGTGAAATTTGCGAAACACTTCGAAAAAGAATTAAAGAAGAACGTATTACCGACCCTGCTTTAATTACCGATTTACTTAAAGACATTTTATACGAAATGACTTTAGGCGATTACGAATTAAAATTGGATACAACACCTTCTGTAATTATGGTTGTTGGCGTTAACGGCGTTGGTAAAACTACAACTATTGGTAAGTTAGCATCTAAACTTCAAAAAGAAGGCAAAACTGTTATGCTAGCAGCTGCAGATACCTTTAGAGCTGCTGCAATTGAACAACTATCTTTATGGGCAGATAGGGCAGGCGTTCACCTTGTGAAAAATGTTCCCGGTACCGACCCTGCTTCTGTTGTGTTCGATGCAATAGCATCTGCAAAAGCTAGAAAAGCCGATGTTTTAATTTGCGATACTGCGGGTAGACTTCACAACAAGAAAAATCTTATGGATGAACTTGCAAAAATGTATCGTATAATTGGCCGTGAATTGCCCGAAGCTTCGGTTGAAGCTTTGCTTGTTCTTGATGCTACAACTGGTCAAAACGCAGTCAATCAAGCAAGACAGTTTAAGACTGTTACCGATATAACAGGTATTGTTCTTACTAAACTGGACGGTACTGCAAAAGGTGGCGTTGTAATTCCAATAATTAACGAACTTAAGGTTCCTGTTAAATTTATTGGTGTTGGCGAACAAATGGATGATCTTCAACCGTTCGATAATAAACAATTTGTAGACGCATTATTTGAAGGCTAATGGTGGTATTATGAAATTTTTTATAGCTTCTAAAAATAAACATAAAATTGCTGAATTCGTACGAATTTTAAAGCCAATGAATATCGATGTTATTTCCGAAGCAGATTTGGATACACCACTTTCTGAAGTAGAGGAAACAGGCGTAACTTTTGCAGAAAACGCTTTTTTAAAGGCGCAAATGGCTATGAAAGAAACTGGACTTCCTTCTATTGCCGATGATTCCGGACTTTGCGTTGATTATTTAGACGGTGCGCCCGGCATATATTCTGCTCGTTTTGCAGGTGAGCCAACCGATAACAAAAAGAACAACGAAAAACTTTTAACACTGCTAAAAGATGTTCCTTTTGAAAATAGAGGCGCTCATTTTTGTAGTAGCATTGTTTGCGTATTCCCTAATAATGATAAGATTACTGCAGAAGGTAAGTGCTTTGGTAAAATTGCTACCGAATATATAGGTAATAACGGTTTTGGTTATGATCCGTTATTTATATCTAGCCTTGGTAGTTTTGGTGAAATTACAGATGAACAGAAAGATTCAATTAGCCACAGAGGCGTTGCGTTAAAAGAATTTGCAGAAAAACTTTCTGTATATTTAAAAGAGGTATAATTTATGTTAAATTCAAGACAAAGAGCTCAACTCAGAGGACTCGCTAACAGCTTGGACGCTATTTTCCAAGTTGGTAAAGGTGGCCTTAACGAGCAACTTTACAAACAAGTTTCCGAAGCACTTGAAGCTAGAGAATTAATTAAACTTCGTGTACTTGAAACATCTCCTGTTACTTCTAGAGAAGCTGCTGATGCTATTGCAAAAGAAACAGGTGCAGATGTTGTACAGGTTATTGGTTACAGATTTGTACTTTATAAAGAAAGCAAAGAACATAAGTCTATTGTTTTGGTAAAATAATATGGGTATGGTAGTTGTTTTTGGTGGTTCATTTAATCCTATACACATAGGACACGAAGAAATTATCGAAAGTTTAAGCAAACTTGACGGAGTAGATAAAGTTCTAGTTGTTCCAACAAAAATTCCACCACATAAAGATTCAAGCTATCTTGCCGATGAGACAGATAGAATTGATATGTGTTCAATTATAGCTAGTAAATATCCAAACGTAGAAGTTTGTGATATTGAACTGAAGCGTGAAGGTAAAAGCTATACTATTGATACAGTAACAGCTCTTAAAAACCATTATAAAGACAAGTCGCTGGCCATAACAATTGGTGGCGATATGCTTGTTTCTTTTGATACATGGAAAGATTATAAAGATATTTTAAAGAAATGTTCTTTAATAACCTTTAAAAGAGTTGGTATTAATACTGAAGAACACATTAAATCTGTTGAAAAATTAATAGATTTAGGCGCTAACATTGTTTCTATAGAGAATGAAATTACCGATGTTTCATCTACTCAAATTAGAAATGATTTAGCTGAACGTAAATGTTGTAAGTTGCTTGATAAAGGTGTTTTTGAATATATAACCAAGCACAATTTATATGGTGTTTAGTATGAAATTTGATTATTATAAAAAATTAATTCGTGAAAAGCTAGATGATTATCGTTATAATCATTCACTTTATGTAGCAGATGAAGCTAAGCGTTTGGCTAAACTTTACGGCGAAAACGAAGAAGATGCTTATCTTGCCGGTCTTTTACACGATATTACTAAAAATTTATCTATGGAAGAACACTTGAACATTTTAGGTGAGTTTGGTATAATACTAACCGATATCGAAAAAATATCGGTACCTGTATGGCACGGTATTTCTGCTTCAGTATATGTTAAAAATGTATTGAATATAGATAACGAGCAAATTGTGTCTTCAATTAGGTATCACACAACAGCAAAAAGTGGAATGACACTTTTCGAAAAGCTTATATATCTTGCAGATTACACATCGGCAGACCGTAGTTATCCCGATGTTGATGTAATGAGAAAGCTTGTTAATATAAGTATTGATGATGCAATGCTATATTCGCTTAAATTTACTATTAAAGACCTTATAAGCAAAAACAGAGCAGTTCATCCTGACACTATTGCTGCTTATAATGAAATACAAATAAAAACTATGGAGAATAATTGTGAAACTAAATAAAATTATTGAAATTGCAGTAAATTCATTAAACGATAAAAAGGCTAAAGAAATTTCAGCTATTGAAGTAGGGGAATTAACCGTAATTGCAGAGTATTTTATTCTTGCAACAGCTACATCAAGTACTCACGTAAAAGCACTTGCTGATATAGTTGAAGAAAACCTTTCTAAAGAAGGATTTGAACCCGATCACATTGAGGGAAAAGCAACCGGTTGGATATTGCTTGATTATGCCGGTGTTGTTATTCATATTTTTACAAAAGATACAAGAGAATTTTACAATCTCGACCGTCTATGGAGTGATGGTAAGCAGATTGATTTAGATAATATTTTAACATCCGTTCGGGAGGAAAATTAAGTGAAATACAATTTTACTGAAATTGAAAAGAAATGGCAGCAAATTTGGGACGATAACCAAACTTTTGCAACAAAGAAAGATTACACCTTACCTAAATTTTATGGTCTTGTAGAGTTTCCATATCCTTCAGGTCAAGGTCTTCATGTAGGACATCCTCGTTCCTATACAGCACTTGATATAATTGCTAGAAAAAAGCGTCTTGAAGGCTTTAATGTATTATATCCTATGGGTTGGGATGCTTTCGGTCTTCCTACCGAAAACTTCGCTATAAAAAATCATATTCACCCAGAAATCGTTACCAAAAACAATATTGCTAACTTTAAAAGACAGCTTAAAAGTTTAGGTTTCTCTTTTGACTGGAGTGCAGAAGTTAACACAACCGATCCTTCTTATTACAAATGGACACAGTGGATATTCTTAAAACTTCTTGAAAAGGGACTTGCTTATAAAAAGCAAATGCCTGTTAACTGGTGTACTTCTTGTAAGTGTGTACTTGCAAACGAAGAAGTTGTTGGTGGCGTTTGTGAACGTTGTGGCAGTGAAGTTCTTCGTAAAGAAAAAAGCCAATGGATGCTTAAAATTACTGATTATGCAGAAAAGTTACTTGAAGGTTTAGATGAAGTTGATTTTATAGATAGAGTTAAAACTCAACAAAGAAACTGGATAGGCCGTTCTACAGGTACTGAAATTAAATTTAAAACTACTGCTGGAGATATTCTTGAAGTATTCTCTACCAGAGCAGATACACTTTTCGGCGCTACTTATATGGTTATGTCGCCCGAACATCCTTTAATTGAAAAATGGGCAGATAAGCTTACAAATATGGACGCTGTAAGAGCTTACCAAGCAGAAGCTGCTAAAAAGTCTGACTTTGAACGTACCGAACTCGCTAAAGATAAAACAGGCGTTAAATTAGAAGGCGTTTGTGCTATTAACCCTGTAAACGATACCGAAATTCCTATCTTTATTTCTGACTACGTATTAATTTCCTATGGTACAGGTGCTATTATGGCTGTACCTGCACACGATACACGTGACTGGGAGTTCGCAAAGAAATTCGATCTTCCTATAATTGAAGTTGTTGCAGGTGGTAACCCCGAAGAAGAAGCTTATACCGATTGCGCTACCGGTGTAATGGTTAATTCCGGCTTCCTTAATGGCCTTAGCGTAGACGAAGCTAAAGAAGCTATTACTAAATGGTTATCTGAACGTGAACTTGGACAGTTAAAGGTTAACTATAAGCTTCGTGACTGGGTATTCTCTCGTCAACGTTATTGGGGTGAACCTATTCCTGTTGTTCATTGTGAATGCTGTGGTTATGTTCCACTTCCCGAAAGTGAACTTCCATTACTTCTTCCTATGGTTGATTCTTACGAACCTACCGACAACGGCGAATCTCCATTAGCTAAAATTACCGACTGGATTAATACCACTTGTCCCAAGTGTGGTGGCAAAGCATTAAGAGAAACCGATACAATGCCACAATGGGCAGGTTCTTCTTGGTATTTCTTAAGATATTGCGATCACACAATGATAAGGAAATTGCATCTAAAGAAGCGCTTGATTATTGGATGTCTGTTGACTGGTATAACGGTGGTATGGAACATACTACATTGCACCTATTGTATAGCCGTTTCTGGCATAGATTCTTATACGATATTGGCGTTGTTCCTAATGCTGAACCCTATGCAAAGAGAACTAGCCACGGTATGATTCTTGGCGAAAATGGCGAAAAGATGTCGAAATCTCGCGGAAACGTTGTTAACCCAGATGATATTATTCGCGATTACGGTGCAGATACTATGCGTCTTTACGAAATGTTTATCGGAGACTTCGAAAAAGCTGCTCCTTGGAGCTCTGCATCTATTAAGGGATGTAAACGTTTCCTTGATAGAATCTGCGCTTTAACCGATATTTTATGTGATGGTAACGAATATTCAAAAGAACTTGAAGCTTCATTCCATAAAACAATTAAAAAGGTTTCAGCAGATATTGAAGAATTAAAGATGAATACTGCAATTGCTTCCTTAATGGCACTTCTAAATGATATTAGTGGAAAGGGAAGCATTAACAAAGCAGAGTTTAAAACACTTCTTATCCTTCTTAATCCTTTTGCTCCACATATTTCCGAAGAACTTTGGGTAACTTGTGGTTACGATGGTATGCTTAACCAAACCAAGTGGCCTACCTTTGATGAAGCCAAATGTGTAGAAAGCACAATTGAAATTGTAGCTCAAATCAATGGTAAGATTAAGGCTCGTCTTAATATACCTGCAGACATTTCTTCCGACGATGCTATTGCACTTGCGAAAGCAGAAGATGCTGTTGCTGCAGAAATTGCCGGAAAGACCGTAATTAAAGAGCTTTATGTGCCTAAAAAACTCGTAAATATTGTAGTAAAATAGTACAAATTTAATATATTTTTGCGGAAGTCTAATTTTTTTAGATTTCCGCAAAAATAATGCTTGACAAGAGCTACCTTTGTTGATATAATATCAACGTTGCGTTTGATCTATTAGCTCAGTTGGCAGAGCACTTGACTTTTAATCAAGGTGTCCGGAGTTCGAATCTCCGATAGATCACCAAAAGCTGACCTATAGGTCAGCTTTTTTATTTTGTACTTTATAAAATTAGTGCTTAACATAATTAAATTAAGTATTACGGTTGTTTGGTTGACAATATTAGGTATAAAGTGGTATAATAATATGAAATAAATCTAGGAGTAAATCATGTCATCTAAAAAGTTTTCAACTATTACACCTGAAATTCAAGAGCTTGCCAAACTTTGCACAGAAAACGATAAAATAGATCCTGAATTATTTACTAAAAATCAGGTTAATCGTGGCCTTCGTGACGCAAAGGGCAAGGGTGTTCTTACAGGACTTACTGAAATTTCTACTAGTTATTCTTCAAGAGAAATTGATGGAGTTTTAACACCAATTGAAGGTGAATTATATTATCGTGGAATCGACATTAACGAACTTGTTGATGGTTTCTTAAAAGAAAATCGTTTTGGTTTCGAAGAAAGTGTTTATCTTTTATTATTCGGCGAACTTCCGGATAAACAACAACTTAAAGATTTTAATAAGCTTCTTGCTGCAAATAGACAGCTTCCAAGAAACTTTGTACGCGATGTAATTATGAAAGCATCTAACGGAGATATAATGAATTCACTTGCACGTAGTGTATTAACATTATATTCTTACGACGATCAAGCTAACGATACATCCATTCCAAACGTTCTTAAACAGTCTATTAGGCTTATATCAACATTTCCTCTTTTAGCTATATATGCATATCAAGCATATATACATTTCAGAAAGGGTAAGCCACTTGTAATTCACAACCCAAATCCTGCTCTTTCTACTGCAGAAAACATTCTTTTAATGTTAAGACCTGACAACAAATATACAGAGCTAGAAGCTAAAATTTTAGACCTTGCATTAGTTCTTCACGCTGAACACGGTGGTGGTAATAACTCCACCTTTACCGACAGAGTTGTTACTTCTTCCGGTACCGATACATATTCGGCTATTGCAGCTTCACTTTGCTCACTTAAAGGTCCTAAACACGGTGGTGCAAATAT
>JAFOFE010000084.1 GCA_017387475.1 Clostridia bacterium | reverse complement strand
GTAGTCTTCATCGTCTGCGTAGAATTCGTCTTCGATTAAAGCGAGATCTTCGTCTACAGCGTCGAGCTGTTCGCCGATTTCTGCACAAGCTTCATCGATAGCGTCGATTTAATCTACCATATCTTCGAGAAGATCGATAATAGCGTTTAAAACCTTGCCTTCTTTAGTTGTGGTATCGAGTTCGAGACCATCAGCAAGACCTTTGATGTAAGAAATTCTTTCAGAAATTGTCATGAGCTTTTCTCCTAAAATTAAGATATTATAATATTGCCATAATGCTTTAAATTATGCACGTTCCATATATTCGCCGGTACGAGTATCGATACGGAGAAGGTCGCCTTCGTTGATGAAGAGAGGTACGCGAATTTCTGCACCTGTTTCGAGAGTTGCAGGTTTGGTTGCATTAGTAGCAGTGTTGCCAGCAAAACCAGGATCGGTCTGGGTAACAACGAGTTCTACGAATGTTGGGGGTTCTACGCCAAATACGCTGCCCTTGTAAGAAAGGATTTTGCAGGTCATATTTTCCTTAACGAACTTGAAAGCATCGCCAAGGTCATCTTTATTAACGGGAACCATTTCGTAAGATTCGGGATCCATGAAGTAGTAAAGACCACCATCTTCATAAGAGAATTCCATATCTTTTCTTTCGATAAATGCTGTGGGGTATTTATCGTTAGGGTTGAAGGTACGTTCGGTTACGCCACCTGCAATAATGTTACGAATTTTTGCACGAACGAAAGCAGCACCTTTACCGGGCTTTACGTGTTGGAATTCGATGATTTGATATACGTTACCGTCCATTTCGAAGGTTACGCCATTTCTAAAATCGCCAGCTGTTACCATATTTATTTTCCTCCAGGTTTTTAAACTTTAATTTAAAAATAAATCTTCTATAGAATTATAAGGTCTTTCGGCGCTTTTGTCAAGTTTTTACAGCCATTCTTTTGAACTTGAAGCATATCTTCTATTCTTACGCCGAATTTTTTTGGCAAATATATGCCGGGTTCGTTTGTTACAACCTGACCTGCCCTTAATTTTACTTCATTATTTTTTGGCGACAATGTTGGTGCTTCGTGTATTTCAAGACCAACTCCGTGCCCTGTGGAATGGCAAAAATATTCGCCATATCCTGCCGTTTCAATAACGCTTCTTGCAGCCTTATCTGCATCTGAACAAAGAAGACCTGCTTTTATTGTGTTTTGAACATTTTGCTGTGCCTTAAGCACGGTATTATAGACCTGCCCCATTTCGTCGGTTGCGAAGCCTACTGCAACGGTTCTTGTCATATCGCTGCAATATCCGTTTATGGTAGAGCCGAAGTCCATTGTTATAAAATCTCCGTTTTCAACCTTTTTGTTGGTTGGAACGCCGTGTGGCATTGAAGAATTTTCACCCGAAACGGCAATGGTTTCGAAAGCAGCCTTTTGGGAACCGTAAAGCTTCATACGGTATTCTAAAAAAGCGGCAATTTCTTTTTCGGTTACCCCTGCCTTAATAAAATCTAACACATCGTAAAAGGCTTTTTCGGATATGCGCTGTGCTTCTATAATACTTTCAATTTCTGTGCGCTTTTTAACCGAACGCACAAGGCTTAATTTATCGGTTAAAGGCTGATGTGGTACCACCTTTACATTAAGCTTGGTTTTAAGGTTTTGAAAAACAGAAATTTCGTTTTTGGTTTCTATTAAAAGCTTACCTATACCGTTTTTTTCAAGTTCTTCATTTAACTGACTAACAAGGTTTGTCATTAGCACAACTTCGGCATCAACAGCCGATTTTTGCGCTGCTTCGAAATATCTGCCATCTACAAAAAGTTTGTTGCCACCGTTTGTTAAAAGCAAATAACCAAGTGAAGACGGAAAGCCTGTTAAATAACGACGGTTTTCGGGCGTGATTATAAGCGCAGCAGTTTTATTGGTTATATAACGAAGGGTTGTCATTATATTAACTCTCCTATTGCTTTTACGGCAAGCTTATAACTATCTTTTCCAAAGCCTGCAATAATATCTTTACAAACTTCGGTTATTACAGAAACTCTGCGAAATTCTTCGCGAGCCTTAATATCTGACATATGAACTTCAATAAAAGGTTTAGCCTTTACACATTCAATTGCATCTCTTATTGCATAGCTGTAATGGGTGTATGCGCCTGCATTAATTATGCAACCGTCGTATTCTGTTAAAACAGTATGAATTTTTGTGATAATTTCGCCTTCGCAATTAGACTGAAAGAAATCGCAATCCATACCTAATGTTTCGGCATAGGCCTTAACTTCGGCATTAATTGAATCGAGCGTATCGCTGCCGTATATATTTCTTTCGCGAATACCGAGCATATTAAGATTTGGTCCGTTTATAACTAGAATTTTTTTCATTTTACAAGACTCCAATAATAATCTTTTATAGCCTTTGCATCTTCTGCTTGGGTTCCTGCCGATTCACAAATTATGGTTGGCGAACATTGTTTTTTATAAATGAGTTCGCACACAGGTTCGAAATTAGGACCGAAAACATTATCTTCGAACGTAAGGTGTCTTACTTCGCCACCTGCCGAATATTCGATTTTTGAAAAGTGAGAATGGAATTCACGAAGGCGTGAAATGCCAAGCTTATTTTCTATGGTGTTGAAAATATTTTCAAAATCTTCGTAGGTTTTAAGTATTCCCCTATCTCTTGCGTTTAGGTGGCCGAAATCTATACAAGGAATAAGTCTTTCATCAAGCTCGCAAAGGGCAAGCACTTCTTCGAGTGTGCCGAGTTGGTTTACCTTACCCATTGTTTCTGGGCAAACCCTAATATTAGAAAGGCCTTCGGCATCTAGCGCATTTATTGCAAGTTTCATTGTATCTATAGCAAGTGCCAATGCTTCTTCACGGGAAATTTTGCCACAAGAGCCTGTGTGAACAACTATTCTTTGTCCACCCATTGCATTAACTGCACGTGCGCTTTGCAAAATATAGTCTACCGATTTAATTCTTTTTTCTTCTTCAACCGAAGACATAGAAATATAATAGGGCGCATGCAAAGAAAGGGCTATACCCTTTTCGCTTGCCTTTTTGCCAAGCTCTGTAGCCTTATCTTGTCCGATATTTACGCCACGTCCACACTGATATTCAAATGCATCCAGTCCCATTTTTTCGATATATTCAGGAACTTGAAGGCTATGCTTATAGCCCATTGCTGCAAAGCTTTCGCTATTGCCTGCAGGTCCGAATTTAGCGCTCATTTTTCCACCTCTTTAACATTATTTGCTCTAAACGGCGTTTTATTTTGAAAAAAGGTTTGTCTTCGGGAGTTATGTCGGTTAAAAATACCGTTTTGACACCTGCAAGACGTCCACCTAAAACATCGGTAAATATTTGGTCGCCAACCATTGCCACATTTTTTCTTTTAATTTTAAGCTTACTAACGGCTTTGATATAACCAAAAGGAAGTGGTTTAGCTGCAAGACCGATAACATCTAGCGCAATGCTGTCGGCAAAGCGCTTTGCCCTTTTCTTTTTAGCGTTGGAAACGATTAACATTTCAATATCGTTTTCGCGCATTGCAGATAGCCATTCGGGTACGCCTTCGCGAAGTGTTTTGTTTGCGTGCGCAACAGACAAGGTGTTATCTACATCAAGCAGTAATGCCTTAATGTTGTTTTTATTTAAAAATTCCGGTGTTATATCGGTTATAGTGTTAAATATATATGTAGGTTTGAACATTTTGTTATCACCTTAAAAATAAACATAAAAACAGAAAAAGCGGTTGCTCTGCAACCGCTTTTAGCTTTTGAGTAATATCGCTTAGCGGAACTTACGTTTACGTGCCGCTTCAGACTTCTTCTTGCGCTTTACAGAGGGCTTTTCGTAATGCTCTCTCTTACGGACTTCTTGGATAACTCCGTCCTTTGCTGTCTGTCTTTTAAAACGTCTAAGCGCGTTATCAAGCGATTCATTCTCTTTTAATCTAACCTGACTCATCTAATTCCCTCCCTTTGCAATTATTGCAGAGGATAAAATCTACAAGGCGTATTATACTATCAAACACATTTCTTGTCAAGCATATTTTTATGTGATAAGCCAAGCATCATAAATTTCGAACCACATATCTAGTTGAATAAGCCAAGCAATAAGCTGTGGTCTTGACATAAGTTGGCCGAACCAAGTTGTGTTTTCGCCCGATAAAAAGCTGTTTAGGCTTTTTTTATCTAACATTTCGGCAAGCACACCACCCGATTTTATTCTGCGGCGAAGTTCCTTTTTTACTGCCTTTTCGTACTTGGGGTTATGGGTTTTTGGGTATGGCGACTTTTTACGGTAAAGAATTTTATCGGGCAAATAGTCGCTTACTGCTTTTCGCAAAAGTGCCTTTTCAACATTATCTTCAAACTTAATGCTCCACGGCACATTATATACAAATTCAAGTATTCTATGGTCGGAAAACGGAACTCTGACTTCAAGTCCCGAATACATACTCATTCTGTCTTTTCTTTCAAGAAGTGATGTCATAAACCAATTAACCGAAAGCCAGGTTGCCTGTCGTGCAAGTTTCATATCTGCCGTTTCTTCGCCCGTTAGCAAGCATTCGTTAAGGCTTGCTTTATAAAGCGCCGACGCGTATGAGTAGCCGTCATTTATTCTTACAATTTCATCTTTAAAAAGATTTGCGCGAGTTAACGGACTGTGTATCCACGGGAAGAAATCGCTATTAAGCATTTCTTCTTTATAAAACCACGGGTAACCACCGAAAATTTCATCGGCACATTCACCCGAAAGCACAACCGTATGGTTTTCTTTTATTTTTGAACAGAAATACAAAAGTGAAGAATCTATATCTGCTTGCCCCGGTATATCACGAGCCTTAACTGCATCTAACAGAAGTTCGCTTACCTCTTTCGTTGGTGCTGTTAGCACAGTATGGTTGGTGCCTAGTTTTTGCGCTATCCACAAGGCATAATCGTCGTCGCCTTGAGGTTGGAAAAGCGAGCTTTTGAAATTCTTTTTATTCCCTTCATATTCAAACGAATAGGTAGAAAGTATTTTGCCGCTGTTTTTGTAATTTTCGCTTGATATTGCCGAAACGGCAGAAGAATCTAGTCCACCCGACAAAAGTACTGCTAACGGCACGTCGCTTACAAGTTGACGGTTTACGGCATCTAAAAGAAGTTCTTTTGTGTGCTTTGCAGCTTCGGCTGAAGATATTTTTATATCTTGGGGTTTAAGACTCCAATATTTATATAACCTTAAGCCTTTTTTAGAAAAGCTTCCACAAAAAGCAGGCTTTATTTCGGAAATATCTTTAAAAACTCCACTGCCACTTACTGTACATGGGGACAAAAACAGAAGTTGCCACAAGCCTTCCCTATCTATTTGTGGCTTTATTTTTGGATGTTTTAAAATTGCCTTTATTTCGGATGCAATTAAAAGGGATGTTCCAACC
>JAFOFE010000010.1 GCA_017387475.1 Clostridia bacterium | reverse complement strand
AGGTTTTGGTAAACACGTTTATCCCGAACAGGTTAAAACCGAAGGTATTACTAATGTATCCCTTAAAGATGTTGATTATGCTAATGAATTCAACTCGGTAATTAAACTTGTTGGTAGAACAAGAAAACTTGAAGATGGCAGAATTACAGCTAACGTCTACCCTGCCCTTATTAGCAAAAATCATATGCTTTCCGGCGTAACCGATGTATTTAACGCTGTTATGGTTCGTGGAGATGCCGTAGGAGACGTTATGTTCTATGGCAGAGGTGCAGGTAAGTTCCCCACTGCAAGTGCTGTTGTAGGCGATGTAATTGACTGTGCTAAACATTTATCTGCCAGAAAATATCTGCATTGGAATAAAGGCGACGAAAATTATGTTGCAGATAGTAGATCCGATATTGCTCGTTTCTTTGTTCGCTTAAAATCTAGCAATTTAGATAATACTAAAAAAGATATTGAAACAAAATTAAATACTGCTTCATATATAGTTAATGAAAGCGAAAACGAAATTGTTTTAGTAACAGAAAACGATATTGAAGCAACACTTATTAATCAAATTAACAGTCTTGACTGCTGTGAAGTTATAAAAATGCTTCACGTTATCGACTAACTGTTATTATATTGGAGGAAATCACATGGCACTAATGGTAAAAAAATTCGGTGGTAGCTCTGTTGCTAATGCCGAAAGAGTCTTTAATGTTGCAAACATAATTATTGAGGACTACAAAAAAGGTAATGACATTGTAGTAGTTGTTTCTGCTCAAGGCGATACTACCGACGATCTTATTGCAAAAGCTAAAGAAATTAATCCTTCAGGCGCATCTAAAAGAGAAATGGATATGCTTCTTTGCGCAGGCGAACAAATTTCTATTGCTCTTCTTGCAATGGCTATCGAAAAGCTTGGTTATCCTGCTACTTCCCTTCTTGGTTGGCAAGCAGGCTTCCAAACCAATTCTACACACTCACTCGCTCGTATTAAGCGTGTAGATCCTGAACGTATTAGAAACGAACTTGACCAAAAGAATATTGTAGTTGTTGCAGGTTTCCAAGGTCTAAATAAGAACGATGACCTTACCACATTAGGTCGTGGTGGTTCTGACACAAGTGCTGTTGCTATTGCTGCATCAATGCACGCTGACGTATGTCAAATTTATACCGACGTTGACGGTGTATATACTGCCGATCCCAGAAAGGTTCCATCTGCTAGGAAGCTCGATGAAATCACCTATTCCGAAATGTTAGAGCTTGCATCTTTAGGTGCTCAAGTTCTTAATAACCGTTCAGTAGAAATGGCTAAAAAATATGGCGTACAGCTTGAAGTGCTGTCTAGCCTTGAATCTAAACCAGGTACAATTGTAAAGGAGAAAGTTAAAATGGAAAAAATGCTTATTAGTGGTGTAGCTAAAGATAATAATGTTGCACGTATTGCTATCGTAGGACTCGATGACACCCCAGGTGTTGCATTCAAAATATTCAACAAACTCGCTCAGGCTAAGGTTAATATTGATATTATTCTTCAGTCTGTTGGCCGTGATGGCACAAAGGATATCACCTTCACTGCTACTGCAGATCAAGCAGACGAAGCTGTTGCAGCTATTCAGTCTTTAAGCGATGTTCTTACATTTAAGAATGTTTATGCAGATACTTCTATTTCTAAGGTTTCTGTTGTTGGTGCAGGTATGGAAACACATCCTGGTGTTGCTTCTAAAATGTTCGAAGCTCTTTCCGATGAAAAAATCAACATTCAAAACATTTCAACAAGCGAAATTAAGATTTCTGTTCTTATTGATGAAAAGGATGCTGACAGAGCTGTTGTTGCTATTCACGACAAGTTCTTTGGTTAATTCAAAAAAATTAAGCCTTGCAGTTTTTGCAAGGCTTTTTTATTTGAAAAAATAAAGACCATCTTTCGATGGTCTTTAAAAAATTATGGTCTAATTCTGTCTCTATCTCTTGGGAATGCAGTAGCCTGCTTAATGTTATCAAGGCCTAAAATGTTTTGAACGATTCTTTCAAGTCCAAGACCTAAACCACCGTGCGGAGGCATTCCGTACTTATGCATGGTAAGATAGTCTTCAAAATCATCAATGTTCATTCCTCTATCCTTCATCTTGTTCACCTGCATTTCGTAGTCGTGAATACGTTGACCGCCTGTTGTAACTTCAAGGCCGTAAAGAAGCATATCGAAGCTTAAGGTGTAACCTGGGTCTTGTGGGTCATCCATAGCATAGAAAGGACGTTTAGCAGAAGGATAATGTGTAATGAACACAATTGGTGAATTATATTCCTTAAGGAAGTATTCCCCAAGCCATTTTTCTTCTTCGGGTGCAAAATCAGGCTCTAAAAGTGCATTTTCGCCGTGGGGGCCTGGATGAGCATCTGCAAAGAGTCTTTTAGCGTCCATAAATTTAATTTTGGGGAAGCTTTCAAGTTCAGGTAGTCTATTTCCCTGTCCTAAATACATTTCAAGCTCTGTAGCGTATTCTTCGTTTAAAAGCTTAAAGATATATTTAAACATTCTAGCTTCAAGTTCCATAATATCTTCAAATGAATTAATGAAACCCATTTCAAGGTCTAAACCTTGGAATTCGTTAATGTGGCGATTAGTGCTATGCTTTTCTGCACGGAAAACAGGACCTGCAGTAAATACCTTTTCAAACACACCAACCATAATTTGTTTATAGGTCTGTGGACTTTGGTTAAGGAAAGCTTTTTGACCAAAATAGTCAACTTCAAACATATCTGCGCCACCTTCTGCACCTGCAGTTACAATCTTTGGTGGTACAAATTCGGTAAAGCCTTCTTCACGTAAGAAACTACGGAAGCCGTACATTACACCGTCTGCTATTTTTAGAATAGCACGCATTTTAGGGTTTCTAAGTGCAATAATTCTGTTATCAAGCAAGGTGTTAAGGTTAAGCTTTGCCATCTTTTTATCGTTGCTGATTTCAACGGGAGGAACTTCAGCTTTACCGGAAATTCTTGTCATATTGTTAATACGAATATCAAAGCCTAAACGACTTCTTTCTTCAACAATAAGTGTGCCATCAACAATAACGCATTCTTCCGTGCTGAAGTCTTTAATATCGCAGTTAGAAATGCCTTCTTCCCAAACACATTGGAATACCATTCTTGCACTACGAAGGATAACAAACGCAAAGCCACTCATTTCACGAATTCTGTGAAGTGTTCCTTTAACGGTTATAGCTTCACCATCTTTAATGGTTCCGTTTTTAAAACCTTCAACAATGTAAGAAATGTCTGTAGTGTCAATTTTCTTTTCGTAATTTAAAAATTCCATACATATACTCCTTATAATTAAAAATCCGCCATTCATCCCTAAACTTTTGGGACGAAAGACGGTTTCCGCGGTGCCACCCAAATTAGCCAAAAAAGGCTCACTTTAAAAGATTAACGCTCTAATCACGGTCGGTTCTAACGGCAATGCCCTCTTCCGACAGCTCCGGGTGTCTTTTCAAAGAAATTTATATACCGCATCGCAGCAACAGCGGCTCTCTGAAATATAAATTTAATTTACTTGTCCCATCACAGCTTTTTAAAATTATATCATTTAAAATCTTTAATGTCAACATAACTTTAAAGCAAAATTTTCCTATAATATTATTCGCTTATAATCGCAAAATAATATTGCAAACGCAAATGAATTTGCAAAGGAGTGAAAAATTGTGGCAAAGAACGTAGTTCCCGAAGCTAAAGACGCTCTTAATCGTTTCAAGATGGAAGCTGCTAATGAAGTTGGCGTAAATTTAAAGAACGGTTACAATGGCGACCTTACTTCTAAGCAGGCTGGCTCTATCGGTGGTCAGATGGTTAAGAAGATGATCGAATCTTATGAAAATAGTATGAAATAAGATTTAGCTTATTAAAAAACGGTAAATGCAATCGCATTTACCGTTTTACATATTTATACGTTTTCTTCCCAAACAAATTCAGGTTGTTTTTCATCGCATTCAGGCGGGAAATAGCTATGCATTGCACTTTGGAAAAACTCAATTCTCTTTTTAACTTTTGCTGTATTAAAAAGAGCCATTACAGTTTTTGGTGGGCAAACATAATCTCCAAGATAGCATTGAATTCTAATTGGGCATTTAATTCTTGATACTTGTGCAACAGGATATAACACCGTAGACTTTGTTGCTGCAAAGGAACTTGGTATTCCTGTAGCTAATGTTCCTTCATACGGTACAGAAGGTATTGGTCAACACGCTTTTGCGCTTCTTATGGAAATAACCAACCATGTTGGTTACCACGATGCAGAAGTTCGCAAAGGCAGAAAAGCCGGTCCTGAAGATTGGTGTTTCTGGGACTACCCGTCCATTGAACTTGAAAACAAAACAATGGGCATTGTTGGTGCAGGCAGAATCGGTCAAATAATGGCTCGTGGTGCTCAAGTGTTTGGTATGAATGTATTAGCATACGATACATTTAAAAATCCTGCTCTTGAAAGCGCTACTTTTAAGTATTGCGAATTAGATGAACTTCTTGAAAAGTCTGACGTTATTTCACTTCACTGTCCCCTTTTCCCTGAAACAGAAAATATGATAAACAAAGACAGTATTGCAAAAATGAAAGATGGCGTTATTCTTATTAACAACAGCCGTGGTGCTCTCATTGTTGAAGAAGATTTAGCAGACGCACTTAACAGTGGCAAGATATACGCTGCAGGACTTGATGCAGTTAGAAACGAACCTATTAGCGAAGATAATCCTTTGCTTGCTGCAAAGAATTGCTTTATTACCCCACACATTAGTTGGACAGCTGTTGAAGGCAGACAACGCCTTGCTACCTTTGCAATTGATAACGTTAAAGCTTTTCTTGACGGCAAGCCTACTAATATTGTTAATGAGGTATAATTATGGTTTGGGATGGTTATGTTAAACCCTTTAAGATATTCGGTAATTTGTATTTTATAGGTACAGAACCTGCATCAACACATTTAATTGACACCGGCGATGGCCTTATACTTATAGATACCGGATATCAACACTCATTGTATTTAATAATAAATAACATTTGGGAACTTGGATTTAATCCTTACGATATAAAATACATAGTTCATACTCACGGTCATATCGACCATATTGGTGGTACTGCTGCCCTTGTTAAATTAACAGGAGCTAAAACATTCATTGGCGAGAAAGATAAAGACTATGTTAACGGTAAGCTTGATTTAACCTATGCCAAAGAATTAAATATGACTTTCAATGAAACGTTTGAAGCTGATGTTATTCTAAATGATGGAGATACTATCAAGCTTGGCAACACAGAAATACACTGTGTTGCTACACCGGGTCATACACCT
>JAFOFE010000083.1 GCA_017387475.1 Clostridia bacterium | reverse complement strand
ACACAGGTGATACTTACTGTTCGGGATGTGATCTGAAGCTTTCAACAGGTGAAATCATTCCTGCTACAAATCATCCTAATGGAGAAATTACAGAACAGGTGGATGCAACATGTACATCTGTAGGTTATACTGCAGGTACATATTGTCCTGACTGTAAAGAATGGATTGGACGGGCTATTTATCGCTTACAGCAGGTTCGGTTTCTATCGACGAGTTCGATATTATGGAAAACCCCGAAGAAGCTAAAAAGCGCATTGGCTATCTGCCCGAAATTCCCCCACTTTATACCGATATGACGGTTAAAGAATACCTTTACTTTATGTACGATTTAAAGAAGGTAAACTTCCCTAAAAAACCCCATATAGAAGAAATTGTGCGCCTTGTTAAAATCGACAATGTGTATAATCGTCTTATTAAAAACCTTTCTAAAGGTTATCGTCAGCGTGTTGGTATTGCACAGGCGCTTATCGGCAACCCCGACCTTCTTATTCTTGACGAACCTACCGTTGGTCTTGACCCAAAACAGATTATTGAAATTAGAAACCTAATTGCTCGTCTTGGCAAAAACCACACAATTATTCTTTCTTCTCACATCCTTTCCGAAATTCAAGAAGTTTGCGAAAGAATTATAATTATTAACGGTGGTAAAATCATTGCCGACGATACACCCGAAAATCTTTCTAAAAACCTTTCTAAAGACCACTCATTAACACTTCGTGTAATGGGTAGCGAAATGGAAATTTATAAAATCTTAAATGCTATTCCCGGCGTTAAAGATTTAAGGTTTGCAGGAAGCAAGGAAGCAGGCACAGTAGATTATATTATTGAGCCTAAAGAAAACTGCGATATTAGAGCAGCCGTTTCCGAACGCCTTGCAGAACGCAAAAAGACCATTCTTTCGTTAAGCTCTAACGAAATGACATTAGAGCAAATCTTCTTACGCCTTACCGACGCTGCCGACAAGGGCACTCAGCTTCTTGCAACCAAGGGTAGCGAAAAGGCTAAAGACGAAGAAGCAGAAGAAGTGGTTGAAACCAAAACAAAAAAATCTGCGCCCAAGGTTAAAATAGACCTTGAAAGCGGCGAAGCAACCGTTGGCGAAGAAACAGGCGCCGAAGAAGAATATAGTAAGGAGGACAATTAAATGAGCGCAATTTTTAAAAGAGAATTTAAGTCTTATTTTACTTCTCCTTTAGGTTATGTTTACCTTGCAATTTTCCTTTTCTTCGAAGGTTATTTCTTTGTAAACCTTTTTGGTTACGGTAGTCCCAACAACGAAATTATTTTCCCTTCACTTTCAATTGTTGTTGTGCTTGTAACACCCGTTCTTACCATGCGACTTTTATCTGAAGAACGCAGACAAAAAATTGACCAAGCCCTTTTAACAGCGCCTGTTTCTGTAACAGGCATTGTACTTGGCAAATTCTTTGCTTGCCTTGCAGTTTATGCATTAGCATTTTCTCCTGTAGTTCTTTTCGAAATAATTGTTACGTTACTTTCTTCACCAAACTGGCTTATCTTCTTAAACGCTTGGCTTGGCGCAATGCTTGTAGGCGCTGCACTTATTGCAATTGGTATGTTTATTTCGGCGCTTACCGAAAGCCCAATTATTTCCTGCATTTTAACCCTTATTACCTTCCTTCTTTTAATGGTGCTTCCTTCGCTCGCAGCCCTTTCAGAAGTTCAGTGGGTAATCGATGCAGCCAACAAAATGGCATTCGTTAACCTTGTTTCCAGCTTTACTTCTTCAATTTTTAGTGTTGTAGATGTAATTTTCCTTGTTTCTATTGTTGCTGTTTTTGTCTTCTTATCAATTCGCGCAGTAGAACGCAGAAGATGGGCGTAAGGGGGTAAAAAGCAATGTTTAAGAAAATATTAGATAAAATTTTCGGCAAAAACCATAAAACCGAAGAAAAAACCCCTAAATTTTCCAACAAGGCAAAATTAAAGCAGGGTGGTTATGCTATTGCTATTACTGCAATTGTTGTAGCTGTTGCCGTTGCATTTAACATTCTTTTTGCCGTTTTAGCACAAAGAGTAAACCTCGATATAGATATTTCGCTTACAGGCGATAACACCTTGTCCGAAGAAAACATTAAGTTCATTAAAGAGCTTGACGAAAAGGTTACCATTACCGTCTGCATCACCCGTGAAGACTTCTCCACAGGCGCAGAGTACGTTGCGCAAAACTACTTCAGCGCAACCGATGCTACCGGTTCTAACGATGGCGTTTACGCTTATTACGACCAAACCTTAAATCTTCTCGATTTATACGATGTTTATTCCGACAACATTACAATTAACTTCGTTGACCCTTATGATCCTTCCTTCTCTGAAATTACCAACAAATACAAGGGCGTAACCCTTTGCGATATTATTGTTGAGTGCGAAAAGGAAATTGGTGGCGAAAAATATACCAAAAACGAAATTTTAAGCTTCGACGATATTTATTATCTTACCGAAGATGAAAATTCCTATGCAGGTATGTTTGGTGGCGACTATAAAAGCTATACCGTTTCGGGTAACAAAATGGAATCTGCCCTCACAAGTGCTATCTTTAAGGCAACTTCCAACGAAACCCAAAAGGTGCTTGTGCTTGAAAACCACACCAAAAAAGGCAACATTACAGAGTATATTGACTTCTTAAAGCAAAACAACTTCGACGTTGAAGTATTTAGCGATTATAACATTACCGAAATCAGCGAAGAAGTAGACCTTGTAATTATTAGCGAGCCTACCGAAGACTTCGCTTCCGAAGAATTAGACGTTATTGACGAATGGCTTAAAAACGGCGAAAAGCGTGGCAAGGGTCTTATGTTCTTTGCCGACCCAACATCCCCCGAAACACCCAACCTTGCTTCTTACCTTGAAGAATGGGGTATTGCAATAGAACCCGGTCTTCTTTACGAAACAAGCGAAAACTATCAGGTGTTTGGCGATCCTACCGTTAACTACTTCGTTCCTTCCACAATTGAAAGCGAAGACGATATTACCAAAGAATATGCCGAAATTATGAACGGTGGCTATGCAATTGCAGGTGGTAACGCGCCCTTACTTCAGGTGTTCGAAGAAGAAGGCATTCGTATAACCACACCTCTTGCAGTAACCCCCGAAGATACCGTTGTTATTAAGCCAATTAGCGAAGATAGCGAATGGAAACCCGACGGTTCAATCGACACCAACCAATATATCGGCGTGCTTATGGCTAGCGAATCTACCTATGTAGATAACGTGCTTTGCACAAGCTATGTTTGCGCTTTCTCCAGCCGTGATTTTATCGATCCTTATTGGTTCTCTACCGGCTACGATGTAAACTCCGAGCTTATCTTAAACTCTGCTAAACACATCAGCGGCGCAGATACCGAAGGCGTTACCTTCACAATGAAGAAGATGAGCGACACAACATTTACCAATGTTGTAACCTACGACAGCACCATTGTTATTATGGTAATTTTCCAATGGTTATTACCATTTAGCCTTATTATTACCGGCGTAGTTGTCTTTATAAGGAGGGCTCGTCGATGAGCGACAATATGAAGGACAACGACTTTGAGTTTGAATCTCGTGTGTTCGAAGTAAGCGACGAAGAATCTACAATATTCTCGGCGCCCGAACTACATCGTGATAAGGTTAAAAAAGGCGTTAAACTTAAAAAAATCATTGCTTCGGTAATAGCACTTGTTTTGGTAGTTGCCATTAGCGTAACTGTGGCAATTACCATTCCACCCCTTTTAGACGACAGCAACACTTCATCGGGCGATGAAATTAGTCCACCCATTGTTAATAGTGCAGAGTTCGAAGGTGTAGACCGTGTTGTGCTTACAAGAAGCGATGCGCAAATTGAATACAAAATTATCGAAAGAGTAAAGCAGACCCAAGACGATAACGGCGAAACCACAACAAAAACCGTTAAAGAATGGGCGCTTGCCGATATCGACCCCGAACTTACCGATTACACTAATATCGATAACACCGTAAACAGCTATATGGAACAGCACTACACCAAAAAGGTTAGCGACGATAAAAACGATGGCAACGATTACGGTTTAGATAACCCCATTTATCAGGTAGATTTCTATAAGGGCGATAGCGCAGATGCGCATCTTACCCTTTACATTGGTGGCGAAAACCCCACCAAAACAGGCCGTTATGCTACAACAAGCAAAGATAATGCAGTTTACTATATAGCAGGCGTTAGCGAATTCTATCATTACCAAAAGGTCAAGACCGATTTTGTTAACCCCGAAAGCATTCCTGCAATTGCTAAAGATGCAGAATACAGCGATAATAACTTCACCGAAGGTCAGCTTGTGCTTTGCGACAAGGTAATTATTAGTGGTAAAAATATTGGCGATACCTATGTAATTGAATCACAAGAAACCGATAAAATTACAACCTTTACTGCTTATAAAATTACAAGCCCCACAAAGCGCCCTGCAAACGATGAAAATGTAGGTAACGTTGTTGCGCTTTTCTCTTACGGAATTGAAGCTACAGGCTGTTATTCCTACACAACCACCGAAGAAGATATTAAGCAGTTCGGTCTGGATAACCCCGATTTTGAAGTTACCGTTTATGTAGATAACATTAAAAGAAGCTTTAAGGCAACACTTCAAAAAGATGGCAACTATGCCGTTTATTATGAAGGCAACAAAACTATTATGATGGTTGCTGCTTCTTCGCTTGCTCCTGCCACTTACGACAGAGGCGATATCTTCAACAAACTTCTCTTTATTGAAAACATTACCAATGCCCAAAGCATTACGGTTGAATCGGGCGTAGAAAAGGTTGTATTCGATATTACTACCGAATACGACGAAGAAGCCGATACAAACAATCTTTCAAAGGTAGAAGTTGGTGGCAAAGAAATTAAAAAGGCTAACTTCCAGTCCTTCTATCAATATTTAATTGGTATTAGCGCACAGTCTTACGAAGAACACGATACTTCGGGTCTTACCCCCGATACCGTGCTTACCGTTAAGCATAAGGAAGGCGGCACAAGCACAGTTGTTAAGTATTTCAAAATAACAAATGCTCGTTATCAGGTAGAAGTTAACGGCGTTAAAATGGGTCTTATCAGTTCTTCCGAACATTCCCGTATTATGAAATACGCAAAGAACACAGCTGCCGACAAAGACTATAATGCAAGATAAAAAAAGCACCCTTCGGGGTGCTTTTTTTAGGGAAGAGGGAAAAGGGAACAGGGAAAAGGGACCGGGGCCTAGTGAATGAGTGCCTTCGGCACAAAATTATATAAAACTTCACGGCGAGCGTAGGGCGGGGAAGACTCCCTCGCAGTGCGAGGGAGATGTCCGAAGGACAGAGGGAGACGGCCTCCGTAAGAGGTGGTCCCGCCGTTTTTGTAGGGGACGGCGTAACGGGCGTCCCGTTTAACCAACAATTCCGTTTAAAATTAAGGTAAAAGCATATTTTGGTTTATTTTTTTCTTATGTTTCGGCTAAATGTAGTTATTTCTTGAAAAAATGGCTTTAGTGTGCTAAACTGTATATAAAATGGTATCATTCTACTTTCTATGAAAGGGGTTATTTAAATGACCAAACAATTTATAAGAAAAGGTAGGAGTTTGCTTGCTTTAATGCTGGCGTTAGCTATGTTGGTGGTATCCTTGCCACTTAATGCAATTGCATTAGAGGAAACAGACACAACAGAACAAGAGTTTATAGAAATTAGCACCATTGAGGAACTTTACAACATCCGCAATGACTTAACTGCTAACTATATTCTCGTGAACGATATCGACCTTACTGATGCAACTGCTTCTGGTGGTGCATGGGATTATGAAGGCCGTGGTTGGAATCCTATCGGTAGTGGGGATGCATATGGTAAAAATGCATTTACCGGTACTTTCGATGGTAATGGTTATTCTATAACCGGAATGCGTATATCCGTTACTACATTGCCGTCCGGTGCAAAATCAATGATTTATCTTGGCTTGTTCGCTAATGTTACCGGTACTATTAAAAATTTAACGATTGATGGAAACGTTTATGCGAACTGGACTTCTTCGGCAGTAGATATCTATGCAGGTGCTGTGGCTGGCTATTGCACGGGAACTATAGAAAACTGTGACTCCAATGCACGTATATCTGTTGCTTCAACATACAATACTGGAACAAACACATATGTTTATGCAGGTGGATTAGTAGGCTTCACTTCTGGAGCAACAATCACCGGATGCGTAAATAATGGCGATGTCAACGCAATCGTTGGCGTATCTTATGGTTCGTCTTCTAAAGATAACTCGTATGCGGGTGGTATTGTTGGTTATAGCGATAGCAACAACACTAAAATAACTAATTCATATAATGTTGGCGAAATACTTGCGAACGGTGCTGCAAGTTCTAGTTCTACGTGCGCCGGAAGACATTATGCTGCAGGTATTGCAAACGGCAGTGCGACAATTCAAAAGTGTTACAATGCAGCGCCTGTTACCGCTAAATACACAGGTAGCGGTTCCTATCGTGAAGGATACGCTTATGGTATTGGTGGTTCAATAGTTAAAGAAGCTTACAATATTGGCGTTGTAAAGGCAACTACATCACAATATGCTGTTTCAACAGGAACTCTTACAAATTGTTATTATCTTACTGGTGCTGGTAGTAGTTCTACAGGAGCGACAGCATTAACCGAAGCACAAATGATGCTTTCTTCGGTTTATGTTGGCTTCAATTTTAATGATACTTGGGTTCAAAATAATAGTGCAGAATATCCATATCCTCAGCTTAAAAGCAATCCACAAGATTTAAGAGTAATAGAAGGAATTGAAATTACTTCTTTACCCGTAAAAACCGAATACGCTTTTGGTGAACCTTTAAATTTAACCGGTGCCGAAATTACAGTAAAAATACAAAATGGCGAAAATCAGGTTATTCCTGTAACAAAAAATATGGTTACAGGTTATAATGCAGAAGTTTCTGGCACACAAACTATAACCGTAACATATAAAGGCAGAACAGCTACCTTTAGCGTTGTTGTAAACGAAAAGGTTTATACACCAATTTATACTGTAGAAGACCTTTACAATATTCGTAAAAACTTGGCAGGCAATTATATCCTTATGAATGATATTGACCTTACAGAAGCAACCACCAAGGGTGGCGCATGGGATTTTGGTGGCAACGGTTGGAATCCAATTGGTAGTGGTGATATTTATGGCGACGCTGCTTTCTCTGGAGAATTTGATGGCAACCACAAAAGAATTATCGGTATGCGCATTGATGTAAAGACATATCCCTCTGGAATCGGCAAAGATGTCTATTATGGACTTTTTGCCAACGTTACCGGATATATTCATGATTTGACATTTGTAGGTGGCAGTATTGCTTCGAGCGTAAATGCAACAAGTGTTAATAAATATGTTGGCGTTCTCGCAGGCAAGATTTACGGCGCAACAATTCACAATATCCACAATGAAATGAATAGCATGTCTATCACATCCGGAGCAGGTTGTACAAACTATTGTGGTGGCATTGTTGGATACAACTCAAAATCAACGATATCACAAAGCTCAAATCGAGCAGATATCTATTCGTCAACAGATGATAGTTCGCCAGCATGCTATACTTATGCTGGTGGTATAAATGGTTATTTATCTTCGGGAACCCTTTCGGAATGTTATAATATAGGAAACGTTACATCAGAAGGTGCTTATTATTCTTCTTCTTGTTTCGCTAATCCGTATGCAGGTGGTATAAGTGGATACAACTCAAACGGTTTAGTCGAAA
Organism: Clostridia bacterium; assembly: GCA_017387475.1. Lineage (GTDB taxonomy): Bacteria > Bacillota > Clostridia > Oscillospirales > Acutalibacteraceae > SFWF01. Next base: position 4,927 of record JAFOFE010000083.1, on the reverse strand, counting down.
AATCTTATAATGTTGGTGATATTAAAGCATCTGGCGGTTCTTCCAGCTATGGCCGTGGAATTTGCGCATATGGAACAGTTTCTCAATGTTATAACTTGGGCAAGGTAATCGGTGGTTCAAAATATGGTGTTGGTGGTTCTACAACAACAGATTCATATTATTTATCAGGCAGTGGTGCAAGCAATACCGGCGCAACATCTTTAACCGAAGCACAAATGCTTTTAAGTTCAATGTTCGAAGGTTTCGATTTTGCTTCCACTTGGGTTCAAAACGCAGATGCAGTTTACCCCTATCCACAATTATCTAACAACACACAAGATTTAAGGGTTATTACCGGCATTGAAATTATAAGTCTTCCCTCAAAGACCGTATATGCTTATGGCGAAGATTTTAAAATAGACGGTTGTAAAATTAAAATTAAAATAGAGGGCGGCGACGAACAAATTGACGTAACATCCGATATGGTTACAGGATATAACGCAACGAAGCCGGGCTCACAAATACTTACTATTTCATATATGGGTAAAATTGCGACATTTACCGTAGTGGTAAACGAAAAGGTATACGTTCCAATCAATACCATAGAAGAACTTTATAACGTTCGCAACAACCTAGGCGGAAGTTATATACTAATGACAGATATCGATCTTACCGAAGCAACAGCTCGCGGTGGCGATTGGGATTTCATGGGCAATGGTTGGAATCCTATTGGCAGCAACGATGTATACGGTAACAATGAATTCTATGGCGAATTCAACGGTAACGGACATAAAATTACCGGGCTTGGAATTGATGTAACAAGCATACCAAGTGGAACATCAACCGTTTATATTGGACTTTTTGCAAATGTAACCGGAACTGTAAAAAATCTAACTATAACCGGCGACATAAACTATTCCTGCAATAAGGATTTTTACATTGGTTCTATTGCCGGTCAGTGTAGCGGACGCATTGAAAACTGTATTAACAACGCTGATGTTAAAGGTGTTGCAACGGTGCTTGATATAGATGGATATGTTGGCGGTATCGTTGGTATTGCAAATGCAAAATCCGTAATATTTAATTGTGCAAATACAGGTGATATTGTTTCTTATAGCCACAATTACACTAGCTCCTCATCATGCGATTATGATATTAATAGCGCGGGCGGTATTGCTGGTGAAGGCGAAACAAGTGCAGTAATATCAAAATGTTATAACACTGGTGATGTCTCTGCGAAGGCGACGGCATATACTTCTTCCTACTATGGAAAATCTTATGCTGCTGGTATTGCTAAAGTTGGCAAAATTTCAGAATCCTATAATACAGGTAAAGTTTCCGCTGAAGAATACAATATCAATGTGTTTTCGTATGCCTACGGTATCGGTGGTACCGCAAGGGAGTGCTATAATATAGGAAAGGTTTCTGGTGAAAGCAAGTATGGCATTGCTTTGTCAACAAGCACCAACTGCTATTATCTTGATGGCACTGGTTCAAGTTCAACGGGCGCAACTGCTCTTACCGAAAGCCAAATGCGCTTACAAACTATGTTCGCAGGCTTCGATTTCGAAAGCACCTGGGTTCTTAATGAATATGCTAACCATCCTTACCCCCAACTTATAAGTAACGTTCAAGATTTAAACGAATCTGCTTCAATTGTAAGTATTATTTCTTGGCCTTTAAAAACAGAATATATGACCGGTGACGATTTGATTCTTGACGGTTGTATGATTGATGTTACCTATGTGTCGGGACACAAGGAATTATTAAGCGTTACTGCAGATATGGTTTCCGGTTTCGATAACAGTGTAACCGGTGAACAAATTATTACTGTTACATATCGTGGCAGTTCAGATACTTTCCCTGTAACAGTTGTGGAAAGACCTGAAGTTATTGGCGTTGAACTTATTAGTCAACCCAACGAAACAGAATTTAGAATTGGCACAGCGTTCGACTTTACAGGTGCTAAAATTAAAGTTGTATATACAAATGACAAAACAGAAGAATTAGATGTAACTGTTGATATGACCACAGGTGGCAATATCCACCATTTAGGCAAACAGATAATAACAGTTAATTATGCAGGTTTTGCTGTAACATTTGAAGTAACAGTTACCCCGGTTGCTATTAGCAGTTTGAAACTTGAAACTATGCCGACTAAGACTGAATATCTTGAAGGTCAGGCGCTAGATTTAACCGGTATGGTTTTAGTTGCAGTAATGAACAACAATACCGAAAACAGAGTATCTGTTGGATACACTACAACAGGATATTCTGCAGAACCGGGCACTCATACTGTAACCATTGGCTATATGGGCAAAACAGTATCCTTTGATGTTGTGGTAGTGGCAAAAACTGTTGTTAGCCTTACATTAAAAACAGCCCCCAACAAAACCGAATATGTTGCAGGTCAAGCATTTGATACTACGGGTATGATGGTTGTAGCAACATACGATAACGGAGACGTAGAGGTTGTTGAAGATCTTGTAATAACCGGTTTCGACGATATTCCGGGACTTAAAACAATAGTTGCAACCTATGGTGATAAGTTTGTTGCATTCCCGGTAAGCGTTATTGCTCGCGTTATTACAGATTTCAACATTGTTTCTTATCCCGCAAAGACTGAATATTTACAGTTCGAAGCATTCGATGCAACAGGACTTAAAGTAGAAGCGACCTACAACGACGGCACTACCGAAGAAATTACTAGTTATGAAATAGTAGGTTTCTCATCTAACCCTGGCACACATACCGTTTCGGTTGCTTATGGTGGTTGGGTAAGAACATTTAATGTTAACGTAACCTCACGCGTGCTTACTAACATTATTGTAGAAGCACCACAAAAACTAACGTATTTCTTAAGCGAAGAATTTGATGCAACAGGCTTAACTGTTACCGCTTGCTACAATAACGGCCAAAGAGTTGTTGTTGAAGATTACACCATAACTGGTTTTGATAGCAACACACCGGGCGTAAAAACCATAGTTATTGGTTATGGTGGTTTAACAAGCAAATTTAGCATATCGGTTAGTGAACGCAGTGAAGTTGTAACCGAAGGAAGCTTTGTAGTAGGACACGTAATTGGTCGTCTAGGCGAAACCATTACTGTTCCGGTTTCGGTTAAAAAGAATACCGGTATTGCGGGCTTTACTCACACCATTAACTTCAATGCTTCAAATATTAAGTTCGTTTCCGCAAGTGCAGAAGGCGCATTTGCAAACGGAACTATAATTGTAAATACCGATAAAGCAAATCAAGGCGAAATTACTGTTCTTTGGTTTGGGGCAACAGATATGGTTAATAGTGGCGTGGTTTATAATCTTACATTTGAAGTTCTTGAAACAGCTACAGATGGCATTTCGGATATTACCATTTCTTTCGACGAAAACGATAACGGAAATATTTCGGGAGAAAATGTTCTTTTCGGCAAAATAAACGGTTCTGTAGAAGTTCGTTCTTATTGGCTTGGCGACCTTAATGGCGACCGTGTTTATACAATGGCCGATATTGTTCAATTAGCTCAATATGTATCCGGCAAGGCAATGACATTAACCGAAAAACAGCAAAAATCTTCCGATGTTAATGAAGATGGCACTATTGATATCCACGATGTAATTATGCTTAACCAGTGGCTATTGGCTGCCGATATTTAAAGGGATGGTGAAGGATGAAAAGCAATAATTTTCTTTGCCGTCTAAAGTGCTTGTGCCTTTCATTAATATTAATATTATCACTAATTGGCGCTGTACCTGCATACGCTGCAGGTACAGTAGCTGTAGAGGTGGCTTTTAGCGAAGCAATAGTTAGTGTCGGGGAAGAAGTGGAAGTTCCTGTGTTTGTTAAAAACAATCCGGGTATAGCTTCTTTTAGGTTTAAGGTTTCATACGATACTAGCAAACTTGAATTTGTTTCTGCCGAACAAGGTGAAGTGCTTACTAGTGGAATGTTTTCCAGTAAGGTAGACCTAACGGCCAAGGCAATGGTGTTTCAGTGGTTTTCGCAAGAAAATATTTATGGTAATGGTATAATTGCAAAACTTAAATTTAAAGTTTTAAATAATGCTGTTGGCGAACATCCTTTATCGGTAACTTACCTTGACAACGATATGGTAAACGAAGATTTGGACGTTTTTACAGTAAATGTAACTAACGGAAAAATTTTCGGAATTTGTAAAAATACAGATCATCAATATTTGTTAAACGATGGTAACACCTGTGGTGTTTGTAAATATAGTAAAGAACCTTCAGCACCTATTTTCGCAAGCAAAACGAATGATTCTATTACATTGCTTGCTACAATGGGTTTAGAGTATTCGCTAAACGGGAAAGATTGGCAAACAAGTAATGTGTTTTCAAATCTTTCCCCAGGCACAACATACACTTTTTACCAACGTGTAAAAGCGTCTAATGTGGCTTTTGAAAGCACAAAAAGTGTTGGCTTAACAATTTTGTTTAAAGCAGTGCCAATTTCTGCGCCGGCAAAACCGGAAATGTCCGAATATTCCGATACAACGATTACCTTAAAAGAGTGCGAAGGTTGCGAATACTCTAAAGACGGTATAAATTGGCAATTAAGCAATGTGTTTACAGGGCTGAATCCTGCAACCGAATATGCTTTTTACCAAAGATATTTTGAAACAAGCACACATGAAATTAGTGTAAAAAGCGAAGCTTTAACCGTAAAAACCGATAAGGCTACGCAACTTATGGTTCCACGTGCGCCTACAGCGCAAAGCAGAACGGATAATAGCGTTACATTAGTGTCTGTAAGTGGTTGCGAATATTCAAAAGACGGCATCAACTGGCAGTCAAGCAATGTGTTCACAGGGTTAAGTCCCGCAACAGAATATACCTTCTATCAAAGATATTCCGAAACATCAATCTATTACGCAGGTGAAAAAAGTGTAGGCGCAACATTTAAGACCGACAAGGCGCAGCAAACACAGGTT
>JAFOFE010000082.1 GCA_017387475.1 Clostridia bacterium | reverse complement strand
GATACTGTTTATTTTTATGGGTTTCGGCTTTGTTGGAGAAAAACGCAAACTTATAAGCCAAGAGGGTTCTAAAGTTATTTCGGATATTATTCTTAACTTTGTAACCCCTTGCCTTATTATTAATTCACTAAACATAACCTTTGATAAAGACAAATTTACAGGTCTTATAATTTGTTTTGTAGCATTTATGCTTATACAAATAGTATCGGCTGTGTTGGCAACGGTGTTTTTAAAAGGTGGCGAAGACAAAAGCCAACGCGTTATGCGCTTTGCTTTAGTTTTTTCTAACGTAGGCTATATGGGAATACCACTTCAAAAGGCTGTGCTTGGCGACGAAGGTGTTTTTTACGGTTCGGTATGTGTTGCCGTATTTAATATTTTTATGTGGACCTACGGCATTATTGCTATGAGCGGCGAAAAGAAGCAAATGTCTGCAAGAAAGCTTATTTTTAACCCGGGAATTATAGCTGTAAGCATTGGTCTTGTGCTATTTATTTTCTCGGTTAAACTGCCAAGCTTTGTTTCTTCGGCAATTTCAAGCATGGCTGCATTAAACACTCCCCTTGCTATGATGGTTATTGGTTTTAATTTAGCAAGAAGCAACCTTTTATCTGCACTTAAGGACAAAAGGGTTTATATAATTTCATTTTTTAGGCTAATTGTAATTCCACTTGCAGCTTTATTTGTACTTTTAGCCATTGGAATTAAAGGAACAATACTTATTTCTTTAATTATAGCTACAAGCGCACCCGTTGCTGCAGCGACAACGGTGCTTTCGGTAAAGTTTGAAAAAGATACAGAACTTTCGGTAAAGCTTGTTGCGTTTTCTACGCTGCTATCAATTATCACAATGTCGGGCGTAGTTGCCCTAGCACAAATGTTTTAAGGAGAAAAGGAGAATAAAACATGAACATTGTTGTTGCCCAATCGGGTGGTCCTACCTGTGCAATTAACTCATCTTTGCTTGGTGTTTTCAGCCACGCAACAAAGTACGAAGAAATTGGAACTATTTATGGTTCTGTTAATGGTATTGAAGGTCTTATTTCGGATAATCTTGTAAACTTAAACGATATTATTTGTAATGATGACGACGTTGAGCTTATTCGTCAGACTCCTTCTACAGTACTTGGTTCCTGCCGTTACAAGCTTCCCGACCCCGAAAAAGATAGCAAGGTTTTTGAAACAATAGTTGCTAATATGCAAAAATATGGTATTGGCGCATTCTTCTATATTGGCGGCAACGATTCTATGGATACCGTTATGAAGCTTGACCGTTATTTTAAATTAAACGGGCTTGATATAGTGGCAATTGGTATTCCTAAAACCATTGATAACGATTTACCCGAAACCGACCACACCCCCGGCTTTGGTTCTGCTGCTAAATATGTTGCAACAACTGCACAAGAAATTATTCGTGATAGCAGTGTTTATTCTGCTCCTTCGGTTACAATTATTGAAATTATGGGCCGTGATACAGGTTGGTTAACTGCTTCTTCTGCCGTGCTTCGCGCAAACGGCGAAAAGGCGCCACACCTTATATATCTTCCCGAAATGCCCTTTTCTACTGCCAAATTTTTAGACGATGTTCGTGAAGTTCAAAAAACACACAGAGCCGTTATTGTTGCTGTTTCTGAAGGTGTAGAATTTGGCGAAGAATTCCAGTCGGGCAAAACCGATACTTTTGGCCACAAATATCTTGCAGGTGTTGGTAAGGCACTTGAAAAGCTTGTTTCTACCGAAATTGGTTGCAAGGTTCGTTCTATTGAGCTTAACGTTATGCAACGTTGTTCTTCACATTTAAGCTCTAAACGCGATATTTCCGAAGCAGAGCGTATTGGTGGTGCAGCAGTTGCTGCAGCACTTGAAGGCAAATCGGGCAAAATGATGGTGTTTAAGCGTGTTGCTAACCATCCTTACAACGTTCGTATTGAATGTGTAGACGTTACCAAGGTTGCAAACCACGTTAAGTACTTCCCAACCGAATGGGTTACCGAAAACGGAAACAATGTTACCGATGAAGCTGTTGAATATTGCTTACCCCTTATTCAAGGCGAACAGAATATTCGTTACAAGAACGGTATTCCACAACACTTTGTTTTACAGCACGCACTTCCCCACAAATAAAAAAGGGGTTTATTATGGAAAAAATATATACTATTCCCGTTAACGAAGCTTTTGACGCTTGCGCCGAAGATAATTCAAAAGGTTGTCCTTTTTGCGAAATGTACAGAGATTTGCAAGAAAAGGAAATTGAAATTATACTTGGCGCTTCTATGATGGAGCCTGATATACGCATTAAGACAAACGAAATGGGCTTTTGTGACCAGCATTTTTCTATGATGCTTAAAAGAAAAAACCGACTTGGTTTAGCGCTTATGCTTGAAAGCCATCTTGCACACATTGAAGGCGAAATGAAGGGACTAAATGCAGTAAAGAAAATTGGCAAGATAAACGAAAGCTGCTACATTTGTTCAAGGGCAAACACCAATTTTGAAAAAATGTTTGAAACTGCAGCTTGGCTTTACGGTGCAGACAAAGCTTTTGAAGAAAAAATGAAAAAGCAAAGTTATTTTTGCCTAAATCACTACCAAAAGTTTTTAACTGCAGGCAAAAATGTGCTTAACAAAAAGAAATATTCCGATTTTGAACCACTTGTTAAACAAATAAATATGGACTACCTTAAAAATTTGCAGGAAGATGTAAGTTGGTTTTGCAAAAAATTCGATTACAGATATGCAAAAGAACCTTGGGGTAATTCGAAAGATTCTATTGAAAGAACCGTAAAGTTTTTAACCGGTTACGAAGAAGACGAAAAATAAAAAATAAAAACAGAGAGATTTTAATCTCTCTGTTTTTTTAGTTAGTCTTCATCTTTGCCACAGCAGCGTTTATATTTTTTGCCGCTTCCACAGGGGCAAAGCGCATTTTTACTTACAATTCCCTTGCCTTTTACGGTGCCTGTTTCGCCTGTGCTTGTTTCTTCGGCAACCTTTTCGCGCTTAACTTCTTCGTTTTTGCGAATTTTAACGGTTAAAACAAGGCGTGCAGTTTGTTCGCGAATGGCGTCGGTCATTGCGCTGAACATATCGAAGCCTTCGTTTCTGTATTCCATAACAGGATTATGCTGACCGTAAGCACGAAGGTTTATTCCCTGCTTTAACTGGTCCATAGCGTCGATGTGTTCCATCCAGTTTGTATCTACACTCTTTAAGAGCATTACCCTTTCGAGTTCACGCATAACTTCGGGTGTGTATTCGGCTTCTCTTGCAGCATAAAGTTCTTCGGCTCTTTGTTTAATTGTATCTACAATATCCGATTCTTCTAAAGTATCGAGATCTTCGGTTGTATAAACAAGGTCGCCTTCACGAAGCAGCCAACCACCAAAGAGTTCACGAAGACCTTCAATGTTCCAATCGTCTGCAACTTCTTCGGCACAGTAGTTTTTAACTTCGTTTTCAATGAAGCCGTTTATCATTTTGCCAACGGTTTCGTGAATGTCTTCGCCATCTAGCACCTGATTACGCTGTGTATAGATAAGTTCACGCTGACGGTTCATTACATCGTCATATTCTAATACATTCTTACGAATTGCAAAGTTTCTTGTTTCTATTCTTGCCTGTGCAGATTCAATTGTTCTTGAAAGCATACCGTTTTGAAGTGGCATATTTTCATCTACATTAAGGGTATTCATTATAGTTGTCATACGTTCGCCCCCGAAAAGACGCATAAGGTCATCTTCAAGCGATACGTAAAAACGAGTAGTACCGGGGTCGCCCTGACGACCTGCACGACCACGAAGCTGATTATCTATACGGCGTGATTCGTGGCGTTCTGTACCAATAATGAAAAGACCACCTGCTTCTTTAACCTTTTCGGCTTCGGGCGCAATTTCTGCCTTGAACTGTGCATTAAGTTCGGCAAATTCTTTACGAGCAGCAAGAATTGTTTCATCGGTGGTTTCGCCATAGCCTGTTGCTTCTACAATTACTTCGTCGGAATAGCCACGGTGCTTAAGCTCTGCCTTTGCAAGATATTCTGCATTACCGCCAAGCATAATATCGGTACCACGGCCTGCCATATTGGTAGCAATTGTAACGGCACCAAACTTACCTGCTTGGGCAATGATTTCGGCTTCTTTTTCGTGGTGCTTTGCATTAAGAACGTTGTGTGCAATACCACGGCGTTTAAGCATACCACTTAATACTTCGGACTTTTCAATGGTAACGGTACCAACGAGCACAGGTTGACCCTTTTTGTTGCATTCTTCAACGGCTTCTACAACAGCCATAAATTTAGCCTTTTCGGTTTTATAAACAACATCGGGTTCGTCGGTTCTTACAACAGGTTTATTTGTAGGAATTTCAATAACATCTAACTTGTAGATTTCACGGAATTCGCCTTCTTCGGTCATAGCAGTACCTGTCATACCCGAAAGTTTAGTATAAAGACGGAAGAAGTTTTGGAAGGTAATGGATGCTAAAGTTTTAGATTCGTGAGCAACCTTTACGCCTTCTTTAGCTTCTATTGCCTGATGCAAGCCTTCGTTATAACGGCGACCAAACATTAAACGGCCTGTAAATTCGTCTACAATAATAACTTCGCCATCTTTAACAACATAGTCTACATCGCGCTTCATAATACCGTGTGCGCGAATTGCCTGTTGAATGTGGTGAGATACGGTTATATTTTCGGCATCGTTTAAATTTTCAAGGCCGAAATATTCTTCTGCCTTTTTAACGCCCGAAGGTGTAAGCACGCAGGTTTTAGCCTTTTCGTCTACTACATAGTCGCCATCGAAGTTTTGTTCTTCGTCGGACTGTTTGTCGTTAGTTTCTTTAACCTTTACACATTTAAGGCCTTTTGCAAAACGGTTAGCCTTGGTGTAAAGTTCGGTAGATTTTTCGCCCTGACCGGAAATGATAAGGGGTGTTCTTGCTTCGTCGATTAAGATAGAGTCAACTTCGTCGACAATGGCAAAGTTGAAGCCACGCTGAACACGGTTTTCTTTATAGATAACCATATTATCGCGAAGGTAGTCGAACCCAAGTTCGTTATTGGTGCAATAGGTAATATCTGCGCCGTAAGCCTTTTTCTTTTCGTCGGGCGACATACCGTGAACGATAAGGCCAACTTCAAGACCCATAAAACGATAAAGCTTGCCCATCCATTCGCTATCGCGCTTTGCAAGATAATCGTTAACGGTTACAATATGAACACCCTTGCCCGAAATTGCATTAAGGTAGGCAGGAAGTGTTGCAACAAGTGTTTTACCTTCACCTGTTTTCATTTCACTAATACGGCCTTGATGAAGAATGATACCACCGATAATTTGAACCGGAAAGTGTCGCATACCAAGTACACGGTCGGAGGCTTCACGGCAGGCAGCAAAGGCTTCGGGTAAAAGCATATCTAATGTTTCGCCATCGCTATAACGCTTTTGGAATTCTATAGTTTTATTTTGCAATTCTTCATTACTTAAAGCACGATATTCTTCCTCTAGGTCGAGCACGGCTTGCTGTAAATATTTAATTCTTTTAATTTCCTTTTCGCTGTAATTTCCGAAAAGTTTGCTTAAAATGCTCATTACATTACCTCTTAAACAGTTTTTTAGCAAATATATCATATATTATACTTGAAAAACGCAAAAAAATAAAGTATAAATTGTAAATAAGAATAAAAAGTGCTATAATGATTTCAAATGGGGTGAAAACTTTGGAATTTAAAGATTTTAAAAGAATTGTTATTAAGGTTGGTTCTTCTACACTAACTTACGAAAACGGCAAGCCTAACCTTCGCCGTATAGAACAACTTTGCAGAGTGGTATCCGACCTTAAAAACCGTGATATTGAAGTTATTATTGTATCTTCGGGTGCTGTTGCAGTTGGTGTTAACAGGCTTCGTCTTCCCTGCCGTCCTAATGACACTAAAGGCAAGCAGGCAGCTGCAGCTGTTGGTCAGTGCGACCTTATGAGTATTTATGATAGAAACTTTGCAGAATACGGTTATGTTTCGGCACAAATTCTTTTAAACCGAGATGTAATTGAATTTGAAGACCGTAAAACCAATATTATTAACACCTTTAGGGCGCTTTTAGATTTTGGCGCTATTCCTATTGTTAATGAAAACGACTCTGTTTCGGTTGAAGAACTTGTATTTGGCGACAACGATAATCTTTCGGCTATTGTTGCAGCGCTTGTTGAAGCACAGGGTCTTATTATTCTTACAGATATAGACGGTTATTACAGCGATGACCCAAGAGAAAACCCCGATGCACACCTTATACATAAATTAGACGCTATTACCGACGAAATGATTAACGCTGCAGGTGGCAACGGCACCAGCCGTGGTACAGGTGGAATGAGAACCAAACTTGAAGCTGCAAAATATGCAGGCGAACACGGTATTGAAACAATTATTATGTCGGGCGATAACCCCAAAAAGATTTTCGATTTGTTCGATGGACACACCGTTGGAACACACATAAAGGTAAAATAATATGAATTCACTAATTTCTATGGGCGAAAAGGCTAAAGCTGCTTCTAAAGCTTTAGTTACTGCTTCCAGCGAACTTAAAAATAACGCCCTTAAAGCTATTGCAAACGCGCTTATTAACCATTCGGCAGAAATTATTGAGGCTAACGAAAAAGACCTTGAAAACGCCAAGCAAAACGGAATGAGCGAGGCGTTAATTGACCGACTTAAGCTTAATGCCGACCGAATTAGAGGTATGGCAGACGGTGTTTTGGCGCTTTGCGATTTAGACGACCCCATTGGCAAGGTTTTAGACGAAACCGTAAGACCAAACGGCATTATAATTAAAAAAATAAGCGTTCCTATGGGTGTTATTGGAATTATTTATGAAGCCAGACCCAACGTTACTTCGGATGCTGCTGCAATTGCACTTAAAGCAGGTAGCGCCGTTATTCTTCGTGGTGGCAAGGAAGCAATTAATTCCAATATGAAAACTACCGAAATTATGAGAAATGCTATTAGTGAAGCAGGTCTTCCGAAAGATTTAATTCAACTTGTTGAAGACACGTCAAGAAACTCGGCTACCGACCTTATGACACTAAACGGATATTTAGATGTGCTAATTCCCCGTGGTGGTGCAGGTCTTATTAAGGCTGCAGTTGAAAATTCTACCGTTCCCGTTATTGAAACAGGAACAGGAAACTGCCACGCCTTTGTTGATGAAACTGCTTCTATTCAAATGGCAAGCGATATTGTTTTTAACGGAAAGGTTCAAAGACCTTCGGTTTGCAATGCGCTTGAAAGTTTGCTTGTGCATAAAAATATAGCGTCAACTGCTTTACCTGTTATTTGTGGCAGATTAAAGGATGCAGGCGTTGAAATTAAGGGTTGCAGTGAAACCTGTGCTATTCTTGATTATGCTGTGCCTGCAGACGACAGCGATTTTGCAAAAGAATTTTTAGGTTATACCATTTCGGTAAAGGTTGTAGACGATGTGTATGCTGCTGTAAAGCACATCGACAAATACTCTACAAAACATAGTGAAGTTATTATTACCGAAAACGCCGATAATGCAAATTATTTTACATTGGCAGTAGATTCTGCAGCAGTTTATGTTAATGCTTCTACCCGTTTTACCGACGGTGGCGAATTTGGACTTGGCGCAGAAATTGGTATTTCTACCCAAAAGCTACACGCTAGAGGACCAATGGGACTTCGTGAGATTACATCTTATAAATATGTTACCCACGGAAACGGTCAAATTAGATAATTTTTAAAAAATTAGAATATTTTATAAAAAATAAAAACCTTCCTTTCGCAAACACTAATGGTGTAGAAAGGAAGGTTTTTTTATGAAGAATGCAAATGGTTTTGCAAAAGGCGCTATGATAGGTATCGCTGCAGGTGCAGTTATGACGACGGTAGGCAAAATGGTAATGAGTGGTAAAAAACATCACGTACAAAAAGGGTCTACCAAAGCGGTAAAGGCAGTTAGCGATTTTGTTGATGGAATTCAGACAATGATTAGGTAGTTAAGGCGCCAAAAAAACGCATCTCATAAGAGATGCGTTTTTGTTTTAAAGCTTTGCGCCTTTTGCAAGCGCTTCGTCTATGTGGTTGCAGAAGTTTTCTGCACCGACTTCGTCGTAGAAGCCAGATTTTTTCATAACCTCTAAAGGTTGTTCGTTTACGTGGGAAAGAATGAGTGTTACGCCGTGTTTTTTACATTTTGCAAGCACACGCTCGAGCGCATTTAACGCTGTTGTATCGAGCGCAGGAACGGCACGCATACGAAGAATTAAACAATGTGTATAATCTTTAAGCTTAATATCAAGAATTTTATCGGCTGCGCCAAAGAACATAGGACCACTAATTTCGTAAACTCGAACATTCTTGGGAACTTCACGAAGGTCGATACTGTCGGGATCGTTTTCGTGGTCGATATACTTCCAACCTGTAACCGAAGCTTCTTCGCTCATACGCTTCATAAAGAGCATGGCAGCAAGCATCATACCAACTTCAATGGCAACAACAAGGTCGAACACAACGGTTAAAACGAAGGTTATTACCATTACAATAGTATCGCTTTTGGGGGCGCTTTTTACAACCTTTACAAAATGGCGCCATTCGCTCATATTATAAGCTACAACAAAAAGTATTGCTGCGATAGCAGGCATTGGGATAAGTTCGGCATAAGGCATAAGGAAAAGAATTACAAGAAGTAAAACAACCGAATGAACCATACCCGAAATTGGTGTTCTGCCACCGTTTTTAGCATTTGCAGCTGTACGGGCAATTGCACCTGTTGCAGGAATACCACCAAATAAAACAGAAGCTATATTGCCTGCGCCCTGTGCCACGAGTTCGGCATTAGAGTTGTGGTGTGAGTTTACCATACTATCGGCCACAACACAAGAAAGCAGAGATTCAATTGCAGCTAAAATGGCAATTGTAAAGGCGTCGGGCAATAAGGCCGCTATGTTGGAAAGGCTGAAATCTACCCCTTCGAAAGAAATTGTGGGAAGACCCTTTGGAATGGTATAAAGGTCGCCAATTGTAAACACGGTTTCTTCAAGTCCGGGTATAAATTTAACCATTAACGCGCCGGCAACAACGGCAATTAAAGATGCCGGAATGCGCTTTTCGATTTTAGGATAAAAAATAAGTATAGCAAGGCAGACTGTACCAATTACAAGCGACTGCCAAGAAAAAGTAGCCGATGCTTCGATATTTGCCTTTATTTTTTCGAAGGTTTCAATAGGTTTGACTCCTTCGGCATAGGTAAGACCTAAAAAGTCTTTTACTTGGCCTACAAGAATGGTTACTGCAATACCTGCTGTAAAACCTGTGGTTATTGTATAGGGTATAAACTTAACGAGCGAGCCCATTTTGCAAAGGCCTAAAACTATTAGAATTATACCTGCAAGTATTGTAGCTACTACTAGTCCACCCATGCCCTTTGTGGCAACTATACCTGCAACAATTGTTGCGAAAGCAGCTGTTGGACCTGCAATTTGAACACGGCTACCACCAAGGAATGCGCAAACAAAGCCTGCTGCAATTGCTGTATATACACCTGCTGCAGGCTCAACACCCGAAGCAATGGCAAGTGCAATTGAAAGTGGCAACGCAATAATTGCAACAATGATACCTGCTACAATATCTTTTAAGAGTTGCTGTTTTGAATAAGTTTTCATTACCGAGAAGAGTTTCGGTTTAATATAACATTTACTCATTTTAAACACTTCTTTTTTATAATATTTTGCAAATAACTTATACCACAAACTAACAAATAAGTAAATGAAAAAACTGACGAAAAATAAATTTCGTCAGTTCTTACAGTTTTTTGTATTTAATTAGTGTCTGTTTTATTTTAGATTAACTTAAACCTTGAAAGCACAGCTCTTAATTTATTGCCCATTGGGAGCGACTCTAAATCTTCACTGTTTAAGTTTTTAGTTACTAAAACAAGAATTCCGTAAACTACAACACCTACGAAAACCGAAACAAGTGTTGCCACTGTATTGCCGACTATTAACGAGCAAAGCTTGTAGGTAAAGAATACCACTACACCCATAACAGCCGAAGAAATTATTGGCTTTATGAAGCAACGGGTTACATCTATTTGCAGTTTTACACATTTTCTTACAACAGAAAATTCTACAGCGAAAATTAAGATGTTATATAACACGGTGCTGAAAACTGCGCCGTAAATATTAATTTCGGGAATGTTTACAAGCCAAATGTTAAGGCCTAACTTTATGGCCGAGCCAACAGTTAATGCAATTGCGGGAACGTGGGTTTTGCCAACACCGTAAAGCACACCGTTTAAAATGAAGTTTATGGATGAAAACGGTAAAGACACGGTTAAAAGTGTTAACACAAGTGCGCCATCGGGCACGCTTGGATAAAGGAACTTTAGAATTGGACCCGAAAGCACGAAAAAGCCTGCCATACAAGGAAACATAAACAGTGAGTTTATGAAGAATGAAGAAGAAATTTTACGGTTTGCTTCGGCTTGGTCGCTTCTTGCAATGGCTGCCGAAATTACAGGAACAATTGCAGTACAGAATGTTGCACTAATAGCTAGTGGCAGGTGGGTAATTGTTTCTGCCTTTTGTAAAATTCCGTAAAGCTCCATAGCCTTTTCTTCAAGGCTTTGCACCGAACCACCTATTGTATCGAAGGCGTTTTGAACGCCACGGCTTACGGTTACGGTATCTATTGCAGAGCCAAGTACAGAAATTAAAGAACTAAAGGAAATGGGAATGGATATGGCAAGAATGGTTTTAACCATATCTTTTTTTGTTTTTACTTCGGTTTCTACCGTTTGTGCTGCACATTCTGCCTTTATTTCCCCTTTTCTTTGGCAGAAGAAAAATACAAGGTAGGAAAAGGCTATAATGCAAGCGAGCGAAGTGGAAAGGTTGCCTGCTGCTGCCATAATTGCAGTATCTTGACCGACACAGGCATAAACAAAGCCAATTGACAACACACAGTTAAAGAACTGTTCTACAACCAAGGTGGTTGAAGTTGCTTTAAGGCTGCCAAGACCTGTGAAATAGCCACGCATAACGGCATTTGGTGGTACAACCAAAAGTGCAGGCGCTAAAGCCATTAGGGTATATTTAACACCACTTGCCTTTAAAATTACGGTTGCAATAAAATCTGCCCCGAAGAACAGCACGCAGGAAAATATAACGCCTAAAATGCTGAAGATTACTATACAAAACCGAAAAACACGGTGTGCTGCAATAAAATCTTTTTTAGCAACGCGTTCGGACACCAGCTTTGATACAACGTTTGGTATACCCATTGAGGAAAGGGCAAGAAGTATCATATAAATTTGGTAACCTGTGGAATAATATCCGTTACCTGTATTGCCGAAGCCTTCTACATCTACAATTACTACCCTGTATATTAACCCTAAAACCTTAATAACGACCTGGGAAAACATTAGCATAAGTATATTTTGCAGAAAAGATACCTTGTTTTCTTTTTTAAGTTTTGAGGACATTTTATTCCCCCTTTAAGCTACTCGTCTAATTTTAAGACTGCCATAAAGGCTTCTTGTGGTACTTCTACCGAGCCTAACTGGCGCATACGTTTTTTACCTTCTTTTTGTTTTTCAAGAAGTTTTTTCTTACGGGTGATATCGCCACCGTAACATTTTGCAAGTACGTCTTTGCGCATTGCCTTAACTGTTTCACGGGCAATAATTTTACCACCTATTGCCACCTGAATTGGTACTTCGAAAAGCTGACGCGGAATATAATCTTTAAGCTTTTCGGATATTCTTCTTGCACGGGGATATGCGTTATCGACAAATACGATAAAGGAAAGCGCATCGACAACATCGCCTGCAAGCATAACGTCAAGCTTAACAAGCTTTGACGGGCTATAACCCTTTGGCTCGTAATCGTAACTAGCGTAACCCTTTGTGCGAGATTTAAGCACATCGAAAAAGTCGTAAACTATTTCGCCCATTGGCATAATATAGTGGATATCTACACGATCGCCCATATATTTCATATCGGTATATTCGCCGCGGCGTTGTTGGCAAAGGTCCATAATGGAGCCAACATATTCGCTTGGGCTGTAAATGTGAACATCTGCCACAGGTTCGTAGGCTTGTTGAATTGTGGCAGGGTCGGGGTAGTTTGTGGGGTTATCTACATAGACGGTTTCGCCTGTGTTTAGGTCAAACTTGTAAATAACGCTTGGCGCTGTTGTTACAAGGTCTAAATTATATTCACGCTCTAAACGTTCTTGGATAATTTCCATATGAAGAAGACCCAAGAAGCCACAACGGAAGCCAAAACCTAAAGCCGAAGATGTTTCGGGTTCGAAAAGAAGTGAAGCATCGTTAAGCTGAAGTTTTTCGAGCGCTTCACGAAGGTCGGTATAGCGGGCGCCGTCGGCCGGGTAGATACCACAGAAAACAACGGGGTTAACCTTACGGTAGCCTGCAAGCGCTTCGCTGCAAGGTGCATCTGCCAAGGTTATGGTGTCGCCCACACGAGCTTCGCCAACAGTTTTAATTGATGCAGCAAGGTAACCAACTTCGCCTGCTTCTAAACAGTCGCAAATTTCAAGGCTTGTTGCGCCCTTTCTGCCAACTTCCACTACATCGAAGGTAGCGCCTGTTGCCATCATTTTAATTTTGTCGCCTGCTTTTATTTTACCACTTACAACCCTGAAATAAACGATAACGCCCTTGTACGCATCGTAATAAGAGTCGAAAATTAGTGCCGAAAGGGGCGCGTTTCTATCGCCTTCGGGGGCAGGAATATCGGTTACTATGCGTTCAAGCACTTCTTCGATATTTATGCCTGTTTTTGCCGAAATTTTAGGTGCGTCTTGCGCAGGAATACCAATAATATCTTCTATTTCGGCAATTACTCTGTCAGGGTCGGCAGAGGGTAGGTCAATTTTATTAACAACCGGTAAAAGTTCAAGCCCGTGGTCTACTGCAAGGTAGGTATTTGCTAAAGTTTGTGCTTCTATACCCTGTGAAGCGTCTACAACAAGGACTGCACCTTCGCAAGCAGCAAGTGAACGGGAAACTTCATAGTTAAAGTCTACGTGGCCGGGGGTATCTATAAGGTTTAGTTCGTATTCTTCGCCATCGGACGCTTTATAGTAAAGGGTAACGGCATGTGCCTTAATGGTAATACCACGTTCACGCTCTAAATCCATACTATCTAGCAATTGTTCTTCCATATCGCGTTCGGAAACTGTTTGGGTAAGCTCTAACAGTCTGTCGGCAAGGGTTGATTTGCCGTGGTCGATATGAGCAACAATGCAAAAGTTTCTTATTTTGTCTAGTGGATGGGACACTTTTGTTTCTCCTTACTTTCAGGAATTCATAATCAATTTATTATAGCATATATATATTATCTTTTCAATTATAATTTAAAAGCACTCCCGAGTGGGAGTGCTTTTGTTATTTTGTATAAATTTCCGAGCCTTCCAGTTGATATACTCTGCAGTAATCAATTAAATAATCGGCACGTTTAAAATCGGGGTTGCTTATGTTTATGTATTGGTTAGCGTTAGACACGCCTTCGTAGAATATGTGATTATTGAAAATAAGGTATTGTGGGTCGTTAAAGCAGGACATATCTGTACCTGTGTTATCGGCATTAGTGTATGTCCAACCTTCTTTTCCCTTACCGTATTCGCCGGGGTTAAGCCATGGTTCTGTAATATCGAAACGGGCATATAGAACGCCATCGCAATACATTATAATTTCACTTGGTGTCCATTCGTAACCAAAAATGTGATATTGGTCGTCCTGTTCGAGCGCTACACGCTGAAGACCATTTGTACCCTTTGGATACCAGTTTTCCCCTGCCCATTTAATTATACCACCCGAAACCTGATTTGTTCCGAAAACTTCGAACATATCTATTTCTGCCACATCGGAGCATTTGGGTATAGAAAGTCGTTCTACTCCTGCAGAATCGGCTACCGTAACTGCCCAGAAAGATGTCCAAACGCCCGTTTGTAACGGAAGCTTTGCACGAATTTCAACATAACCGTATTTGAAGTTCATGGTGTTACGGGTTATAACCGATGTTGGAACATGATACGTACCATCGTCAGCTTTATAGGCAGTAAGTCGCAAACTTCCGTTTTCGACATTTATAACCTTTTCGTCCTTATCGTTATACATACCTTTAGATGGGTTAGCGTTCATTTTTGCATGGATAGTCCATTTATTGCCATCTAAATATGTAGTGTTAAATTCATCGCCCCACACAAAACGATATTTGCTTGAAATATTGTTATATTGTGGTGTGTACTGTACGGGATGCTCTTGGTAATCGGTATTGCCGATTAGGGCATTTCGAAGAATGGTAATATCGAAAGAAGTGGTTTCTTTATCGTTATCGATATCTATGGTTGTTTTTGCATTGTTTGATTTTTTTACCGAATACACAAGGTCGCAGATATTCATTTGGTTGTCGCCTGTGGCATCGATAGTATCGAAACGCCAGAATTTAGCGCCTGTGCTGTTTGATAAAAACAATTTTGCATACTGCGAATATGTGTAACCAATATAATCTTCTTCGCCTTTTGTGGCAGAAAATTTAAAGAAATCTTTAATAACAGGTGTGCCGTTTTCGTTAGATACGAAAATATCGTTAGGCAGGTTCATTTTATTAGCAAAACCCTGCATTTTATCTGCCGAAAGCACTATAACTTCGCCGGGATAATTTGCAGCTTCGGTTACATATACGCCTTTAAGATTTTTTGCAACCTCTTCCCAACTATAAATATCTGTAGTAACTGCGCCCAGTGTGTTATAGCAGTTTTCAATATTAACTGTAGATGCCCAAACGTTACCAAAAAAGCCACTTGTTGCACCACGCATTGTAGCCTGCGAATAAGAATTTGTTATAGTGAGGTTAGAACAAAACGTACCACCCCTGAATGCGCCTGTATCGTTACCCAAAAGGTAAACGTTTTTGCCAACAAAACAACGGTCTATAACTATATTTGCTTTAGCAGAAACGTCGTCGGTATATGCAGTTTGTCCTGCAAAACCAACAAAAGCAGAAGCACCGTTTACACCGTAAACATAGGCATTATCTATACCAAGTGCAGTAACGGTTACGCTTGCGCCAACATTAACCCTTGGAATGAGTCCGTTACCCCAATAACCCCAGCCTATGTTTTCTGCTACTGTTTTAAAGTAAAGACCATAAACAACATATCCGTTACCGTTGATGTTGCCACTAAACGCAACGTTATCGAACCAAGAATTAGGGTTATAACCTAACTTTGCTACCCCTGTTGTCCAATTGATTTTTGAAATGTCATTAAGGTAAATATTATTTGTAAGTTTATAGAACTTATTTTCGCCACCACCACTTGTTATAGCAAGGGCAAGTTCGGCACCATTTGTAATAAGATAGGGGGACGCTTTTGTTCCTTCGCCATCTAAACGCTCGGCTATTTTGCCGTCCCAGATATTTACGTTGTGAACTTCGGTAACATCGTCGTAGGCAAGACCTGCGAAAACTTTAAGCACAGGGTAGCCTTCGGTTGCCAAATATTTGTCATTTGCATTTAGGTAGGGCATTTTATAAACATTATCTAAAACGTCTGCGCCCTGCATTCTTTCTTTAGTAAGTGGTATATTTCCTGCGTCGGAATACCAAACTTCTTCGGCAACACCATCACCGTTTTTATCGTGGGTTAAGCCTGCAGCATAAGAATTTGTAATTAGTGGATTATATGTGGCAAAATGTGCTTTTAAAAGCGAGCCTGTTGCATTATAGCAATTGGTAATGGAAAAGTCTTCTGCCGTTGTGCCAAGACCCCAGTTGTTTCCTACAAACCAGGAAAACCTATAATCATAAGTGCCACCATCAACATCGTTTTTCTTATCGCTATTAGAGCGAAAAATACCTAAATTATAGGAATTTGAAATATGTATTGCACTTTTTCTTGAATATCCTCTGAAAACGCCTGCGCAAAAGGCTGTAACACTTACATCTTCGCCAACAAAACACTGGTCAATATAAATTCTTGAACGGGCTTCTTCGGTTGTTGCAGAGCTGTTACCTGCACGGCCGATAAAGGCAGATGCGATATGTTTAGCATTGATATACATATTATTTATGCCAAGTTTTTCGATAGTAACGGTTGAACTGTTTTTAATTGCAGGGATAAGTCCAACCGGTTTTACCCAACCTTCTGTCATTTCGGAAGTTTCAAGACCTGCATTATAATAAATACCATAAACAATATGTCCGTTGCCGTTTATGTTGCCTTGAAACTCTACGCTATCGTACCAAGGGCGAGGAGAATAGTTACCTACCGTTTCGCCTGTTTGCCAATTAACCTTATCTATTTCATTAAGGTATATATCTGCCATTAATTGATATTTTGCGCCTGCTGCGCCACCCGTTGAAACGATATAAGCTAATTCTTCGGCTGTATTTATTTCATAAACGCCGTCGGAATTTTGGTCTTTGGGCGCAACAGTAGAACCGTTCCACACACCAATATTGTTTGGGGTATATTCGGCAGAATAATTAACCGTAAATATGGATAGTGCCAAAGACATAATTAGAATTATAGATATTAGTTTTTTAATATCTGCAAAACGTTTCATAACGCACTCCTTAATTATTTATAGGTAGTTGCCGTGTTATTTTGTATAAAGTTCTTCCCCTTCAAGTTGGAAAAGTCTGCAATAATCTATTACATAATCTGCCGAAGTGTATTCTTCGTTTTCGGTAACCGATGTTGACGCTAAAAAGCCGTCTTTATGGTGCAGGTGGTGGTTAAATATAAGGTATTGCGCTTCGGTAAAGCAGACCATATCTGTACCCGATTTATCCTGATACTTGGTGGTATCCATATTCCAGCCGTCTAGACCTTTACCAGCTGTTGAAGTACCTGTCCAAGAAGTGCGCATATCGAAATGGGCGTAAATTTCGCCATCGAAATAAAGGTTGATTTCGTCTTTTGACCACTGATAACCGTAAACGTGGTATTCTTCGTCGGGTAAAACTACCTGTTGTGTCCAGTCCATTGGGGTTGCATACCAATTCTTTTCGGGGTGGCCGGGGAAGTTTTTAAGAATATTTCCACCAACACACTGTTTACCACCGTTTCTGAAAACTTCGAACATATCGACTTCTGCATAGTGGTCAAGGTTGCCCGGTGCTAAACTTGTTGCTGCATTGTCGGACACGCCACGGGTCCAATAAGAAGCGAAACAGCCTTTTTCTAAAGGGAGTTTTGCTTTAATTTCGGCATAGCCATAAAGATAGTTCATAGTTGTTTTGGTGTGCACCGAATTAGGAACGTGATATACACCGTCTTGGTCTTTAAATGCAGTAAGAATTAAAGCACCGTCTTTAACCTTTATGGTATTTTCGGTATCTTCTACAACCAAGATATTTCTGCCACCCATTTTGGTAACTTCGGTAGACCACTTGTTTTTATCTAGTGTGGTTCCGTCAAAATCATCTTCCCAAACAAGTTTATAATTGCCGTTTAAATTGCCATTAGGATCGTAAGGTTTATGTGCCATAATTCTAGCTCACTTTCATAATTTATTTGCGCCGAAATTATAATATAATTTTACCACTATATATAATATGAGTCAAGAAAAACAGCCCCCTGCAAAAGCAGGGGGCTTTAGAGTGTTTAATTATTTTGTAACGATTGCGCCACTACCGGCTTTTTGATATACACGGCAATAGTCAATTAAGAAATCTGCCGAAGTGAAATTCGGGTTTTCGGTAACAGATGCTTCAGCATTAGAAACTGTGGGATAGAAGAGATGGTTATTGAAGATAAGGAACTGATAAGAATCGAAGCAGTCCATATTGGTGCCGGATTTATCGACATTATTATTTCTTCCCGGTATTTTTTCTGTGTACGACTGTGTAATATCGTAACGTCCGTATTCTACGCCATCACAGTACATAATAACTTCATCTTCGGTCCATTCGTAACCAAATACGTAGTATCTGTCGCTTGTGATTTCTTGCTTGAATGCGTGGTTTTCGTCATTGGGATACCAAGAACTGAATCCGCCTTCGTCGTTTGCCCACCATTTAATGATGTTGAATGTAGCTTGGTTTGTATCGAACACTTCGATCATATCGATTTCTGCACCAACTTCGGTATCGGGAAGTGCAAGACAATAGGTATCGGACTTATCGAATACAGATTTTGTCCACCAAGAACTCCAAACACCATCTTGTACGGGGAACTTAGCACGGATTTCAACGTAACCTTGCTTAAAGTTCATGGTGTTTTGAGTTACTACGGAAGTAGGTGTAACGTAGGTGCCTGCGTCGGTTTTATAAGCGGTAAGTCTTAAGTTACCGTCTTCAACCGCAATAGCATCTTCACCACTTGAGTTTACAACGTCGCCGTAATCTGATATTTTGTTTCCGTCTTTGTCATAAAGAAGTGATGAACCATCCATTTTAGCGTAGATGCCCCATTTTTGCATATCGAGGGAGCTGCCGTCGAATTCATCGCCCCAAACGAACTGATAGTCGGAGCTTACTGCTGTTACGGGGGTGTAGTTTCCGAAGCTGTGCATGGGAGTAGTCATAGAATCTGCTCTGCCCATAAGCGCTTTACGGAGAACCTTCATATCGTCGAGTGTGCAAGAACCGTCGCCATCGATGTCGGCTTTGGCTTTGCCCGAATCGTACTGAAGGGTTAAGAACACAAGGTCTGCGATATCCATTGTGTTATCGTCGTTTACTAAAATGTTATCATAACGCCAGAAATACTGTTCGCCGGAAGCGGTGGTGTAGTAATCTAATGCTGCGGTTAAAGATACACCATAATATAATCTGTTGTTCTTAACAATTGTGTTTTCAGCAAACTTATCTAAAACAGGATAGTAGTTATGTACAGCTGTAAATACGTCGGCATCGAGGCCTTTCATAACGTTGAGTGCATTTTCGCCGATCATTTGGTCTGCGGAGATAACGGTTACGCCGGCTACAGCATAACCCTCTTCAGTAGCATAAACATCGGTTGCTGTAATTACGGGAGCTTCTTGTGTTGTGAGACAACCATTAGCATTGTAAACGTTGGTAAAGGTTGCTGTAGCAGCCCAGAAGTTACCAATAAGACCATTGTACTTTGCACCTACGGTATTAGCAAGTGAATAAGAATTAGAAACTACTGTGTCTGCAGCTTTGGCACCACCGCGGAATACACCTGTATCGCCGCCTTCGAGGTAAACCTTAGCGCCTGCATAGCAGTTGTCGATTACGACCTGAGCATTTGCGGAAGCGTCTACGTTACCGGGAGTTCCTGCATAACCAACAAAGGCAGATGCGCATTGTGCTGTATGAACAAATGCATTGTCGATACCAAGATTTTTAATAGAAACCGAGGTGCCGTCGTTTACTTCGGGGATAAGACCTGAGTTGAAGTAATAACCGAAATCGGAAAGTTCTTTGCCGTCGTTGAAGTAGAGACCGTATACAACGTTACCGTCACCGTCGATATTGCCTTGGAATGCGATGTTTTCATACCAAGAATTAGGTGTGTAACCTTCGGCTGCTTCGCCTGTTGCCCAATCTATCATATAAATGTTGTTAAGATAGATATCGTTTGCAAGTTTATAATAGGTGTTAGCTGCGCCGCCTGTAGAAATGATGTATGCAAGTTCTGCAGCGTAAGAAATAATGTAAGGATCGGACTGACTACCGCTTCCGTTTGTGGGAGCCATTGTTGTACCGTCCCAGATTCTTAATGCAGCTGAATTACCTCTTTGAATGAATACGGTAAGTTCAGGATAACCTTTGGTTGCTGTGTAAACAGAATCGGCATTGATTCTCCACATTTTGTCAGCACTTGTAAATACGTCGAGGCCCTGCATGTTAGAAGCATCGATCTTTGTAGCATAGAATGCTTCAAGTTCGCCGCCATTTGCAGTTTTATCGATGTCGTAGCCTGTAGCATAGTTGTTTTTGCTATTAGAATAGGTTGTGTTATCCCACCAACCTTGGATGGTACCCTTAGCGTTGTAGGAATTGTTTACGGTAACTGTCATTGTCCAGTCGTTTCCTACGAATCCGCTTGGAGCAAAGTCTACCGAGCAACCATCGAAGTCTGTGCTGTTAACGTTACCTAAAGAATAGGAGTTCTTAATATTTACGTCGCCCTTAAGACCTGCGCCCACGAAAGCACCTGCGTTATGAGCGTTTACAGATACGTTTTCGCCAACAAAGCACTGTTCGATATTAACGTTAGCGTAAGGTAAGGATTCGTCGTACTTTTTGGGACCTGCAAAACCAACGAAAGCACCGCCTGCATTGGTTGCATTTATAAATGCATTATTGATACCAAGGTTTTTAATTGTAACTGAGGTATCTGCATTAACTCTGGGGATAAGTCCCTGGCCCCAGTAACCCCATTTATATTCGGTGTTTTCAACATTTGAATATAAACCGTAAATAATGTATCCGTTACCGTCGATAGTACCCTGGAATGCAGTATTTTCATACCACTGATTGGGTACGTAATCGCCAATAGGTTCACCGGTTTCCCAGTTAATTTTATCTATGTCGTTGAGATAGATGTTTGTAGTAAGTTTATAGGTTGTATCGGCACTGCCGAAATCTTCGTTTTCAATGATGTATGCAAGTTCTTCTGCACTGGTAATAAGAATATTACCGTTAGCATCGGTCTTGGTGGGTTCGGTATCTTTTTGGTTACCTTCCCAAATTACGTCATTGTCTGCTACGGGTGCATCTGCAACGTCTTTAATGAATGCAACGAGAATGGGATATCCGTTTGTTGCTTCGAATGCGCCGTCATCGTTAAGATGGTAAAGTTTACGTGGGTTTTCGAATACGTCTCTGCCCTGCATGTTGTTTGTGCTTAAAACAGTAAACGCTTCTGTGGGATATTCAAGTGCATTTCCTGCAAAACGGTCGGTAACGTAAACGCCCGAGAAAGTTTTGCCTGCAAGAGATGCTTCCTGTCCGCCTACACCGCCGTTAGCATTGTATACGTTTTTAACAGTTACGGTTGAAGTCCATTCGTTACCAAAAACACCTGCTGCTCCGCCTTCTGCAGAAAGGGTAATAGTTGTTGCGAAGGTATAGCAGTTTTTAATGGTTGTGTTTGAACGGAAGGTTGCGCCACGGAAAACACCTGCATGATGTCCCTTAAGGGTTACCTTTTCGCCTGCGTAACAGTTTTCGATGGTTGCATTTGCTGCTTCTGCTTCCTCATTGTGATAGGTAGGACCTGTGAAACCAACAAAAGCAGAAACTGCATTTACTGCGGAAATGTATGCATTGTCGATTGCAAGATTTGTAATTTTAACAGAAGCACCGCTATTTACGCGAGGAACAAGACCTACGCCCTGATAGCCCCAACCGGTTGTTTCGGGAACATTGTAGTAAAGACCGTATACGGTATGTCCGTCACCGTCGATGCTACCGCTGAAGGAAGTATTGTTATACCAGGAATTGGGGAAATATCCGAGTGTTATTTCGCCTGTTTCCCAATTAATGTAATCGATATCGTTGATATAAATATCGGAAGTGAGTTTGTAGCTATATCCGCCGCCGTTTGCAATAATGAAGGCGAGTTCTTCGGCTGTACCTATTTCATAAACGCCGTCGCCGTTGCTATCGGAAGGTGCGGTGGTTGTGCCGTCCCAAACTGCCTCGTCTACATCGATTTCATAACCAAGGAAGGCAATGAGTACAGGATAGCCTTCGGTAGCCACGAATTTTTTATCGGTGTTGAGCGCAGGCATTTTTTCAGCGTTGGTGAGCGCATCGAGACCCTGCATATTTTCGAGTGTGCGAACCTGTGTTTCGTAGGTGTAACTACCTGCATCGGTAGCGTAGATATTTTTAAAGGTATACGCTCTGTTCCAAGCTTCGGTAACAGGTAAGGTGTTTGTAGCGAATACGTTGCTTACAGAAATGGTAGCATCGTATGCTTCACCACCGATAATACCTACTTTTGTACCTTGTATATCAGCTAAAGAATAGGAGTTTGTAACGGTTGTTACCGAACCTCTTGTAGCGCCGCGGAAAGCACCGGTATCGTAACCCTTTAAGGTAACGTTAGCGCCTGCGTAGCACTGGTCGATATTGATTCTTGCCTTTGTGTCGTCGGTAGTAGCAACGTTATCGCCGCCGCAACCTACGAAAGCAGAAACGCCGTGCACGCCGGAAATATAAGCCTTATCTACACCAAGCTTGGTGATAGAAACGCTTGTGTTTGCGGCAACTCTTGGAATAAGTCCGTTACCGTAAATTTTCCAGGAAGGTGTAGCTGTTGTGTTATTGTTGTATAAACCGTATACAACGTGGCCGTCACCGTCGATGCTTCCCTGGAAAGCAACGTCTTCGTACCAAACGTTGGGAACGTAGCCGTCGATAGTTTCGCCAGTTGCCCAATTGATTTTATCTACGTTGTTAAGATAAATGTCGGAAGTAAGGATGAACTTAGCATCGGCTGCGCCGCCGGTAGAAATAGCGTATGCAAGTTCTGCACCGTTTGTAATTTCGTAAACACCGTCGTTATTGGCATCTGCGGGAGCCTTGGTAGTTCCGTTCCAAATTTCGTTAACCTTTATACCCTTGAATCCGGAAAGCACGGGGTAGGTGTCGGTTGCGGTGTAGTAGTTGCCGTAGTTGTTAAGTGCGCCCATGTTTTTAAGCGCATTTTCACCCTGCATTTGAGTTTTAGATAAAACTGCAACTACACCAATAGTTAAATCGCCCTGTTCGGTTACGTAGTTATTTTTGGTGCTATTAGCATCTACGTAATAGTATGAGTCGGGGAATGTTGTTACTGGGCCGTTTGCATTGTAACAATTGTTTACTACAAATGTATAAGGTGTATTCCAAAGCGTACCTATAAGGCCGTAACGTCCTGTTGGAGAATTGGTAGTAGCGAGAGAGTAGCTGTTGGTGATAGAACCGGTTGCCGCATTTCGACCGTAAGCATAGAAAGCGCCGGTTGAAGCAGCCTTTAACATAACGTTTTCGCCGGCAAAGCAGTTGTCAATTATTACGGTTGAGCCGGCCGAGCTAACAGCAACAAATGCCGAAGCCGAAGTTTCAACGTTTAAGTAGGCGTAATCTACACCAAGATTGTAAATTGCAGCAGTTCCGTTTTCTGCAACAACGGGAACAAGAGCTGTACCTGTGTGGTAAAGCAGATATGACGGTGGGTTTTCGGCATAATATAAGCCGTATACAGTATGATAGTTACCGTCTATTGTTCCGTTGAAGTCGGGCACGTTGCTACCCCAGTCGTAATACCAGGAGTTTGCAGTATATCCTGCTTCTACTTTGCCGGTTGACCAATTTATCTTGGTAATGTCGTTAAGATAAATGTCGGCAGTAAGTTTGTAGGATTTGCCGCCGCCTGCGCTTACCTTGATGATGTAAGCGAGCTCTTCGGCTGTGCCTATTTCGTAAATTCCGTCGCCGTCTGAATCGACCGGTGCGGTTGTTGTCCAGCCATCCCAAACGTTGGTCTCTGTTTCAGCCGAAACGAACATAGTTACGGTGAACATAGAGAGCATTAAGGACAGCGCGAGGATCAGAGAAATAATTTTATTTGCTCTTCTCTTCATAATTGTTCTCCCTTTCTTATTTAGATTTTGCTTTAAAGTCGCCGTAGCCTTCCTTTTTGAACACTCTGCAATACTCAATGGAGTAGGTTGCCGAAGTGAACTCGGGGAACTCGGTGACAGACGTACTGGCTGTTGATACCCCTTCATCGAACAAGTGGTTGTTGAAGATGAGGTATTGCGGATCGTGGAAGCAACTCATATCTGCGCCCGTTCTGTCGTTATAGATGGGAACGGTGTCTTCGAAGTATTCGTCGTTTCCTTCTTTGGTGTAGTTTTCTTTTATTTGGAACTCGGCATAAATTTCACCGTCGAAATACATTCTTACGAAATCTTCGGTCCATTCGTAACCGTAAACGTGATATTCATCGTTTATGGTTTTGAACTCTTCTTCGGTAAAGGTTTTTGCCTGAGTGCGAAAAGCATTTGCATAATACCAGGTGCGGGGTCTTTCGGGGTTTTGCGAGTCTTTATCGAGCACCCATTTTATGTAGTTTGCCGCAACACGATTATTTGCGAAAATTTCGAATACGTCAACCTCTGCCATAACACCCTTTACATTAGGTTCAAGCAGTGGTTTTATGCGACGTTCTGCAGTTGACTGTGTCCAATAAGATGGCCACACGCCTTTCATATAAGGAACCTTTGCCTTTATTTCGGCATAGCCATACTTATAATTCATTGTGTCTTGGGTTATTACCGATTTAGGTACTTTATAATTACCGTCTTCGGTTTTTTGGGCAACTAAATGAAGCTTGCCGTCTTTAACATAAATTGTGTCGGGGTCGGATGAAAGCTTTACCCTTTCGTTGCCACCCATTTTGGGGGCGATTGTCCATTTGTCGAGATTTAGAGTGTCGCCTTCGAACTCATCTCCCCAAACGAACTTGTATTCGGAGCTTACTTTATTGCCGTATGGTTTGAAACTCATTTTTTGGCATCTCCTTTATAGGAAAATTGTAAAATATATTACTTACTGCGTATACAGACTTGTCGCGTACTGTATAGAGGTAGCTCAGCTGGAGTGCATCTGCTGTTGCACCGTTTGCCAACTGTACTTCTGCAATCTTAGCCACATTTGCAGTATCCTTGTCTGTGTTTGTGATTGT
>JAFOFE010000081.1 GCA_017387475.1 Clostridia bacterium | reverse complement strand
CGGTGCAGGAGGCGAGGAAGCCGCTTTGTTTGCTGCCGCATTAACAAGAATGTATACAATGTACGCGGAATCTCGCCGTTGGCACGTTGATATCGTTAATTTGAATGAAACCGAAATCGGTGGATACAAGGAAGTTAGCTTTATGATTGAGGGCGAAGGCGCATATTCTCGCTTTAAGTACGAAAGTGGCGTGCATCGTGTTCAACGTGTTCCCGAAACCGAAACTTCCGGCAGAATTCACACATCTACCGTAACCGTTGCCGTACTTCCCGAAGCCGACGATGTAGAAGTTGACATCAACCCTGCAGACCTTCAAATAGATACATTCCGTTCTTCCGGTGCAGGTGGTCAGCACATCAACAAAACCGAATCTGCAATTCGTATTACACACATTCCCACAGGTCTTGTGGTAGAATGTCAAGACGAACGAAGCCAGTTCAAAAATAAAGACAAGGCAATGAAGGTTCTTCGTTCACGCCTTTACGAAATCGAAAGAGAAAAGCAAACAGAAGCAATTGCATCCGACCGTAAAGCACAGGTTGGTACAGGCGACCGTAGCGAACGTATTAGAACCTATAACTACCCCCAAGGCCGTGTAACCGACCACAGAATTGGCCTTACCCTTTATAAGTTAGATTCTATTGTTAACGGTGATATCGAAGAAATTGTAGATGCACTTATAACCTATTACAGAACAGAAATGCTCAAGGCTGAAGCCGAGCAATAAGGAATTAAAATGGATACGTTAAGACTTAAAGACAACAAGGAAGGTATTATTGCTGCTGCCGAAATTTTAAAGGCAGACGGCATTGTTGGCATACCCACCGAAACTGTCTACGGTCTTGCTGCATCTGCTTATTCAAGCCAAGCCATTTCCAAGGTTTTCACAGCAAAGGGAAGACCACAAGACAACCCGTTAATTGTTCATATCAGCGATATGGATATGTTAAGTGATGTTGTGTCAGAGTTTTCGCCCACTGCAAAAGAATTAGCCAAAAGGTTTTGGCCGGGTCCACTTACTATGGTGCTTCCCAAAAGTGAAAAAATAACCGAAAGTGTGTCAAAAGGTCTTTCTACCGTTGCCGTGCGTATGCCAAGTAACATAGTTGCTCGCGAAGTTATTAAGGCAAGCGGCTTACCCCTTGCTGCACCATCGGCAAATCTTTCGGGTAGCCCAAGTCCTACTACTGCTAACCATGTAATTACCGATTTAGACGGTAAGATCGACGCGTTAATTTTTTCATCCGACTGCGAAGTTGGTCTTGAATCTACCGTTGTGTCCCTTGCAGTAGACCCACCAAGGCTTTTGCGCCCCGGCTTTATTACAGCCGAACAGCTTAAAGAAGTAATACCAAACTTGGTAATAGATAAAGCCGTTTTACAAGAACTTGGCAAAGGGGAAAAGGCTGCGTCGCCCGGTATGATGTACAAGCATTATTCCCCTAAAACAGAGGTCTTTTTGGTCGAAGCCGAAAACGATGTCTTTGTTTCTTTTGTAAATTCAAATAATAATTGTGCAGCAATTTGCTTTAGCGAAGAACAAGAAAAAATTACGGTTCCCGTTTTAAGCCTTGGCCAAAAAGAAAGCGCAGAAAATCAGGCTAAAAATCTTTTTGCACTTCTTCGTCAAAGCGATACACTTAATGTAAAAACCGTATATGTTCACGCACCAAAAAAAGACGGCGTCGGTCTTGCTGTTTACAACCGTCTTATTCGTGCAGCAGGGTTTAAGGTGATAAAGCTATGAAATATATTATAGGTTTAACAGGTCCCACAGGTTCGGGTAAAACCACCCTTTGCAATACTGCTGTAAATATGGGGTACAATGTACTTAATTGCGATATTATTGCAAGAAAGGCTGCAGAAATGCCCGAAACACTTGCAGCACTAACTTCGGTTTTTGGTAAGGGTATTTTAGAAGATGGCAAACTAAACCGTAAAGCCCTTGCATTAAAGGCTTTTTCCTGCCCCGAAAATACCGAACTTTTAAACAAAACAATGCTGCCTTTTGTGGTTGCGTTAATTAAAAAAGAAATAGAAAACAGCAGCTCTAACAAGGTTTTGTTAGATGCACCAACCCTTTTCGAAAGTGGCGCAAACAGTATGTGTAACGCTGTTGTTGCAGTTCTTGCAGAAAAGGAAGACAGAAAGAAAAGAATTATTTTGCGCGACGGTCTAACCGATGCCGAAGCCGAGCTTCGCATTAGCGCCGGAAAAAATGACGACTACTATAAAGACCGAACACAGCACATAATATATAACAATGGCGACCAAAACGCATTTATTTTAGAATTTAAATCTAAACTTAACACCTTGGAGGAGAAATAATATGTCTGAAAAAACTGCAGGCGAAATGCTTAAAGAAGAGCTTTTTCTTAAAAAAGAAAACGGGCTTAAAGATATAAGCGAAGAAAAATGGCAAAAGGTTACCGATTTTTGCGAAGCATATAAAGCCTTTTTAACAAGAAAAACCGAAAGGGAAGTTACTAAATTTTCACTTGGTTTTGCAAAGAAATTCGGTTTCGAAGAATATGACGAAAACAAAACCTATGCAGCAGGCGATAAGTATTTTGTAAACAACCGTGGCAAGTCGGTAGCGCTTGTAGTGGTTGGCAAAAAGCCTTTAAATGAAGGCGCACAAATTACTGCTGCTCATATCGATTCTCCAAGAATGGACCTAAAGCCCAACCCCCTTTACGAAGATACCGATATGGCGCTTTTTAAAACCCATTACTACGGTGGAATTAAAAAATATCAGTGGACAACAATTCCGCTTGCACTTCACGGCGTTTTCGCTAAAAAGGACGGAAGCGTTATAGATGTTAATATCGGTGAAGACGAAAACGACCCTTGCTTTGTTGTAACCGACCTTCTTCCACATTTAGCACAGGAACAGTCTAAACGCACCCTTTCCGACGGTATTCGTGGCGAAGAACTTAATGTTCTTGTTGGAAGCCTTCCCTTTAAAGACGATAAGGTAAGCGAAGCTGTAAAGCTTAATATCCTTAAAATTTTAAACGAAAAATACGGCGTTACCGAAGCCGATTTCCTTTCGGCAGAGCTTGAAGTTGTACCTGCCGTAAAACCAAGAGATGTAGGATTAGACCGTTCGTTAATAGGTGCATACGGCCACGACGACCGTGTTTGCGCTTTCCCTGCACTTGTTGCAATTTGCGAAA
Source organism: Clostridia bacterium (assembly GCA_017387475.1). GTDB lineage: Bacteria > Bacillota > Clostridia > Oscillospirales > Acutalibacteraceae > SFWF01. Next base: position 9,370 of record JAFOFE010000081.1, on the reverse strand, counting down.
TCGAAAACCCCGAAAAAACAGCAATTTGTGTCCTTGCCGATAAGGAAGAAACAGGCTCCGACGGCAACACAGGCCTTGCGTCCGATTTCCTTCGTTTCGTTGTTCGCGACCTTGCCGAAAAGCAGGGCGTAGACTATACCGTAGCGCTTCGCAATTCAAAATGCTTGTCTGCCGATGTTAACGCAGGCCTTGACCCAACCTTTAAAGATGTTATGGAAAGTCGCAATGCAGCCAAATTAAACTACGGCGCAGTTGTTACTAAATACACAGGCGCCCGTGGTAAAAGTGGCACATCCGACGCTTCTGCCGAATATGTTGCTTATGTTAGAAATATGTTAGACAAAGCAGGAATTCTTTGGCAAACAGGCGAACTTGGCAGGGTAGACCTTGGTGGTGGTGGAACTGTTGCAATGTATGTTGCAAATATGGGTGTAGATGTTATAGACCTTGGCGTTCCGGTGCTTTCAATGCACGCACCATTTGAAGTTGTTTCAAAACTTGATGTTTACGAAACATACAGAACAATGTTAGAATTCCAAAAATAATGAACAAGCAGTTTTTAAAAACAGTTTTTCTAAAAACACTCCCTGTTATGACAGGGTACATAGCGCTTGGAATTGGTTTTGGCATATTGTTTAACAGCCACGGCTACGGTCTTTTGTGGTCGGTGTTAATGGCTGCACTTGTATATGCAGGCTCAATGCAGTACGTTGCAATTAATTTAATATCGGGTGGCGCATCGCTAATTACAATTGCCCTTACAACCCTTCTTGTAAACGCAAGGCACCTTTTTTACGGTATTTCAATGATAGGTAAATATAAAAATGCAGGCAAGAAAAAGCCTTATCTTATATTCGCCTTAACCGATGAAACCTATTCCTTGCTTTGTGGCGACGATTACCCAGAAGATATAGACAAAGGCAAATATCAGTTTGCCGTGTCCCTTGCGAACCACCTTTACTGGATAACAGGTTGTGCGCTGGGCTCCGTTATCGGTTCGGCAATACCCTTTAATACTGCAGGAATAGATTTCTGTATGACAGCCTTGTTCGTAACAATTTTTGTTGAACAGTGGCTTTCTACAAAAAGGCACCTTCCTGCAATAATCGGTCTTGTGTCGGCTGTAATTTGTCTTTTAATTTTCGGCGTCGATGCCTTTTTAATTCCTACAATGATATTAATTTCTGCTTCTTTAATTATCTTTAAAAGATTTATAAAGGAGGCAGACAATGGATAACCTTTATTTAATTTTAAGTATTTCGGTAATTGCCGTAATAACAGCGGCATTACGCTTTATACCGTTTGCCGTATTTTCTGCAAACCGTAAAACGCCAAATATAATTTTATATCTTGGCAAATATCTGCCGTATAGCATAATGGCAATGCTTGTGGTCTATTGTCTTAAATCTGTAAACCTTTTGGCATCGCCCTTCGGCATACCTGAACTAATCGGTGTTATTATAGTTGTAGTTTTACATCTTTTTAAAAGGAACACCCTAATTAGCATTGCAGGTGGCACAATTTGCTATATGGTGTTAGTTCAATTAATTTTCTAGTTTTGGAGGCACATTATGTTTCGTGCAATCGTGTTCGATTTAGACCATACTCTGTTCGATAGATACGCAACCTTAAGGGCAACTCTGCACGTTTTTTATAACCACTATCGGGATATAATTCCACAAGATTTATCTTGCGAAGAATTTATAGAAAAGTTAATAGAAATCGAAAAATATTACATATATTACGACTGGACTACCGTCTTTAAAGAATGTGCAAAGCAGGGTATTATAAATTTCGAAACCGACGAAGAAGCAAAAGAAGCTGTTCGAATTATCGTTGGAAAATGCTGGCCTATTGCTGCGATAGAATATCCTTTCGCTAAACCCACACTTCAAAAATTAAGGGAAATGGGATATAAAATCGGTCTTATAACCAATGGTTCGCACGATGCGCAATATCTGAAAATCAGGATGTTAGGCCTGGAAGATATGTTCGATGAAATAATCACAACATCCGATGTTGGTGCCCATAAACCTGCAGCAGAACCGTTCGAAATTTTTGCGCAAAGAATTGGCATAGACCCTAAAGAAATGATGTATGTCGGCGACCATCCTTTAAACGATGTCGAAGGCTCAAGAAGGGTAGGCTACACTCCCGTTTGGGTAAAAACAACAGGCACTTGGTTCTTCGACGATATCGAAAAAGCCCCCTACGAAGTAGATACCGTAGCAGAATTGCCCGAACTCCTTGCTAAAATAGACAAATAATAATTATCAAAGCATCCGTTTTAATTTTTTTAAAACGGATGTTTCTATTCTTGAAACATAAGAGCGTGAAATACCAAGCATTGCCGCAATTTGCCGTTGGGTCAGCTCGCTGCCACCACCTATTCCGTAACGAAGTTCAATAATTTCCTTTTCCCTGTCATCAAGCCTTGTTTCTAAAAGCACCTTAAGACGTTCAATTTTAACCTTTTTGTCAATCTCATCGGCAATGTTAACGTCGTCGGCGACAACATCAATAAGGGTTAGCGCATTACCGTCCTTGTCGGTGTCAATCGGGTCGCCAAAATGCAGCTCCTGCGCCGACCTTTTAATGCTTCTAAAATACATAAGCACTTCGTTATCAATACACCTTGCCGCATAGGTGGCAAGTCTAATTCCTTTATCACTTTTAAAGGTAGATACTGCTTTTATAAGACCAATTGTACCAATAGATATAAGGTCGTCTTGGTCTGACGCCGTGCTGTAATATTTTTTAATAACGTGTGCCACAAGCCTTAAATTGTGTTCAATAAGTTTTGCTTTAGCGTCTTCGTCGCCACTGTCCTTTCTTTTTAAAAGTTCAGCTTCCTCTTTGGCAGAAAGCGCAGGTGGAAAGGAACCGGGCGAAGTTATATGCAGTGCTAAATAAAAAAGTGAAGATGCAATTTGTAAAATTAAATTAAGCAAAGAAAAAACCCCTTTCATAACAAATGTATGAAAGGGGTATAAATTTTTGCATGTCCTTAAAACAATTCAAGGTGTTTTGTTCCGGGAACAACGGTTAAGGGTTTACCGGTCATAATTTCGGTAGCATTGTTATAAAAATCAGAAAAATCAAGTCTTCTGCTTCTTGTAAGTGTCTTTGGCGAACCCATACCAACTTCGTACATCCAAACACCGTTATAACCTTTTTCTACAAGCTTGTTGTAAAGCGCGTGCCAGTCAACTTCGCCTTCACCGGGCAGCCAATGGCATTCGTCAACAAAGAAGTAGTCGGAAGCGTGAATGGTTACAATTTTGCTTCCAAGTTTTTCGGCAAAACTTAAATTATCGTCAATTAAAAGGTGGTTTGTATCGAAACAAACACGAAGCTTGTCGTTAACCGAAATTAAATCGGCAATTTCGTCGGCAGTTCTGCCAAGGCAGGTGCGTGGCAGGTCTTCGACTGCAATAACGGCACCCTGTTTTGCTGCAAATTCTGCAAGCAAATCAAGATTTTCTTTCGAATAATTAATAAAGGTTTCGCGTTCGCTATCTTCGGGCTTTGGCTCGCTGCTGGGGTGTACAACAAACTTATCAATTCCAACGTCTGCAGCCTTTCTTATAAGGTCGCTCCAATAGTCAACGGTTTTACTGCGAACGGAAGCTTCGTGCGATGCAATGTCGCAGGTCCAAGGGCCTGAAAAGGGCAGGTGATATGACCATATGTTAACACCATTTTGGTCGGCAAGCTTTTTAACAGCTGCAATATCAAGGCCTTCGTACTTGTCGTAGGCAAGTGAAATTTCAATATCACTTATGCCGGCTTCTTTTAAACCTTTAAAACTTTCTTCGGTAAGGGGAAATGCGCAGGATGACATACCAACTTTTAACATATAAAGACCACCTTTGAAGTGTATTTTACAATGTTATTATACGTCTGCAGTTTTCATTTGTAAAGATATCTTGCAAAAAAATTATTTAGGTTTTATAATTAATAAAAAAGGGGGCTATATTATGGCTATTAAAAATGAAGCAAAAATTAAAAACCCACTAATCGTGGCTATTCGTGAACAATTAGAGCATCGCGCACTTTGGATGTATCTTCTTTGCGACGAAGCAAAGAAAAAAGGGCTCGACGCCACTACATACGCACCCGATGCAATTAAGCGTTGTGGTCTTTATCAGGGCGCAAATTTAAGAGCCAAAGCAGGTGGGGGCGATTCCTTAAAAGGTCTTAAAAAGACCCTCTTCACAAAACCTGCGCAATGGGTTTTCGAAATGGACGTTAAACGTTGTACCGACGATAATTTAGACATCGATTTCCACTATTGCCCACTTGTGAAAGCTTGGCAAAAACAAGGCTGTACCGATGAAGAAATTGCCGTTCTCTGCGACCATGCAATGTGTGGCGACCGTGGTATTGCCGAAAGCTTCGGTTGCAAGTTAGAACTTCCTGCAACAATTGCAAAGGGCGACGACGTTTGCAAAATTCGCTTTGTAAGAAAATAAAAAAAGAGAGCCTACAGGCTCTCTTTTTTTATTTGTTCTTTATGTATTCATCAATTGCATTTGCTGCAGTTTTTCCTGCACCCATGGCAAGTATAACTGTTGCAGCGCCTGTTACAGCATCGCCGCCTGCATACACACCTTCAATAGAAGTTTTGCCGTTTTCGTCGGCTACAATACAGCCGTGTCTGGTGGTTTCAAGTCCATTCGTTGCCGATGTAATAAGTGGGTTGGGCGATGTGCCTATTGCCATAATAACTTCGTCAACAGGAAGAACAAAATCACTTCCCTCAAGCTCAACAGGGCGTCTTCTGCCAGAAGCATCGGGTTCGCCAAGTTCCATTTTAACACAGTTAAGACCCGAAACAAAACCGTTTCTACGGTCTTTTTTATCATCGGGGTTTCTGTAACCTAAAATTTTGGTTGGGTTGCAAAGAAGCTTAAATTCAATGCCTTCTTCCATAGCGTGCTCAACTTCTTCACGTCTTGCAGGAAGTTCTTCAAGCGAACGACGGTAAACAATGTAAACCTTTTCTGCGCCAAGACGAAGTGCAGTTCTTGCAGCGTCCATAGCAACGTTACCACCACCAACAACGGCAACCTTTTTAGCGTGCATAATTGGTGTTTCTGAATTCTTTTTGTAAGACTTCATAAGGTTGTTTCGGGTTAAGAATTCGTTTGCAGAATAAACGCCTTTAAGGCTTTCGCCTTCAATACCCATAAAGCGTGGAAGACCTGCGCCCGAGCCTATAAATATGGCTTCAAAGCCCATATCAAAAAGCTCATCAATATCTAGTGTTTTGCCAATTACAAAGTTGGTTTCAACCTTAACGCCAAGAGCCTTTAGGGTGTCAACTTCCTTTTCAACAATGTTTTTGGGCAATCTAAATTCGGGAATACCGTAAACTAAAACGCCACCTGCCACGTGAAATGCTTCAAATACAGTAACGTCATAACCACGTTTTGCAAGGTCGCCTGCACAGGTAAGACCTGCAGGGCCCGAACCTACAACAGCAACCTTGTGTCCGTTAGATACAGGCTTTTCAATGTTGCCGTTAAAATGTTCGTTGTGCCAGTCGGCAACAAAGCGTTCAAGTCGGCCAATGCCAACACTTTCGCCTTTAATGCCACGAACACATTTCGATTCGCATTGGCTTTCCTGTGGGCAAACTCGTCCACAAACGGCAGGTAGGGAAGAAGATTTAGATATAATTTGGTAAGCAGCTTCAAAATCACCTTCTTTGACCTTGCTTATAAATTCGGGAATATGAATGTTAACAGGACAACCGTTAACGCAGGGCATATTTTTGCAATTAAGACAACGTTCTGCTTCGCGAAGAGCCATTTCTTCAGTGTAACCAAGCGCAACTTCTTCGAAATTTCTTGAACGAACAAGGGGGTCCATGGTGGGCATTTTGGTCTTTTTAAGGTCCATATTAGCCATATTACTCTACCTCCTTGTTAAGAAGATTACAGGTTTCTTCGTACTTGTGATGTTCAAATTCGTGGTACATATTATTTCTTTCCATAGCTTCGTCAAAATCAACCTCAAAGCCATCGAAATCGGGTCCGTCAACGCAGGCAAACTTAAGCTTGCCACCAACAGTAATTCGGCAACCACCACACATACCGGTACCATCTATCATAACAGGGTTCATAGAAACGGTGGTTTTAATACCGTAAGGTCTTGTTGTGGCAACAACAAACTTCATCATAACAAGGGGACCAATAGCAATAACTTCATCGTACTTTTCGCCCGAATCAATAAGTTCTTTAAGCGCTTCGGTTACAAGACCCTTTCTGCCACGGCTTCCGTCGTCGGTCATTAAAACAACCTTGTCAGATGCAGCAACAAATTCTTCTTCTAAAATAACAAGCTCGCTGTTTCTAAAGCCAATAATAGAGTGAACCTCTGCGCCAAGCTCGTGGAACTTTTCGGCAAGTGGTAAAGCAATAGCCGAACCTACGCCACCACCAACAATGGCAACCTTACGAATACCGTCGGTTTCGGTAGCCTTGCCAAGTGGACCTACAAAATCTGATATATATTCGCCTTCTTCTTTTGCGTTTAAAAGGGCAGTAGAAGCGCCAATAATTTGGAAAATAATTCTAACAGTGCCTTTTTCTCTGTCGTAACCCGAAATGGTTAGGGGAATGCGTTCGCCATCTTCATTAACACGAAGAATAATGAACTGACCTGCTTGTGCTTTTTTAGCAACAAAGGGCGCATCAATATCCATTAAGGTTACAACGGGGCTTAAAATTTTCTTCCTTACAATCTTATACATTTAAAGGAACTCCTTAAAAATAAACTAACTTAAATTTTAGCATAATAAAGTAAAAAAATCAACCTCAAAGGAATTTATTTTTGCATAAATCTTTAAAGAAAAGCAACACTAATTTTATGAAAAATAAATTATTAACCTATGTTTTTGGACTTTTTATCGGAATAATTAACGGACTTCTTGGCGCAGGGGGTGGAATGCTTGCAGTACCTGCCCTTAAAAAATTGTCGCTTTCTGCAAAGGATGCCCACCGTAACGCCATTGCCGTAATTTTACCCCTTTGCATACTTTCTGCAGCGCTTTATCTGTTTCGGGGCGATGTAAAAATTTCCGATACGTTTGTGTTCATACCAAGTGGACTGGTGGGCGCAGCCTTCGGCACTTTTTTGCTTAAAAAAATCTCGCCAAAGTGGCTAACCGTAATTTTCGGTGGTTTTATGGTATATACGGGGGTGCGATTTTTCTTTAAATGATATGGGATATTATAGCAGGTTTCTTTTCGGGCGCAGTAGGCGCAATGGGGCTTGGTGGTGGCGCCGTATTGCTTATTTATTTGGCGCTTTTTAAAGACACAAATCAGCTTAAAGCACAGGGTATAAATTTAATGTTTTTTATACCTGTGGCAGTTATTTCGGTAATAATTTATGCCGTAAAAAAACAAATTAAATGGAAAATAGTTTTACCACTTGCCGTGTCGGGTCTTATAGGTGCCGGCATAGGCGTTTACATTTCGGGTATTATAGGAAGTAAAATTATTGCAAAAATATTTGGCGCACTGCTTTGTGTGCTTGGCGTTTGGCAAATAATTTCTGCCTTTAAAAAACAACAAAATAGTGGTTAAAATTCCCCTTGAAACAAATGTTTTTTTGTGTTATAATTTAAAAAGAATATTTGTTCGGGGGGATTTTTTTGTCAAGACCCACACTGTCTGAAAAGCAACTAAAAGTTTATAACTTTTTGGTAAAATCTATAAGTGGTGGCTTTCCACCAACCGTGCGTGAAATTTGTAACGAATCGGGCATTAAATCTACTTCAACCGTTCACGCCATACTAAATATTTTGGAAGAAAACGGTTATATCGAAAGGGACCCTAGAAATTCCCGTGCAATTCGCATTGCAGGTACAACCACTACGGCTCAAGTTCCCGTAATTGGCAGGGTAACGGCAGGTCAGCCAATTTTAGCAGTAGAAGAAATTACCGACTACATTCCTTACGCTGCAGCTTCGTCCGAAGGCCTTTTTGCATTAAAGGTTGTAGGGTATAGTATGAAAGATGTCGGAATACTTGATGGCGACCTTGTCATTGCCGATAAAGATGCACCCTATCGTTCGGGCGATATAGTTATTGGTATGGACGGCGACGAAGCGACTGTTAAGCGTTTGCTTCTTAAAGAAGGCAGGGTAATCTTTATGCCCGAAAACCCCGATTTCGACCCAATTTATCCCGAAAATCCTTCGGTTTTAGGTAAGGTTATCGGTAGCTACAGAAGGTACTAAAATTATGAAAAAATTTATCGAAATTTTTACAGATGGCGCTTGTTCAGGCAACCCCGGTCCTGGTGGCTGGGGTGCTGTTTTGCGTTTTGGCGCCCGTGAAAAAGAGCTTTGTGGTGGGGAAGAAGATACTACCAATAACCGTATGGAATTAACGGCAGTTATCGAAGCCCTTTCGGCGCTAAAAGAACCCTGCAAAGTAAAACTTACAACCGACTCTAAATACGTGTGCGATGCCATACTTAAAGGTTGGGTGTATTCTTGGCAGAATAACGGTTGGCGCAAGGCAGATAAAAAGCCTGCTTTAAATGTAGATTTATGGGAAAAATTATTACCCCTTCTAACCACCCACGAAGTAGAGTTTTGTTGGGTAAAAGGCCATGCAGGACACCGTGAGAACGAACGTTGCGATGCGCTTGCAGTGGCTTTTTATAAAAATTTACAAAAATAATTAGGAATTTCTTTAAAAAAACTAATTTTTTACTATTTACTTTTAAATATAAAAGTAGTAAAATAATTTTGTATGGATAAACATAATTCCATTTAAAAATCAAGGAGGAATTTTCATGGCAAGAAAATTTAAAACCATGGACGGTAACAACGCTGCGGCTCACGTTTCCTATGCGTTCACCGAAGTAGCAGGTATTTATCCTATTACACCGTCCAGTCCTATGGCAGACTATGTAGATCAATGGTCAGCTCAAGGACTCAAAAACATTTTTGGTACAACAGTTAAGGTTGCAGAAATGCAGTCCGAAGCAGGTGCAGCAGGTACCGTACACGGTTCTTTAGCAGCAGGTGCTTTAACCACCACATACACAGCATCACAGGGTCTTCTTCTTATGATCCCTAACATGTACAAAATCGCTGGTGAGTTACTCCCTTGCGTATTCCACGTGTCTGCTCGTTGCGTAGCTTCACACGCACTTAACATTTTCGGCGACCATTCCGACGTATATGCTTGCCGTCAAACAGGTTTCGCAATGCTCGCAGAAACCAACACTCAAGAAGTTATGGACCTTGGCGCAGTTGCTCACCTTGCAGCTATTAAGGGCCGTGTTCCTTTCATCAACTTCTTCGATGGTTTCCGCACCTCTCACGAAATTCAGAAAATTCAGG
>JAFOFE010000009.1 GCA_017387475.1 Clostridia bacterium | reverse complement strand
TTCATTCATTTTTGCTCACCCTGAATCCTATATGTTTTTCTTTTTCGCTAATAAATCGGTAAAGGTTGCGCCAAGTTTGTTCGTTCCAATTAACAATTAATTCTACCTTGTTTTTGTATGAAATTTTGCCCGAAATAAGCACCTTTGCAAGTTCTGTATTTATAAGCTGATTTTTTTGTGGCGCAATAATATAAGCGTTTAAAAGCTTCATAAGTTTTATGTTTTCCAACACCTTTTGGTCGCTTACGGTTTCTTGAAAATAGATGTTTTTATACTCGTTTTTTATGCCTGTATCTTCATAAAGTTCACCTAATAAAACTGCCGATACAGTATCGCCCCAAAGAAAACATTTTAAGAAGTATTCTTCGGCTTTTTGGGTGTTTTGTTGGCATCCGATACCCAGCGCATACAAAATTCCAAGTTGTCTTGTAATGTCAACGTTTCCGTTTTTGACTAACTGATTCAGCTGCCAAAACCTGAATTTTGCATTATAAGGATGGTGGAAATATTCGTATTTCATATTGCTTTTTATTTGGTTTGCTACACGCATATCGAAGGCTGTGAAATTTTGCGCTTCGCATATAATTTTTTGTTCTAAAACACGGCCTTTTATTTCGTAAAGTTCTATATTTTCTTTATCGGTTTCCGACAAAAGTTCTACCGAAGCTATGGCGTGGTAGTCGGTTATAAGGCCTATGTTCATCATATCCCCTAAAATACAGTCTTCGAAGCCTGCTAACATTTCGCCGTCAAGTTTAAAGGCTTTACCTATGAAGTTTATTATTTGATGTGCATGGAAGTTAAAGTCTTCGCAGTTATAGCTTGACATTAGCGTTGTTGATAGGCACATTAGGTTAAAGGCATCGAAATTGTTGTAAATTTCGGGTAAAAGCTTTTTATTCATCCACTATCACCTCGTCTATAATTCCGTATTCCTTTGCCTGAAAGGCTGTCATATAATTATCTCTTTCGGTATCGTTTGCAATTTGCTCTTTAGTTTTTCCTGTTAGCTTTGAAAGTAGCGTATTCAGTTTATTTTTAGTAAACTCTATACGCTCTGCCTGAATTTTAATATCGGTTGCCTGACCGTAAGGTATTGCGCCAAGCGCTTGATGTATCATAATAGTACTGTTTTCAAGTGAATAACGCTTGCCCTTGGTGCCTGCTGCCAATAAGAAGGCTCCCATACTTGATGCCGACCCAATGCAAAGGGTTGAAACATCGCATTTAAGGTGTCTTATTGTATCGTAAATTGCAAGGCCTGCATCTACGCTGCCGCCGGGCGAATTTATGTAAAGTCTAATTTCTTTTTCGCTGTCTGCTGCTTCTAAACACAAGAGTTGGGCGATGACGATACCGGCGATATCGTCATCGATTTTGTCGAACAGCATTATTATTCTATCGGACAAAAGTTGTGAAAAAATATCGATTTGTTTTGCGCCCGATAACCCTTTTTCTAAATATGCCGGTGTAGGTAACATTTTTATCCCTCCTCTTTTCTTGGCGTTTTACATATCGGTTATGTCGTAGTCAACGCCGCATTCATATTCGGCAAGTGATGGAGCGTCAATGTCAAAGCCACATTCAATGTAACCGTAGTCGGGTTGACCTATTGAACAGGTTTCGTATTCTGCCAAAGTCCAATCATTTCCAAATTCGTCTGCATAGTAGTTCCACATAAGAAAATCTCCCTTCTTTTTTGAAACAACCCTTTTGTTTTTGGTATTTTTGTGTTATAATGTTTGCTAGTATTGTTGGTGGGTTGTTCGTTGTACTCATTTTAGCGCATACCCCTAACATAAGGAATTACCCTAAAGGGCATATTTATAGCAAAAAAAGTGCGAATTTTTCCGCAAAAAAATTGCGTAAAGGAGAATAGTGATGTTGGAAAACAAAAAAGAAACCTACATAAAAACTGTAAAACACAACCTTCGCACATTTCTTTTAACCAAAGGCTATAAAATTGATACACTTGGCAGTTTCGACACCAGAAACGATAGTGGCGAAATTAAGTTTGGCACACTTGCCGACCTTAGAAGAAAATTGTTTCTTAAAATAGATGATAAAGATAATTCGTTTTTTATTACCGAACCCGATAAAAAACTTAAAGCGCTTTTTTCGGATGAATCGAAATCGCTTGACCCTTATTTTGTAAAAGAAATATGCGAAATGTACGGTTTCCCAATAGGCGAAATTTATTCTTCTAACAAGGTAGCGTTAGAACAAGCGCAAAACACAGTGCTTGAAGCCGAAACACAAACGCTAGCTGCCAAAAAACCTTTTTCGGTACTTTCTAAAGACTCGCACGGCGCTTATTTTTCAACCTTTTACGGCTTTACTTTGGACCACAACCCAAACGAAGAAGAAAAGATTATTGAATTTACACTTTCTATATTTGAAGATGAAAACGGCTTGCCAAAAGCAGAATATGTATTTTATAACCGTAGAAATGAAAAACAAATTTTCTGTGGTGTTCCCTATTATTTGTCGGAACAAAAGGCTATTGCTATTGAAATGAGTGCAAATAACAACCGTAGGTACCAATACTTATATTTTTGCGCCCCCGAACACGGCACGGTTGTTTACAAACACGGTGTATGCGTTAGAACATCAACGGCATCCAAAAACCGAGAACCCGATGTTAAAAGTTTTATAATTACAGGCTTTAAACCGGATGATAGTGTTAAAAATGTTGTGCCGGGATTACTTAAAATGTCGGCCGAAAGTTTTTATGTGTTAGCGTCCAGTCTTGAAAAGCTGGAAGCTGAAAACGCTAATTTAACATCTTTCCACCAAAAGCACAATTCTAATTTTGTACTTATTGAAAATAGTGTTTATTTGGTTAACGAGCTTGATATTCTTGAAAGCACCAACCGAAAGTCAGATGCAGAAAAATGCGATGCTTTTGCTTGTCTTAATGCCATTAAGGCTGTTTCGCTTTTACCGAATAAAATTATTTATAGAAACACCGACGCAGATTACAATTATTTTAAAAAACTTGAAAATATAAAGGAGAAATAAAATTTATGAAACTTGGTATGGTTGGACTTCCCAACGTTGGAAAATCCACTTTATTTAACGCAATTACAAATGCAGGCGCACAGTCGGCTAACTACCCTTTCTGCACCATTGAGCCTAACGTTGGTATGGTTAGCGTTCCCGACGAAAGACTTGAAAAGCTTGCAGAAATTTACAACCCCGATAAATTTACACCTGCTGTTATTGAATTTGTTGACATTGCAGGTCTTGTTAAGGGTGCTTCCAAGGGCGAAGGTCTTGGCAACAAGTTCCTTTCCAACATTCGTGAAGTTGATGCTATTGTTCACGTTGTTCGTTGCTTTGAAAGCGATGACATTATTCACGTTGAAGGCTCGGTTGACCCTGCCCGTGATATTGAAACAATTAACCTTGAACTTATTTTTTCAGATATTGAAATTGCTACCCGTCGTTTAGACAAGGCAACAAAGGCGCTTAAGGGCGACAAATCTTTCCAAGTGGAAGTAGATTTCCTTAAAAGGCTTATTGCACATTTAGAAGAAGGTCTTCCTGCAAGAAGTGTAGAAATCACCGACGAAGCAGAAACCGAAATTTTAAATACAACTTCCCTTCTTTCTGCAAAGCCTGTAATTTACGCTTGCAATATGAGTGAAGAAGATTTTGCCGATATTGAAGGCAATTCACACTACGGCACAGTTAAGGCGCTAGCAGAAAAAGAAAAGGCAGAAATTCTGCCCATTTGCGCAGC
>JAFOFE010000080.1 GCA_017387475.1 Clostridia bacterium | reverse complement strand
CTTCATAAATGGTAAGATAAGATTTATATCTTGTTTCTTCAATTTTTCCTGAATTTACGGCAGCACATACGGCACAGCCTTTATCGCCTGTATGGTTGCAATCGGAAAAACGGCAATCATACTTAAAATCTTCAAATTCTATAAAGAAGTCGCTTAAATTTTCTTTAAAATTAAGGTCATCTTTTTCGGCTTCAAGCAATGAAAAGCCAGGAGTGTCGGCAACATAGCCACCAAATTCGTGTTCAAATAGTTCGGTATGGCGTGTGGTGTGTCGGCCTCTGCCTAACTTTTCGCTTACATCGCCCGTGCTTAAGCTAAGGGTGGGAAAGATTTTGTTAAGCAGACTAGATTTGCCTGCACCTGAATTTCCCGTAAATGCGCTTATACAGCCGTTTAATTCTGAAATTATATCATTTATTCCTTCGCCACTTACAGCCGAACAAGCAATGGTTTTAAAGCCTGCATTACGGTATATTTGGCACCAACCACTAACATCTTCAAGGTCGTTTTTATTGAAAATTATTACAGGGTCAATATTTTTATAGGCACAAAGCGCCGTCATTCTGTCGATAAGCAAGGTGCTTGGCGAAGGCACAACCGACGATGAAACTATGAAAAGTTTATCGATATTGGCAACAGGTGGTCTGTTAAGGGTGTTTTTTCTTGGCTTTACAGCATCTACAACGCCTTTTTCGCCGTCGGGCGTAAAATCTACCTTGTCGCCTACTAAAAGGGTTTGGTTGTTGTTTTTAAACTTGCCACGAGCCTTACATTCATAAGTTTTGCCGTCTTCCGACTTTACGTAATAAAAGCCGGAAATAGCTTTAATAATTAGTCCATCCATATTTTACGACACTTCAAACTTGGCAATGCATCTGCCGTCTACTTCTTCGAAACCTGTGATTTTAATATCTTGAATTTTTACTTCGCCAATAGCATCGTTAAAGTAGTAAAGGCTATATGTTTGTGGGAAGCTTGAAATATCAAGTCCGTCGAAGGTGTACATTGTTTGAACTATAAGGTTTACAAACTCTCTTGTTCCCCTAACTTCTACACCGTTATGCTTTAAATATAATTCAACCATTGTTTGTTCCATATGAATTGGTGTAGACACGGTTAAACTAATTGGGGGAAGTTCGCCCTTACTGATGGAAATGTCAATTTTGGTGCCACGAGCAACTTCTTTGTTTTCGTCGGGGCTTGGGGACATATCGCAAACATAGCCTTCGGGATATTCGGAATAAACTTCGGTAATTGTACCAAGAATTAGTCCTTGGAAGTTAAGCTTACTTTCAACATTATCTTTATGTTCGCCTATAAGGTTAGGAAGTTTAACAAGGTCGTTTGGAGGACCTGAGCAAACATAAAGGGTTATTTCACAGTCTGATACCACATCAGATTGCGCTAAAGGATTGGTTCTTGTGATGTGGTTTTTTTCTACATCGGCATTAGCTTCGTATTCAACCTTAATATCTTTTAGGTTAAAGCCTGCTTCTTCGAGTGTAGTTTTCGCATGTTCGAGCGACATACCGTAAACATCGGGGAATGACATTCTCTTTTCGCCTAAACTTACGGTAAGGGTTACTGTGCCACCTTCTTTAACGCTTGAACCACCATCGGGTGTTTGGTCGCAAATGAAGCCTGCTTCATATTCGGAATCGTAATCGTGTTCCCATTTAATGTTATATTTATCACCGTATTCGCCGTTAAGCACTTCTTCTTGGGTCATACCCACAAATTCGGGAAGTTTAACTTCTTCTACGCCTGATGTAAAGAAGTTAAATGCGTAAAGAAGAATTAACACAAGCGATAAAACGAAGGTGATGGTAACACCAAGAAGAATAGGAATAATTGGAAGCTTGTTCTTTTTAACAGGCTTTTTCTTAATTTCTTTTTCCTTCTTTTCGCCAACAGTTGGTATGAATTTTGTAGGTGCATCATCTACAAAATAGTCATAATCGAAAGTGATGGCAGGGTTTTTCTTGAAGGCTTCAAGGTCGCAAAGCATTTCGGATGCCGATTTGTATCTGCGAACACCGTCTTTTTGCATTGCGTGCATGGTAATTTGTTCGAGTCCTTCAGGGATAGAGCCATTTATTTCACGTGGGGGTGTGGGTGCTTTTTGAAGCTGCATTATAGCTACCGAAACGGCACTTTCTGCCTGGAAAGGAAGCTTACCTGTAAGCATTTCGTAAAGCATTACGCCAACAGAATAAAGGTCTGCCTTTTCGTCGGTCTTTTCGCCCTTTGCTTGTTCGGGGCTTATATAGTGAACCGAACCTATAGCCTTGTCGGTAATGGTAACCTGTTCGCTTCTTGCAAAACGGGCAATACCAAAATCGGCTACCTTAATAACACCGTCGGGTAAAACCATTATATTTTGTGGTTTAATATCACGGTGAACTACGCCCTTATCGTGCGCGTGCTGAAGTCCACGAAGTATTTGAAGTGTGAACTGTACAGCTTCGTTCCACGAAAGTGGTCCACTTTGTTCGATATACTCTTTAAGGGTAATACCATCGATATATTCCATAACGATATACTGTATAAGGTCGCCAAAGCTTACATCGGAAACCTTTACAACGTTAGGATGAGAAATTACTGCAATTGCCTTTGATTCGTTAATGAAACGGCGTAAGAATTCTTCGTTTCCTGTATATTCTTCTTTAAGTATTTTTACGGCAACTATTTTGTCTTCTAAATTATCGTACGCCTTGTAAACGACAGCCATGCCACCTACGCCTACGATTTCTTGAAGTTCATATCTACCGTCTAGTCTTTTTCCAAGATATTTATCCATAAAACAAACCTTCCTTAAGACTCTTAATAAATTAGTACTGCTGTTATATTATCTGTTCCGCCATCCTCGTTAGCTTTGTTGATAAGCGCTGCCGCACATTCTTCTTGAGGTGTGGTTTTAATTATTTTGTACAGACTTTGTTCATCGATATGATTTGTAAGTCCGTCGGTACAGATAAGAATTGTTGCACTTTCGGGTTTAAGCACGATGCTATAATCGCAAAGAACGGTTTCTTCAGCACCGATTGCCCTTGTGATTATATTTTTTCTGGGATGATTTTTAGCTTCCAACGCACTTATTTCACCTTTATTTATCATTGCCTGAACAACAGAGTGGTCGCTTGTAAGTTGTTCAATATCGGAATTGGTAATAAGGTATGCTCGGCTATCGCCAACGTGAACAATGTGTGCCAAGTTGTCGATAATAAGTGCTACAACAGCTGTTGTACCCATTCCTCTGTACTCCTCGTTAGAGGAGGAAAGCTCGTAAACCTCTAAATTAGCCGACTGCACAGCAGCACGCAATAATTTTTCGATTGAGGTAGAGTTCATTTTAGGGGAATATGATTTTACAATGTAGTCTGAAATAATGGATGCAGCCTTTTCGCTTGCAACATTACCACATTTAGCACCACCCATACCGTCGCAAACGACAGCCAAAACAGCACCGTTATCGAACTTGCCTGTAAAGAAAGAGTCTTGATTTAATTCTCTTTTCTTACCAATGTCGGTTTTACTGTAAATGTTCATTTGTATCCCCTCCTTTTTCTTCAAATTTTCGGCGAAGCTGACCACAAGAAGCATCTATATCGCCACCAAGGGTTCTTCTAACCGTTGTGTTTATACCAAGACCGTTAAGCTTTGAAGCAAACTGTTCTAAAGCTTTTCGTTCTGATTTTTCGTAAGTGTTTTCTTTAACCGGATTTACGGGTATTAGGTTAACGTGGCAAAGAATACCTCTTAAAATTTTTGCTAGCTGATTAGCGCAAGCGTCGGTATCGTTTTTGCCTTTTATCATTGCATATTCAAAAGAAATTCTTCTGCCTGTTACCGACTGATAATCTTTACAGGCTTTAAGCAATTCTTCAATATTCCAGCGTTTGTTTACCTTCATCATATCGCTTCTAATATTGTCGAACGGAGCGTGAAGTGATATTGAAAGTGTTATTGGTAAATTTAGCTCTGCCAATTTGTAAATTCCCGGAACAACGCCCGATGTTGAAAGTGAAATATGACGGTATCCTATTCCGAGTCCTTCGCTGTCGGACACTAGTTCCAAAAACTTTTTAACATTATCGAAATTATCAAGTGGTTCGCCCATTCCCATTAGCACAATATTGGAAACACGGATATTGTTATCTTTGCCTGCCATCATAACCTGTGCCAACATTTCAGACGGCAGCAGATTTCGGTAAAGTCCACCAAGTCCCGAAGCACAAAAGCTACAACCCATACGGCAACCGACTTGGGTTGAAATGCAAACGGTGTAGCCGTGATTATACTTCATTAAAACCGATTCAATTCTTTCGCCATCGTGAAGTTCGTAAAGATATTTAACCGTTTCATCGAGTTTTGATGTTAGTTTTTTAACTATTTTTACCGTTGGTATAAAGTATATTTCTTCTAACTTTTCACGCAGGGGTTTTGAAATGTTGCTCATATCGCTGAAGCTTTCGCAGCCTGATGCTACCCATTTATAAACCTGCTTTGCACGAAAGCCTGGCTCGCCCATATTTTTAAAGTCTTCGCTAATTTCGGCAAGGTTTAGCGAACGGATATCCTTTTTTATAAGCATTTCACCCCTTTAAGTTTATTTTTTTATTAAAACTGCGGCATAAAAGCCATCGGAATTATTGGTGTTATAAGAAAATATTTGCTCTTTTTCAAGCGAAAATTCGGTATGATTATTAAGAAAATAATCTACATTTTCCCTATTTTCAGCCTTATT
>JAFOFE010000079.1 GCA_017387475.1 Clostridia bacterium | reverse complement strand
TGCTTATTTCGGGCAAAATTTCATACAAAAACAAGGTAGAATTAATTGTTAATTGGAACGAACAAACTTGGCGCAACCTTTACCGATTTATTAGCGAAAAAGAAAAACATATAGGATTCAGGGTGAGCAAAAATGAATGAAATTTTTAATGCAAAATCGCTTGTTCGTGAATGTGAAAAAGAATACACAAAACGCTATTTTCCAAATAATCAGGTGCTTTCTTTGGAAGAATATGCAAAGGAATACGATCTTAAAACCGTAAAATATTATGAACTGGCAAATAGTGAAATATGGGGTATGCCATACGCAGTAACATACAATGAAAACGGGAAATTATCGGTTACCTTTCAGGATGCAGCACACTCTTTGGTTGTTGGTACAACACAGGTTGGTAAAACCTGGGGACACGTTATGGATAATGTATTTACCCTTTCGGCTAAAAAGAACAAACCCAATTTTATGATAGCAGACCCCAAAGGCGAAATTTCCGAAAATACGGTAGAGGTTTTAAAACAAAGGGGATACAGAATTTTCGCCCTTAATTTTAAAAATACAAAGTTTTCAAATATGTGGAACCCACTTCTTGAAATTTACGATAATTGGATGGAAATGAACCTTATAGAAGATAGGCTTAAATACCACAGTTCTTTAAGGGGCCTTTCTAAACTAGAACTAAACGACCACAGGAACGCCTTCGAAAAGGCAGGCTGTTATTGGAGCTTCGATGGTGTAGCCTATTCCGACCCCGACGATGCAGATGCTGCCGTTTTATACGCAAAAAGCCAAATTGAAAGCGCCACCTTCGACCTTGTGAATCAATTGGTATCTTCTCTTGGTGCTTCGGCAGTAGAAAAATCTAAAGACCCCGGTTGGCAAACAGGTGCGCTTGAAATTATAAGGGGTATGATTTATTTAATGCTTGAAGATGCGCTGGATAAACGAAGTGGCTTTGAAAGACAAAATATGAACTTTATGAATATGCAACGCTACTATGAAATTATTCGCGATAGCGTGCTTACAGGTATGAGCAATACTGCGCTAACCAACACCATAAAGCTTGGCCACAAAAAGATTTCGGACGAATCTATAAGACATATGCGCGCCTATTTCGAAAACGCCCCTACGACTTCAAGGTCATATCTTGGCTGCTTTGAAAACATTATGCAAGGTTGGTTTAACCCTAAAATTTATTCCATAGCAAACGATAATAACGTAGATATTTCGGGTCCTGACGATACGCCTTTTGCACTATTCTTAATTACACGCGACTACGAAAAAAGCGATTACTTCATAGCAGGCCTGTTTGTAGATTGGGTGTATAAAGAAATGTTAACCAAGGCAGAACGACTTGGTGGCAAGCTCGACAGAGAAATGTTCTTCATACTCGATGAATTTGCAAACATACCGGTTATTAATGGGTTTACAAGCAAAATTTCAACCTCGCTTTCAAGAAGAATTATTTTCCAACTTTATATTCAGTCTTACGAACAGCTCGAAGGTAATTACGGCGCATCCGATGCAGGCACTATTCGTGGCAACTGCAACGTAGAAATCTTTTTAGGCTCGCAAAGCTACAAAACCAAAAAAGAATTTTCCGATAAATGTGGTACTCGCAGAATCAGAACGCTAGATTCAGCACTATCGCCCGACAAAAGAGCCTTAATAGAAACACCTGCGCTTTCAATTAATGCGCTTGAAAATTTAAAACAGGGCGATGCCTATATAAAGCGCCTTAACCGACCAACAGCTAAGACCCATTTTGAAATGGCTTATATGTGCGAAGAATTTGCGCATAACAAGGTATCTGCAGCAGAGTTCGGAATAAAGGCAAAGCCCTATAACGATGAAAGCTTTGTTTATAAATACCTTGAAAATGAATATTCAATGTCTAATCAATCAAGGGTAAAAAGGGACGAAAGAATAAAAGAATTCTTTATTTAATGTCTGCCTTAAACAGTAAAGGAGAATGGCTATGAAAAACAATAAAATCTATGTAACCAAAGATGTAATAAGTAAACCCGGCTGTGAATACATATTCAAAATTGATTTTACTTCGGTGTTTAAAAACCAAGAAAAAGGCATAGAAAAACTTATTGTCGATAGCGACGGAAACATAATGAATTTTCCGGGAATTGACTTTAATGATATCTTAAAAGAAGAGCTTGGCAGAAGCAATATAGACCCCGTAATTAAATACGAAGTTTCCTTCGAAGAAATGGAAGAAAACAAAATTTTAATGGTCTGGACAGTAAGACCTGACGGCAGATTTTGGATGGACTCTTGGGGCTTCGGCGCAGAAGATTACGAATCGGTTTGTCTGTACACCTATTTAGATGAAAATGGCAACTTTACTGCACCCTTCAAGCTTCATAGCATTGGCTATAAAAATTATTACGAATATTGAAAAAATAATAAAACCTGTGTATAATTTTAAGGCAGGGAAATAGTAGGACGGTAATTTAATGAAGGTTATTTTTCTAGATTTCGACGGTGTTTTAAATACCGAAAAATACATCTATGAATGTGGCGAATACGGTGTGGTAATTGCACCCAAAGCTATGATAGTTTTAAAACGCATTATAGACAAAACTAAAGCAAAAATCGTTCTTTCTACATCGTGGCGTGAACATTGGAGCAAAAACGCCGAAGAATGCGATAGTACGGGCAAAAAAATCAATGAAATCTTTTCACTTTTCGGTATGACTGTCTTCGATAAAACAGGGGAATTTGGTAGCCGTGAAGAAGAAATTGAAGCTTGGCTTAAACTCCACCCCGAAACCGAAAATTTTGTGGTAGTGGATGACAGATTTTTGTCATCAGACACCATAAAAAACCACTTTGTAAAGGTAAGTGGCTATAAGCGTGGACTAGATGAAACTGCCCTTAAAGAAGTTTTGGAAATTTTAAAATAAAGCAGGTGAACGGTATGAAAAACAAGAAAAAATTATTTGTTGTGTCCGACATTCACGGGCACTATACGCTTTTTAAAGAAGCGCTAGATAAAGCAGGATTCGATAGCGAAAATGAAAACCACATTCTTGTATGCTTGGGCGATTATTTCGACAGGGGTACCGAAAATTTAGAAGTTTTAAAATTTTTCGAACGGGTTGAAAACGGCGTTCTTTTAAGGGGGAACCACGAAGATTTATTGTTAAAAGTTTTCGAAAGGGGACAACTGTTGCCACACAATTACATTAACGGCACACTTTCAACCCTTGAAAACTTCTTTGGAAAATATGTTGTAAACCCCGAAGATGATACTATTGATTTTTCGGGTAAAACAGGCACAGTAAACCGTGTTTGCGAATTTATAAATAATACCGTAAACTATTTCGAAACCAAAAATTACGTCTTTGTTCACGGTTGGCTACCCGAAGGCGATTATAAAAATGCACAAAATGCCCAGTGGGAAAGGGCAAGATGGGTAAAATGGACCAATATGTATAGTGGCGAAAGACCACTTGAAAATAAAACCGTTGTGTGTGGCCATATGCCAACGTTTTTTGCCAACCAAATCGATAAAGACCGAAGCGAAGATAATGCCGATATTTTCTATGGCAAAGGACTTATTGCAATAGATGCAGGCACAAATGATACAAAACAGGTTAATGTACTTGTTTTGGAAGATGAATTAATATAAAAAACAGCCGAACGTACTTTTTCGTTCGGCTGTTTTTTCTTTTTAGTTGCAAATTGTAAAAAAAACTTTAAAAATTTTAAGTTATAATATATAATATAATAAAATATACTAAAGGTGGGTTAAGTATGATAACTCAATTTTCTGTTGAACTATCCCGTATAATTAAGGAATTTTCGCTTGAAACTCTTTATATTCCGGGCAAAGCAGAAGAAATTTTAATTTCTAATAACGACGTTAACCGTCCTGGTCTTCAGTTCGGCGGCTATTATAAATATTTCGACAATACCCGAATTCAAATTGTCGGCAAGGCAGAAGAAAGTTTTCTTAAAACCTTCGATACCGAAAAGTATAACGAATTAACAGACGACTTTTTTGCTAAAAAACCTGCTGCTGTAATCATTTCACGAAATCTTGAGCTTGAAGGCTTCGCACAAGCAGCAGAAAAATACGGCGTGCCTTTGCTTCGCACTACCGACAGCACATCCGAATTTATGGCAGCGTTAATTGCCTTTTTAAACCTGTGCCTTGCACCAAGAGTTACTCGCCACGGTGTACTTGTTGAAGTATACGGCGAAGGTATATTAATCTTGGGCGAAAGTGGCGTTGGTAAAAGTGAAACTGCTATAGAACTTGTTAAGCGTGGACATCGTCTTATTGCCGACGATGCTGTAGAAATTCGTAAGGTCTCTAACAAATCACTTGTTGGCGCATCGCCAAACAACATTCGCCACTTTATTGAACTTCGTGGTATCGGCATTATCAACGTAAGCCGTATCTTCGGTGCAGGTGCCGTTAAGCTTACCGAAAAGGTAGATTTTATTATTAATATCGAACCTTGGGATAACGAAAAAACCTACGACCGTTTAGGTCTTGAAGAACATACTACCGAAATTTTGGGTATAGATATCCCATCTATTACAATACCCGTTCAACCCGGTAGAAACCTTGCAGTAATCATTGAAGTTGCTGCAATGAACAAACGACAAAAGAAACTCGGTTATAACGCAGCTGCAGACCTTCTATCTCGTCTTGGAATGGCCGATGTTCAAAATGAAAATATTACCGAAGAAATTGAAGCTTTTTAAGAAAGGAAAAATCTTATGTATCGTTTAGGAATAGATTTAGGTGGCACAAATATTGCAGTTGCCGTTGTAGATGAAAATTATAATATCGTTGGTCGTGCAAAGGTTAAAACCGAAGCGCATCGCCCTGCCGACCAAATCTGCGATTCTATTGCCAAGGCAGCCAAAGACGCTGTAAAGGCAGCAGGCCTTGAAATGAAGGATATCGCATCTGCTGGTATTGGTACACCGGGTTCTGTTGTTCCAAGCAAGGGTATGGTTACTTATGCAAACAACTTTAACGGCTTTAACAACCTTCCCCTTTGCGCAATGATCAAAGAAAGAATTGGCATAGACATTTATATAGATAACGATGCTAACGCTGCTGCATACGGCGAATATCTTGCAGGCGCAGGCGTTGGCACTAACGACTTCATTGCAGTAACACTTGGCACAGGCGTTGGTGGTGGCGTTATTATTGGTGGCAAAATGCTTCTTGGTAGCAACTTCGCAGGTGGCGAACTTGGCCACACCGTTCTTCATATGGATGGCGAACCTTGCACCTGTGGCCGTAAAGGTTGCTTCGAAGCTTATGCTTCTGCTACTGCGCTTATCAGACAAACCAAGCGCGCAATGGATGAAAATAAAGATTCTCTTATGTGGAAGGTTTCCGAAAAAGCAGGTGGCAAGGTTAACGGCAGAACTGCGTTCGACGCTATGCGTCAGGGCGATAAGGCTGCAACCGAAGTTGTTAACAACTATTGCCGTTTTGTTGCCGAAGGTGTTTGTAACATTATGAACATTTTCCAACCCGACCTTCTTTGCATCGGTGGTGGCATTTCAAACGAAAAAGAAAATCTTACAGGTCCTATCAACGAACTCGTAAGAAGAGATATTTATACAAGACATACCGAAACCAAAGACCGTATATGTGTCGCAAAACTTGGTAACGATGCAGGCATTATAGGTGCTGCATTCCTTGATAAATTATACAAATAAGGAGTATTTATGAAGGTCGATTCGCTAGTAGCCCTTTCAGAAAAACTCAAAATTAAATATAGCCTAAACGAACCTATGGCGCACCACACGTCCTTTAAAATTGGTGGTGCAGCAGATATTGCCTTGTTCCCCGAAAGTCAGCAGCAGTTAACCGAAATTTTAAAAACTGCAAAAGAAAACGGCATACCCTGTACTGTGCTTGGCAAAGGCTGTAATGTTCTTGTGTCCGACGGTGGCATTGAAGGTGCAGTTATAATAACCCTTTTAATGCAACAAATTATCCTTGTAAATGAAACCGTCATTTTGGCAGAAGCAGGCGCAACACTGGCGTCTGTATGCCGTTTCGCAAGAGATAATTCGCTTACAGGTCTAGAATTTGCTTATGGTATTCCTGCAACGGTGGGTGGCGCGCTTTATATGAACGCAGGCGCCTACGGTGGCGATATGAGTATGGTTGTAAAAAGCGCAACCAGCCTTAACAAAAACCTTGAACAAATCTGCCGTAAAAACGAAGAGATGGATTTAGGTTACAGAAAAAGCGTTTACGAAGAAAACGGTGAAATTGTAACTTCGGTTGTCTTTAATTTGGAGGTTGGCGACAAAGAAAAAATCTCAACCGATATGGA
Organism: Clostridia bacterium; assembly: GCA_017387475.1. Taxonomy (GTDB): domain Bacteria; phylum Bacillota; class Clostridia; order Oscillospirales; family Acutalibacteraceae; genus SFWF01. The sequence goes on along the minus strand of JAFOFE010000079.1, from coordinate 7,399 downwards.
AGCCATAATGGCAAAACGCAAAAAAAGCCAACCACTTGAATACCCATCTGCAGGAAGCACATTTAAACGCCCCGAAGGCTATTTCGCTGCTGCACTTATAGATGAATGTGGTCTTAAAGGTTTTGGCGTTGGTGGCGCACAGGTTAGCGAAAAGCACGCAGGCTTTGTAATTAATAACGGTGGCGCAACCTGTAACGATGTTTTAACCCTTATCGAAAACATTAAAAGCGTTGTTAAAGAGAAGCGTGGAGTAACACTAAATACCGAAGTTATTCACATAGGAAGATAAATATGTCCTTTTCAACAGATGTTAAAAAAGAACTATGCAGTATAAGAACGGAACAGGCAGCAACCCGTGCAGAATGCCACGGGATGCTTGTTTTATGCCGTTCTTTTTCTTTCGATAAAATACTGTTTCAGTCGGGCGTAAAAGAGGTAGCCGAACATTTTTGTTCTTTGCTTCGCCTTAGTTTCGATGTAATTGCCCTTGTTAAACAGGGGGGCAGCAAGAAACCCGTTTATTCGGTAGAAATAGCATCACTTGCCGACCGACAAAGAATACTTAATATGCTAGCATACGAAAACACCAACCCACTTATCATTAATTTCGATAAAATCAGGGCGTCGGGACATATTAAAGAATTCATAAAGGGCGCATTTTTATCGGCAGGTATGGTGTCAAACCCCGAAAAAGAATACCGAGCAGAATTTTCTTTTAAATCTAACGAAGTCGCAGCCGATTTTATTGGAATTCTCGATTCTAAAGGGTTCGATTTTACAATGACCTATCGTGCAGGCAAGTTTTTGGTTTATACTAAAAACAGCACCACAATTGAAGAACTTTTAACCTACCTTGGCGCAGGTAACGAAACCTTAAATTTAATTGGCGTAAAGGTTTATAAAAGTATAAGAAATAAAAGCAACAGACAAAATAATTTCGAAACTTCAAACATTGTTAAAACTGCAAATGCAGCATTTAAACAAACCGAAGCGATTAAGAAGTTAGAGCAGGCAGGCAAACTTGCAACCCTGCCCGAAGAATTATTGGAAGCGGCGAAGCTTCGCCTTAACAACCCCGATATGTCGCTTACAAACCTTTGTAAGCTTTCTAAAGTAAGCCTTACCCGTTCGGGTCTTAACCACAGGCTTCAAAAATTACTTGAAATGGCGGAAGAATTATGAGTTTTACCCATCTTCATCTTCATACAGAATATAGCCTTCTGGACGGCGCTTGCCGTATAGAAGAGCTTTGCTCTGCCGTAAAAGATTTGGGACAAACTTCGGTTGCCATTACCGACCACGGCGTTATGTACGGCGCAGTAGATTTTTATAAAGCAGCAAAAAAGGTTGGCATAAAGCCAATCATCGGTTGCGAAGTTTATGTTGCGCCAAACAGCCGTTTCGACCGTGAAAAGAACGGTAAATATCATCATTTAGTTTTGCTTTGCGAAAACGAACAAGGCTATAAAAACCTTATCAAAATGGTATCCTTGTCCTTTACCGAAGGCTTCTATTCAAAGCCCCGTGTGGACAAGCAACTACTTAAAGAATACAGTGAAGGTCTAATTGCTACATCTGCCTGCCTTGCAGGTGAAATTCCTTCTGCACTGCTTAAAAATAATTACGATGAAGCAAAAAATGCGGCACTTTGGTTTAAAAATGTTTTTGGCGAAAACAACTTCTTTTTAGAACTTCAAGACCACCAAATGCCCGAACAAAAGCAAATAAACCCCTTCATTAAACAAATTGCAAAAGAAACAGGCATCGGGCTTATTGCTACAAACGATGTTCACTATGTAGCAAAAGAAGATGCAAAAATGCAAAAGGTTTTAATTTGCGTTCAAACTGCAAAAAAATTAAACGAAGAAAACCCACTTGCATTTCCGAACGACGAATTTTACCTTAAAAGCGAAGAAGAAATGTCGGCGCTTTTTGCCGATGTTCCCGAAGCAATAGAGAACACTGCAAAAATAGCAGAGCGCTGTAATTTCGATTTTGAATTTGGTAAAATTAAGCTTCCCGTTTTCGATATTGGCGATAAAGACCACTTCGAATTCTTCCGTGAAAAATGCTTTAAAGGTCTTTATCGGCACTTTGGTCAAAACCCACCAAAAGAATATGTCGACCGTCTTAATTTCGAACTGGAAACAATTAACCGAATGGGATATGTTGACTACTTCCTTATAGTTCAAGATTTTGTGAACTATGCAAAAGACCACGATATTCCCGTAGGTCCCGGCAGAGGTTCGGGCGCAGGTAGCCTTGCTGCATATTGTATTGGTATTACAGGTATAGATTCAATCAAGTACAGTTTGTTCTTCGAACGTTTCTTAAACCCCGAACGTGTTTCAATGCCCGACTTCGATATTGACTTTTGCTATGTTAATCGCCAAAAGGTAATAGATTACGTTATTTCAAAATACGGTGCCGATAGGGTAAGCCAAATTGTAACCTTCGGTACAATGAAGGCTCGTGCTGCCGTTCGTGATGTCGGCAGGGTAATGGACCTTCCTTATGCCCTTTGCGATAAGGTTGCAAAGCTTATTCCAAGAGCGCTTGGTATTACCATAAAACAAGCACTTGAAGAATCGGCAGAGCTTCGCGCGCTTTACGAAGCAGAGCCCGAAATTAAAGAACTTTTGGATATGGCTAAAAGGGTTGAAGGTATGCCAAGAAATGCATCAACCCACGCTGCAGGCGTAGTTATATCCGATAGGGCTGTGGCAGAATATGTACCCCTTGCCGTTAACGATAGTGTTGCTGTTACACAGTACACAATGACAGCGCTCGATGAGCTTGGTCTTTTAAAAATGGACTTTTTGGGACTTCGCAACCTAACAATTATTCGCGATACCGAAAATTACATTCGTAAAAGGGAACCATCCTTTAAAATAGAAAATATTGCGCTTGATGATGTAGACACCTACAAAATGATGTCAGAAGGTCATACCGACGGTGTCTTCCAGTTTGAATCGGACGGAATGAAGAATGTTCTTCGCCAATTCTGCCCCGAAAAAATTGAAGACCTTACGGCTATTCTATCCCTGTACCGACCGGGACCAATGGACTCAATTCCGAAATATATTCACAATCGCCACAACCCAAAAGATATTTCTTACGATACACCACTTCTTAAAGATATTCTTGATGTTACCTATGGCTGTATTGTGTATCAAGAGCAGGTAATGCAAATCTTCCGTACCCTTGCAGGCTATTCACTCGGCCGTGCAGATATTGTGCGCCGCGCAATGTCTAAAAAGAAGCACGATGTTATGAATAGCGAGCGTGAAGCCTTTGTTTACGGTCAAAAAGATAAGGACGGAAATACAATAATAAAGGGTTGTGTAAATAACGGAATAGACGAAAAAACAGCCCAAAAAATATTCGACGAAATGTCGGCATTCAGCTCCTATGCGTTCAATAAATCGCACGCTGCCGCATATTCCTTCGTTTCTTATCAAACTGCATATCTAAAATGCCATTACCCAAAAGAATATATGTCGGCACTTATGACAAGTATGCAGGACGATACCGATAAAATTGCCTTCTATACGGGCGAATGTAAGCGTATGGGCATTAAGGTTTTACCACCCCACATTAACGAAAGCCGTGAAAACTTCACACCCACAGCCGAAGGCATACGTTTTGGTCTTTCGGCAATTAAAAATATTGGCGAAGGCTTTGTGTTAAACCTTCTAACCGAGCGTGAAAACGGTAAGTTTAGTTCGCTTTACGATTTTTGCTCAAGGGTAGCAGGCCGAGATTTCAATCGTCGTGCGCTTGAAGGACTTATTAAAAGTGGTGCGCTCGATGGACTTGAACTCAACCGTAAAACAATGCTCCGTGGCGCCGATAGTGTGCTTTCGGCTGTAAGCGACAATCAAAAGTATTACAGTGGTGGTCAAATGGACCTTTTCGGCGAAGAAAACGGAACAGAAGATTTTACCATTGAACCACAAGAAGAAATGCCCTACGATATGCTTCTTGCCTTCGAAAAGGAAGCGACAGGACTTTATTTAAGCGGACACCCAATGGAAGAATATGCTGCATACTGTAAAGCAATTAATGCGCCTGCCGTGCGTAGTATTCTTGGTGGAAGCATTCCCGACGGAACAAGAGTTAAGCTTGTTTTAATGCTTACATCGGTTCGCACCCGTCCAATTAGAAATGACGGTATAATGGCAAATATTGTTGCAGAAGATATTGGCGGTTCAATTGGAATTACTGCCTTTAATAAAGCCGTGCTTGAAGCGAAACACCTTTTAAACGAAGGAATGGTGCTTGAAATTACAGGCAGAATACAAGAAAGGGAAGACCGACCCTTTGAAATAATGGCAGAACGCTTTGAAGTGGTTCAAAAGCATCTGCTTAAAAACCCACCTAAAAAATCGGTTAAATCGGGCCTTTATCTGCGTGTTGCTTCGGCAGAAGGCGAGCAGATGAATAAAATAAAGGAAATTTTGGCAGACTACTTTGGAACAAACCCTGTGTATGTTGTAGATGCTTCAGGCAAACGCTTTGCAGCCCCCGAAAGCCTTTATGTAAAGAACGATAATTCGCTTATTTTACGTCTTTATGAAATTTTAGGAAAAGAAAACGTAAAATTTGTTGAATAATTTTAATTTTTGTAGTATAATGTTTCACAAACATAAACTTTAATAAATGGAGAGATAATATATGAAAACTATTGCTGTTTTAACAAGTGGCGGCGACGCTCCGGGTATGAATGCGGCAATCCGTGCCGTTGTTCGTGCAGGTATTTCTATGGGCCTTAACGTTAAAGGTGTTCGCCGTGGATATGCAGGACTTATCGAAGGCGATATTATGGATATGGACGCTCGTTCCGTTTCCGATATTATTCAACGTGGTGGTACAATGCTTTATACAGCTCGTTGCCCCGAATTCAAAACTCAAGAAGGCGTCGATAGCGCTATTGCTTCCTGCAAAAAGCACGGAATCGACGGTATCGTAGTAATCGGTGGCGACGGCTCTTTCCGTGGCGCGCGTGATTTATCACTTGGTGGTATTCCTTGCGTTGGCGTTCCCGGTACTATCGATAACGACATTTCTTCTACCGAATATACCATCGGTTACGATACTGCTATCAACACAGCAGTAGAAATGGTAGATAAACTTCGCGATACCTGCCAGTCCCACGACCGTTGCTCTGTAGTAGAAGTTATGGGCAGACGCGCAGGCTATTTAGCACTTCAAACAGGTATTGCTTGTGGTGCAGTAGCTATCCTTGTTCCCGAAGTTGAATTCGACCTTCAAAAAGATGTTATCGAAAAAATCAATGCTATCAAAGCAACAGGCAAAAAGCACTTCGTTGTAGTTGTTGCCGAAGGTATTGGTGGCGTAGAAGATATTGCTGCTAAAATCGAAGCAGGCACAGGCATCGAATCTCGTGCAACCATTCTTGGCCACGTTCAGCGTGGTGGCGCACCCACAGGTCGCGACAGAGTTATGGCAAGCCAAATGGGTTACCGTGCAGTATCCCTTTTAAAACAGGGTATCGGCAACCGTGTAATTACCTACACAAACAGCAAACTTGGCGATATGGATATTTATGAAGCTTTAGCTATGAAAAAGCCTCTCGACCAAGAAGAATACAATATGGCAACTGCTATGTCTATCTAAAATCAAACGCTCGGATATTTATCCGAGCGTTTTTTTAACGGCAACAAAAAAGCCTATCCCAAATGAGCAGGGTTGCTAAGGACAGTTGTCTATAACAAATACGGAATTTGGCACACAAATTCCCTGCTTGTAACAGTATAAGACAAAACTACCCGAAGAAGAGAAATCAAAACTCTTTTTCGGGTAGTTTTTTTGTTTAGTGATATTCTTTGCTTTGCAAAGAGTGATATTTTCGCTTTGCGAAAGTGATATTGAAACCTTGCGGCTTCAGTGATATTTTATTCGCCTTCAAACTGCCGCAGGCAATATCACTTGAACTTCAGTTCAAATATCACTGCTTTAGCAATATAACTCGCCGCAAGGCGAATAAAACTGCCCAAGTGTCCTTACGAACACTTGGGCAAAGGGATAGGCTTTTAAAATTATTAGGTTCTTCCTTCGTGTTTAGCAACAACTGCGTGAATTTTATCTGCAGGATCTAAAAGTCCGCTAATAGAGTTATCGCAGTTAATTGTATCAACAAGAAGTGCAATGTACTTGGACATATTAACGTTGCAGTACCAATCTCTCTTTAAAAGTTCGGGTGAATTGTAAATTAGGTTGGTTGTGAAAATCTTATCGATTAAACCGTTTTCATAATATTCATCGAACTTTTCAAGGCCGTTAACGAAAAGACCAAAGGTAGAGAAGATGAAAATACGGTTAGCACCCTTTTCTTTAAGTTTAGCAGCAATATCAAGCATAGATTCGCCCGAAGAAATCATATCGTCAACAAGAATTAAGTCCATACCGGTAACATCTTTACCAAGGAATTCGTGTGCAACGATGGGGTTGCGACCGTCTACGATAGTAGAATAATCACGGCGTTTGTAGAACATACCAAGGTCAAGGCCTAAAACCGAAGAATAGTAAATGCAACGGCCCATACCACCTTCATCAGGAGAAACAATCATGGTGTGGTCTGCATCGAGCTTAATATCGGGAACGCTGCGAAGGAGCGCTTTAATCATTTGGTAAGCAGCCTGAACGTTGTCGAAGCCACCAAGAGGAATAGCGTTGTTAACACGTGGGTCGTGTGCGTCGAAGGTAATAAAGTTGGTAACACCCATGCTCATAAGTTCTTGAAGCATCATAGCGCAGTCCATAGATTCACGGGTTGTACGTCTGTGCTGTCTGCCTTCGTAAAGCATAGGCATAATTACGTTAACACGTCTTGCCTTACCACCCATAGCAGCGATAATACGTTTTAAATCTTGATAATGGTCATCAGGACTCATAGGAACTTCTTGACCGTACATATTGTAGGTAACGCTGTAGTTAAAGCAGTCGCAAATAATGTAAGCGTCAAGACCACGAGCTGAATGTTTGAAAACACCCTTTGCTTCGCCTGTGCCGAAACGGGGGCAGTTAGCATTTATAACAAAAGAGTTTTCGCTTGGAGTTCCTCTCCACTGCATAAGATAATAGTCGACCTGTTTTGCAATTTCTTCGCAACCTTTCATTGCAACAATTGCAAGGTCGCCATAAGGTGCGTGTGTTAAATCAATAGAAGCCACGTCAAAAACCTCCGACAAAAATTTTCTACATATATAATAACACAAATTTTTAGCATTACAAGAAAAAGGTTGCAAAAAAATTAAAAAAATTTGTAATTTTGTGTAGTTTTTTAAAATCTATGTAAAAATAAAGGCAAATAGCAACAAATTCACAATAAAAAAGCCTTGGTAGCGCCCTGTTTTTAAGTTGACAAAATATATAT
>JAFOFE010000078.1 GCA_017387475.1 Clostridia bacterium | reverse complement strand
GGCTGTATCGCCATAAAGTTCGAAATTTATTGCCTTAATTTGTTCACGTAGGTAATATTCACGCTGATTATCGTCAATTTGGGTTTTAACCCTTTCGCCAATTTTGCGGTCGATATCTATAATTTGACCTTCTTTGCTAAGAAGTTCAAGCGCAACCTTAGCTCTGGTTACAGGGTTTAGCTGTTCAAGAACAAATTGCTTATCGTCGACCGGAACGGGTATATTGAACGAAATAAAATCTGCCAAAAAGCCAACATCATCGTTAGAAGCGACAGTTTCTGCTATATCGGGCGCAAGCTTTATGCCCTTTGAAGCATAATATTCAAATTCTGTGCGAATTTTTCTTGCCAAGGTTTCAAGGTAAACCTTACGGTTTTTAACAAGTGGAATTTCGCACTTTTGAACACGGGCAACAAGAAAGTTTCCACTGCTGTCGAGCTCTACTGTTTTTGCTCTGTAAAGGCCTTCTACCAAAACCTTTACGCTATCATCCGACAGTCTTAAAACCTGACAAATTCTTGCTACGCAGCCAATATTATATATTTCTTCATTTTGTGGGTCTTCATCGTAGACATTTTTTTGCGCTACAAGGAAAATTCTTTGTCCACTTTCCATTGCAGCATTTAATGCCTTTATAGATTTCTTTCTGCCAACGTCGAAGTGAAGCATAACGCCCGGAAAGCATACTAACCCACGAAGCGCCAACGCCGGCATACTTTTTACATTTGCGAAGGTGTTTTCAAACATTATATATTCTCCAAAATACAAGATTATTTATTTTCAATAATAAATTATTATACTATATAGGCATAAAGAATTCAACTTTTTTATGCGTTATAAAATTTGCCAAAAAAGTTTCAATTTGTGTTGTAAAAATTTCTATATTTTGGTATAATAATATTAATCTGTTTATGAGGTGAAGAAATTTGTTCAGAAAATATGGTTTATCCGCTATTGTTACTGTTTTATTAAGCGCTGGATATTACTATTTTGCGCTTCCTGTAATACACATTAAATCGGCAACATTTTGGGGCTTTTTGCTTTTTATTGCAGTTTGCTATGCCGTTTTAGTTGGTATTTTTGCAGGCAGCGCTATTATATCTCGAATTATAAAGGGATATAAACCTATTGAAGACGGCACACGCTTTACATTTAACCCTAAAAAGATTTCGTCTAAAAAGGTTAAAATTGCAGTGCTTTCACTTATTGTTGTTGCTATTATTGCATTTGGTGCAATATTCGCTTCTTCTTCACAGTTTTTTAACGCTGCTAAATACCAAAAGATGTTAACCGTTACCGAATCTAACTTTAACGAAGATATTGCAGAGATTCCACTTTCACAAATTCCTGTGGTTGACCGTGATACTGCAGCTAGACTTGGTAGCCGTAAAATTGGTGAAGTTGTAGAACTAGTTTCACAGTTTAACGTTTCTAACTACTACACACAAATTAACTATCAAAATATGCCTACCCGTGTTTCGCCACTTGAATATGCCGATTTAATTAAGTGGTTTACAAACAAGAGCGAAGGTATTCCCTACTATGTAAAAATTGATATGGCAACACAGGATACCGAACTTGTTAAGCTTGAAAACGGTATGAAATATTCGCCTAGCGAATACTTCAGTCGCGACCTTGAACGCCACGTTCGTTTTGCTTATCCTACAAAAATGGTAGACTCCATTTCTTTTGAAATTGACGAAAACGGAAAGCCGTTTTGGATAATTTCTTGCTATGACTTTACCATTGGTTTCCTTGGTGGCTACGACATAACCGGTATCATTACGGTAGATGCTATTAATGGCGACACCGAATACTACAAGGTTGGCGAAGTTCCTAGTTGGATAGACTGTGTTTTCAAGGCAGATGTTGTTTTACATCAGGCAAATTATTGGGGAACCTACGTTAACGGATATTGGAACTCTATTATTTCGCAAAAGAATGTTGTAAGAACCACCGAAGGTTACAACTACCTTGCAATTAACGACGACATTTGGGTTTACACAGGTATTACTTCGGTTGTTTCGGATGAATCTAACATTGGTTTTATACTTGTAAATCTTAGAACAAAAGAAGCCAAAACCTATTCTATAAACGGTGCAGAAGAATATTCTGCAATGGAATCTGCCGAAGGTAAAATTCAAGAAAAGGGTTACAGCGCAACCTTCCCAATTTTAGTGAACATTGCAAATACTCCTTCTTATTTCATAAGCCTTAAAGACGATGCCGGACTTGTTAAAGCTTATTCATTTGTATCGGTTTCCAACTATCAAATAGTTGGCGTTGCAGACACCCTAACCGATGCAGAAGCAGAATACAGAAGACTTCTTAAGGAAGCCGGCAAGCTTGAAGGCGAAACCACCGAAGCTAAAACAGGCACCATAACTTCTGTTATTTCAGGAATTACCACTGCTGTTCTTGACGGCAACACAGCATTTTATATTATGCTTGAAGACAGCGACAAAATATTTATAGCCGACGTAAGACTAAATGACCTACTTCCCTTTACAACAATGGGCGACAGCATTGAAATTTCTTATAAAATAGAAGACGGCAAATATATTGCAGAAACTGTTAATATAACACTTTCTTGGTAATAAAAACACCCCGATTAAACGGGGTGTTTTTTGTATTTATTCATTTTGCTTTTAAGGGACAAAAATGACCCATAACATTTGATAATATAAGTATTGGAAAAAATATTTTTGTTGTGTTATAATTAAAAATGAGGAGTGTTTTGAGTTATGTTTTACTTTTCGAAATCTAAATATTGCCTTATGTGGCAATGTCCCAAGCTTTTGTGGCTTAACAAATTTAAGCCTGAACTGAAACCCGAAGACCCTTCACTTCAAGCAAGATTTGATGAAGGTAACGTGGTTGGTGATTTGGCTATGCAGCTTTTTGGCGACTTCACAGAAGTTACTGCATACAAAGATGACGGCAAGCTTGACCTGAACAAAATGCAGGAATTGACCAAAGAATGTATTGCAAACGGCACCGAAAATATATGCGAAGCTTCTTTTAATTACAATGGTCTTTATTGCGCCGTGGATATTTTAAGAAAAGAAAATGGTGGATATGCCATTTACGAAGTTAAAAGTTCTACGCACGCATCGCATATTTACGCTGTGGATATTGCGTACCAAAAATACGTTTTAGAAAAATGTGGCATCAATGTAACAGGAACATACCTTGTTTGCATTAACAGCGACTATGTTCGTGGTAAAGAACTCGATCTTAATAGTCTTTTCCAGATTATTGATATGTCGGCAGAAGTTGCCGAAGAATACCCCGTTGTACCTTCCCTACTTAACAAGGCGCAACAGGTATATTCTCTTGAAAACGAACCCTGCCAAGAAATTGGTCTTCAATGCCGTAACCCATACGATTGCGCATTTTGGGGCTACTGCACTAAAAATTTACCCAAGCCTAATGTTTTTGATTTATACAGAATGAATTTTGATAAGGCTTTAAAGCTTCACAAACAAGGTCAAACAGCGTTTAACGATTTATTGTTTGACGGTAATATAACCAATGCAAAACAGTTGCGCCAGATGTTACACCAAGTATCTGACCAGCCTGATGATATTGACAAAGACGGTATTAGAGATTTTCTTGACACATTATCTTACCCAATATATTTCCTTGATTTTGAAACAACGCAGGCTGTTATTCCTGAATATGAAGGTATAAAACCGTATCAACAAATTCCGTTCCAATATTCGTTACACTATATTGAATACGAAGGTGGACCTTTACTACATAAAGAATTCCTAGCTGAATCTGGCACCGACCCAAGAAGAACTATTGCAGAACGACTTTGCGAAGACATACCAAAAAATGTTTGCGTTACTGCCTACAACAAAGGTTTTGAATGTGGAAGAATTAAAGAATTGGCTGCCCGCTTCCCCGATTTAGCCGACCACCTTATGAATATTTGTGGCAACATTAAAGATTTACTTACCCCATTCCAAAGTGGCTATTATTATACCAAAGCCATGGGTGGAAGTTTTTCTATTAAGAGCGTTTTACCTGCGCTTTTCCCAAATGATCCTGCGCTTGACTACCATAATCTTGAACAGATACATAACGGTGGCGAAGCTATGAGCATATTCCCAAGAATTAAAGATATGCCTAAAGAAGAAGCAGAAAGAACCCGTTATAACCTTTTACAGTATTGTAAATTAGATACCTATGCTATGGTTAAAGTGTGGGAAAAATTAAAAGAAGTTATATAAAGAAAACCCCTTTCCTAACGTGGAAAGGGGTTATTTTTTTGCATAGAATTTAATTTTCATAAAACACGTTTTACCTGTTAGGAATTTATTTATCTTCAAACATAATTACTTGCCTTGCTATGTTTTTTGTTTTGCGAACTAACTGTCCTACATCTATACTATCGTCTAAAAATCTTGTAAAACCGGATACTATAAGTGGTTTGTTTATACGGTTAAGGTTTCTTATTTTTTCGGATCTGTCCCAAAAATCTGCTATGCTTATAAAACTTAAATAATGATAAAGCATATTTTCGCTTTTGCTTAAAACTACATCTTCGTTATCCTTGTTAACAACCTTAAATTCTCCTATGGGTGAAAGTTTTAAGAATAAGTCTTTATCTTCGCGCAGTTTTATTGGCTTAAAATGTTTTATATAGTTTGCAACAAATCCCCTAAAGCTGCGTGTTGTGCCATACCCGTTTGTAAGGTGCGAAAAGCTTCCGTCGGGGTAGTATTTGAACAGGTCTTTATATTTAAAAAGTTTATGGGGAAAGTCTTGTCTTTTGAAGCTGTGAAAAAACAATGCAGATTCCACTTCTTCGCTTTGTTTTAGTTCTTTGAAGTATTCTTCCATGCAGTCAGTTTCACCGTCTTCGCTAAATAAAGACACACTAAACGGAGAATTGCCCTTAACTTTATTTCCACGTATATAATAGGTTTTTTCAAGCTTTACAACGGCAAAAAATCTTATATTACAAAAGTTGTGCGATGTATCATATACGCCAAGCAACAGTCTTATAATGTCATACAGTTCTATACTGCCATTAACGACTGAAACTTTGTTTTTAAAACTGTAGTTTTCGGTAATTTGACCGTTTTTTTCGATTATAATTTTTTCTATAAATAAATTCATATCTAAACCTTTATTCTTGCTATTTTTCCCCAAGGTGGTTGTGCATCTTCGTTGTTTATAAGCCATAAAACAGGCACTCCCATCGCTGCACTTTCTTTTGGAAAATTATCGTAACCGTCGGTAATAATTATTATTTGCGACGGTAAATTATCTTGCATATTTTCCTGCATATATCTAAAAATTGCAGAAAAATCGTTTCCACCACCACCAATGGGTTTTATTGCCATAAGTTCGTCTGTGCTACAAAACGGAATAGGGTCGGTAACAAAACATTCGGTAAAGCTTAATATGCCTTCAAATTTTCCACCGAACTGTTCTATGGCAGAACATATTTCGGCATAGGCTGCATCTATTGCTTTATCCGAAATAGAACCCGACGTATCGATTAAAAACCATATGTTTTTAATTTTTTCATCCTTTTCGTTGAAATCGGGCAAGAAAAATGGGCTATCGCTAAAACGTCGATCCGGTGGTGAAAAAGAATAGTCATTTATTTCTTCTTGAATAAACTCATTTAGTATTGTTCGCCAGTCAATATCTGCCCTATTCATACGTTTTAGCAGACGCTGCGCCATAAGCGCAGGACCACCAAAAGATTTTGTAGATTCACGAATAGATATAAGTTCCGAAGCAGTTCGTAACCACTGTTCCCATTCTTCTTTTTCGTATTCTTCCATAGGTTCTCCCCACTGTTCGTGGTCGTCCCACCTGTCAATATCGCCCGATACCATCTTCTTAGCATTTGCAGGCATTGGTGGCAGCATTTCGTAAACTTGTTCTGCTGTATATTCGAACCCTTCTTTACCGTTTGGCGCAAGATGCACACTTGTACCGTATTTGCGCAAGGTAATACTGTTTTCATCCATATTATTTGAAAGAAGAATATTGGAATTAACAACAATATCGCAGGCTATGTTGAAGCGTTCCGGTTCCAGATTCGTTCCCCTTGCGCAATGTCTTAATGCAATATGCATTACTTCGTGCATTAAGACAAAATCGAGTTCGGTATCGTTAAGGGAATCTAAAAATTGGGGGCCAAAACAAATTTTTCTCCCATTGGTGTATGCCGTTTCGCAATTTTCATCTAGGCCAAAGCCTACATGCATAAGCAACATTCCAAAAAAGCCGTTGTTGCATAAAAGGCGCAACCTTGAAAGCAAAAGTCGTTTTATATAGCCTTTAATTTTTTGTTCAGACAGTTCCATTTAGCAGCCTTCCTTTGCTGGATACCCACCTTGAAAATTCGGGTATTTTCATTAGTTTTTCCTTATATCCTTTTTCGATATAAAGGTAATCTTTTAAAAGCATCGCCGAATAGTCGGGTGGCAATTTATCGGCATAACGAATTGAGTTTGCTATTTTATCCATATTGTCTTTATGACTTCTAGCATAAGAAAGCATTGCAGAAGTTAAGGCATAAAGCGCATCTGTACCTGTTGGGATAGGTGGCATTTTACCGTCGAAAATATCCTTGATATTTGGCAGTTGCGCATAGGTTTTAGACCAAGATAAAAACTCAACTGCAACACCGGTGCCTACAAGGCCTGCAATTAAATTGAACATTTTCTTTAAATCGTCCGAAACCACATTAAGCAAATTGCTTACCATTTCCCAAGAACGTGGCGTTGCGAATGCAAGGTCTTCGTTGGCAGCGTTAAATCCCATAAGATAATCTTGCCTGAAAGACAAAAAGCCTATAACCTTTTCGTTTATACCACTTTTTATTGCCCACTGTTTCCAAGATTCGAAGCTGCCTTCAACCTCTATGTGCAAAAGTCGGTTTGCAAGTGCTTTTGGCATTTTAAAGGCTACCGATTTATCGGTAGTACGGTTACCTGCAGCTATAACAATACAGTTTTCGGGCAATTTATGTTCGCCAACTACACGGTCGAGCGTTATTTGGTATGCTGCTGCTTGTACAGACTGTGGAGCTGCAGAAATTTCATCTAGGAATAAAATATTTACTACTTCTTCGCTATCGTCCATTTGGAAAATTTGTGGTTTAAGCCAAATAGCTAGCGTTTTTTCGTTGTTGGCAGTAGGAATTCCACGTAAATCTATGGGGTTGAACAGCAATAAACGCACATCTATTACATTTACTTTTTTCTGTGTACTCGCAGTTATTTCATTTGCAATTTGTCTTACGGCTTGCGATTTACCTACACCAGGTGGACCCCAAAGCATTACCGACGGCAATGTTTTTATGGGAACATTTTGGTTTATTACCACGCTATACATTTCGGATAAACTCTCTACTGCTTTTCCAATATTTAAGCTTGGCATATTTGATGATTTAACTGTACTCATTATGCTGCTACCCCCAATTTTTTATCGATATCTTGTAAGCGTGTTTTAATGTCTTCGATAATGCTATCGTAATCTTCTTTTTTGCTAAGTTCGGTTTTAATGGCTTCTTCACGAATTAAGAGTTGTTCGTATCCCGTTTCAAGCTTTTCAAGATGTTTGTCGAATTTTTCGAAGAAATTATCTATTCTAATAATTCCACCTGTTTCGGTTTCGCCAAGTTCAAGATAATATCTACCGTTCTTTTGAAGCCACACAAAAGGCTTGTTAGAAACCATATTGGCAGGAAGCACTATATCGAAGCCTTGATAGTTCATTAAAACAGTTTCTTCGGGCATTAAAACATTGTTTGATACCGCTTCGTAAAGTTGTTCGCGAAGTTCTTTGCGTTCTTCTTTTTCTAGTTTTCGTTGGTTTTGGCTGAAAACTTCTATATCTAATTTGCATTTTTCAATAAGCTCTTTTTGTCTTGCTATTTTTGCAGGATTTTCAACAAGTTCCTTTTGTAAGGCAATTCTGCTTTCTTCGGTTTTGCGTTTAAGGGCTAAATAACGTGAAAGTTCATTTGCAGTTTCTACACGCTCTTTAATAAGTGGGTTACCAATAGCAAGCGCTTTAACTTCGGCATAATCTAAAACGGTGCCTTCAATATCACCCATACTTCTTTCTTTTAAGGAACCTGAAAGAAGTTCGGATATAAACCTTTGCTTTGTTTCAAGCAGTTGCCAAGAATACGCATCGAAGCTGCCTTCGGTTATATATCTGAAAATATGCACCTTTTTATTTTCGTTTCCTTGTCGCAAAATTCTTCCTTCACGCTGAACCATATCTGCAGGACGCCACGGAACGTCTATGTGATGCAGAGCAATAAGCTTGTTTTGCACATTAACACCTAGACCGAGTTTAAAGGTTGAGCCAAGCAGAACCCTTATTTCCCCACGAAGCACCTTATTAAATAATTTTGTTCGTTGAGCTTCTGTATTTGCCGAATGAACAAAAGCAATTTCTTCTTCCGGAATTCCCATTGAAACAAGAAGCCTACTTACTTCATCGTAAATGTTGAAATCTTTTTTAGGTGTTGAAGTATCGCAAAATACAAGCTGTGTACTTTTTTGTTTATTGGTTTTAATGTAAATATCAAAAACATTTTCGGCACAGCACGCCACTTTAGACTGATATGTGAAAGGGGTTGTAGGTTCTACCAATCTAATGTCCAGCGCCGCCTTTCTACCATCGGTTGTGATTTTAAGCATATTGTCTTCTTTTCGGTTAACTACACCGTTTCTAACGCTATCGGCTCTGAAAGAAATTTGTTCTAAATATTCTTCTAAATCTATTGTTTTTGAAACTACAACATCTTTACGGCCATCACAATCTGGTATATTTTCATCGCCTGCTACGTGGTGGAAATCGGCAATTTCGGCAAGCATAGATGTAAGTTCGGTTAAATTATGGAATTTAGAAAAACGCGTAGCCAAACGATACGAGTTCGTATCTACATCTATTTCAAATTCCGTAACCTTTTCGGCAAACATACCTATCCAGCTATCGAAACTTTGCAAATCAAGCATTGCAAGCGTACCACTTTGTAAATATTTTTGGAATATAAACGCATCGGTAATAGAGTTGCTTATTGGAGTACCTGTTGCCAAAACAACACCTCCACCACCATTTTGCTTTTGCACTATATTAACCTTATCTAACATAACCTGACACTTTTTAGAACCGGTTGCATTAATACCAAGCACCTTATCCGCCTTTGTTTCAATAGGCACATTTTTAAAGTTATGAGCTTCGTCTACAAAAAGACGGGTTATTCCAAGTTCGTCGAAATATATGGTTTCTTCTACTTCAAGCGCAATAACAAGGTCGCTTAATCTTTTGCTTATGGCTTCCTTTTTCTTTTTAAGTTTTGCTGTAATTTTTTTGCTGTCTTCGGTTAATTCATCAATTTTTTCTTTTAGTTCTTTTAACTCCTCTACATAATAATCTTTAGATACAGGTATTAATTCAAAACAGCTGTATGCCATTATTATTCCGTCGTATGAATTATCACGAATTTTTTCTAAAACAGCTTCTCGCTTTTCGGGGGTGAAATTTTTAGGTTCTATGCAAAGCAGTTTTGCATCAGGATACATCGTCTTAAATATGTCGCGCCATTGACCCACGATGTTATTTGGCACAACATAAAGATTTTTATTTGAAAGCCCCATTCTTTTAAGTTCCATACCTGCTGCAATCATAATATATGTTTTACCACTGCCGACATCGTGCGCCAGAAGTGTGTTTGGTGAAAAGATAATTCTTGCAACGGCATTCTTTTGATAATCATAAAGTTTTACGGCTTTAGACATTGATGGGAAGTTCAAAAAGGAACCATCGAAAATACGGCGTCTTACCCCATTAAATTGATTTTCAAAAATTTCTAACAGCAGGGCTTTACGACCTGAATCTTTCCACACCCAATTTTGAAATTCTTTTATAAGTTTTTGTTGTTTTTCAATAGCAAGCACCGTTTCATTTTTGTTGACAACACGCTTTTTACCCGTGCTGCTTGCAGCCCACATAATTTCATCGGTAACCGAAACGGTTTTCATATTCAGTGTTTTTTCAAGAATATAAAGTGCGCCAATTCTATTTGTGCCATAGGTGTTGGTTGAAGCAACATTATTCCAATACCAGCTTTTGTTCGGTATTTCCCAAGTACCTGTGATTTCATCGTGTTTTGTGCCGGAAAATCTGTTTGGAAGTTTTAATATATGGCTTATGAAATCATCAATAACCTGAACAGGCACCCAAGGGGAACCCAGCGTAATATAAATATCTTCGGCGCTTACTGCTTCGGGCATTAAGGCGTTTAATGCTTTAACATTTATTTCAAAATAGCCTTTATATTGCGTATTTGCAGCAACTGCACTACGCCATTTTTTCACAAGGTTTCCCGAAAGATATTCTTCTGCAGTTTCCCAACCCTTATAAAAACATTCTTCCCAAGTATCCGGGTTTTGGTAAATAGCACCCTTCAAGGCGCAAATTACGGTTTTATAGTCTTCGCCGGTTATCGCAGAAATATATTCAATATCAACCTTGCCTAAATTTGTTAAAGATAAAATTAGTCCATCCGAAATACTACTTGCGTGTACACCTTCTGTACGGGGGTCGGTATCGAACACATTTTCCCAATCTACCGGTAAATCCATAGATGTAACTTCTTGAATGTGTTGATTCTTTTTTTCTTTTTCTTCTTGTTTTTTTCTAGCAGCTTCAAGCCTTGCCTTGCGTTCTTGCTCTTCTTTTTCCCTTGCTGCGACCTTTGCTTTTTGTGTAACAAGATGAGAAATAAGTTCCGAAATTTCTTGGCTTGTAACCTTGTCTTCGTCTATTTCCACACCATTTAACCATTCGCCAAACACACTATTTTTTAACAGGTCAATTATTTTTGAAATGCTGCTTTTTTTCATACTTACATCCCCTATTTTTTACTTCATATATATTTTAGCAAAAGCAGTGTACCTTTTTGGGTACACTGCTTTTGTTTTTATGCGCAAAATCCAATTTTTATTGTTTTTTCCTGTTTGATTTCCAATGGAATTTCAAAATCTTCTGCCACTAGTGTAAAAATTTCTTTATCGGAAATTTCATCGAACGGCATATTTACAAGTCGTTCTGCTTGCGCCATTTTAGCCTTTTCAATTATGTTTCGTGCAAATCTACCATTACCGAAATCGGAACGTTTGGACGCTTCACAGAAAATTCCTGAAAGTTTATTTTTGGCATCCTGTTCAATACGGAACCCTTTTTCGCTTGCTATAAGTTCAGCTATTTCGCAAAGTTCTTCGCAGTTGTAATCATCAAACGGAATATGAAAAGCAATTCTTGAACGAAGTCCCGGGTTTTTATTTAAAAAGTCTTCCATTTTATCGGGATAACCTGCAAAAATAACTATTGTATCTTTACGGTGATTTTCCATTTCTTGTACAATAGTATTTATAGCTTCATCGCCAAACAAACCATCTTTATCATCTACAAGAGAATAGGCCTCATCTATAAAAAGCACACCACCTTTTGCCCTTCTAAATGCTGCTTGCACCAGTGGCGCTGTATGCCCAACATATTTACCCACAAGGTCGGCTCGGCCAACTTCGTACATATCGCCATTTGTTAAAATACCATTTTCCTTCAAAATATCAGCAAAAAGTCTTGCAACGGTGGTTTTTGCTGTACCCGGGTTCCCTGTGAATACCATATGCATTGACGGGGTTTCGTTTTTAAGACCTTTATCAGCGAAAAGTTTTTGAACCTTATAATAATTTAGCGCCTTATTCATTACACCTTTCGCGTTTTCGAGTCCTATAAGTGATTGTAACTTTTCGTACGAAGTACCTTTAGGTGTTTCCTCTTTAATTTTTGCTTTAACGGTTTCGGCTGTTTTGTATGCAGGATAAATTTCGTTACGAAGTTTTTTAGAAAACCAATCATCAAAAATTTCGTTAAGATTTGACGATGTGTATCCCTGATTTTCATTAATCTTATTTAAAAGATTTTTATCCACTCTAACTTTATGTTCTTTTGCTTTGCTTTTTAAGAAGTCAAAGGCTTTATCAGTAAAAACTACGTCTTCGTGAAGTTCTACAAAAGCAGTATTACCAAAGTTCATTAAGAAGGCCTCTTTAATTTCGTTTGCTGCAGCAGGCAAACAAATAATTGTAAGTACTTTATTCTTATATTTGTGTGCCATTTCGCAAACTGCTGCCACAATATCGTGGCCACGTCTGCCAAATTCGCCTGCAGCAGCATCTTCACTAGTGAACCGAATAACAACAGCACCACCGAAACTGCATCGATAAATTGTATCGAGCGTAGCACCCGGAAATCTGCTGCACTCGTCAAAATCGACAAAACAATAACGCTGATTTTTTATTCTACCACTGGCATATAAAGCCGACAGTAAATTTTTATATATGCTTTTGCGCACATCACGGTCATTAGTTTGCACAATATAATGAACAGGATGTCCACTTACATTTTTAGAAGTTGAGTTTTGATATATTCTTTCAATTTCGGGCAACATAGTGCCACCAAAAAGCAAACTTTCTGCAGTTTCTTTTATTTCTAAAGGACTCTTTTTTACATTTATAAGTGCTTCGCCAAAATCTGCATCGGAATAACGAGATGTTAAACTGCTTATTTCAAAAATATCTAAAACATCTGTATCGCCCCCAATATATTCATTACGGTCGGCGCAAGATAATAACGATTGTAACGCAGAAAATGTAATTTCCTCTGTTTTATGTTTTTCAATTTCAAAAGGAAGTAATTTAACATATTTTGCTAAAATATCGTTTATGTTATCGTTGCCCTTACTAATGCAGCCTAAGGTTATTTTTCCATCTAAAATACCAACCACAAACATCAGCGTATTTTGGTCGCTTTTTTGGAAGAAGCCTTCGCTCTTTTCGGCAATATCATTTGCCCTTGCCTTTTGCTGTTGACGATTCATTTCCACTTGCGAATCGTCGCCAACCATAACAGCATCAATTTTATAAAATACCATATTTTTTTACCCCCATATTTTTTATTGCAAACACATTATACAAAATGTAATGTTCCGTTTTTGGTACATATAATGGCGATAAAAAAACACCTTCGGTATAATCTGTACCAAAGGTGTTTTTTGTTTTACGCGCAAAATCAGTCGGACAAAACTTCGCCAAGAATTTCTGACACGTCTTCTTTTGCTTTTAACAAATCTATAAACTTTACTTTTACAACCACGCTTCCGTTTTCGGTTGTATATTCAATATTTTCGTTTCGTGAAACAAAATGAGATAAAGGATATAATAACGTAACGCTGTTTGCGCCATATTTTTTCTGATAAACATACATCTGATACATATCGCCTTGAGAAATACCATAATGGTTATTATTCTTATCGAGTATTTTCCATTTCGTATCAAAAACAAATACGTCATAAGATTTGTTTTCAGAGATTACTATATCCGGTCTGATATTAAACGTTTTTTGGGGTTTGTCAAACAAATAATAACCTGTGTGTTGCGTAGAAACTTTATAATCTGCTGTTTTCTCATCTTTCTTCACTAATGAAGCAATATAACATTCGAATAATTTATCCATAGGAAATAGTAACGCCAACGCAATTTCGGAACCCGAAAAAGAAGTGAAACTTTTACCTGACAAAAACACTTTTGCCCATTCAATAGCCGTAGTATAGCCTTTTGTGTTTCGGTCAAGAGTTATTTTTGCCAAATCATTTTTATAATCTATCGAAAGTTCAACATCTTCAAAAACAGTAAGCATATTTTTTATGTCTGTTTTATTCTTTGATGAACAGGTATGTAAATACAAAAATTGCAAAGCCGTCTTCAGTATTCTGTTTTCAGGACGGTTGACCGTAAAAGCATCGTAACTTATATAATTTCTTTCCTTGTGAACGAAATTTTTTCTAATATGTTCTGCGAATTTAAGTTTACCCTTGAAAAAGGTTGCGTTTTCTTCCACCGTTTCATAACTGCTTTTAAGTCCCGACCGTGTTATTTTCAGAACTTCATCAATAAACATTCTAATAAAAATTTCAAGCAGCGGCATTTTAGAAGTGTCAAGGCTTGTAGACTGCAACGTAATGCTTGGCATATTATAAAGCGTGCGCAACATTCTAATTAAAATTTCTTTTGACTGCTTATCTTCATCGGTATATTCAGCAGAATATATTTTAGGAAGAATTTCTATTGTAGTTCCGTTTGACATGGTTATAACGCCCACATAGTTTTTGGCAGAAATAATTTTACCTATGCCACGTCTTGCCGAAATATTCATAACTTCAACAGCTTCATTTTTATCGTTTTTGCAGCTAAGAACAAATTGTTCCAACGCGTTGAAGGTTTTTTCGGTTAACGTTGTATAATGACCGTCATATTCTCCGTTACGTTCGCCCACTCGGAAGGCGCTATATTCTCTTATCTTTATAACATCCATCCGTAGTCCTCCCGAAATTATTCTCCCTTATCTGAAGCTTCGTAAATTTCAACAAATCGTTTTGCCCCAAACGTTTTAATTTTTTCGTTAACAGTATAGGTTTTTGCTTCCATATCAATATCTGTTTTGCCAAAAAAGACATTTGTCATTTTTTCATTTTCTTTTATGAAGCACATATCGTTGTCTTTAATCTGATTATCGCCTAACACTAAACGAATTCTTTCATAATCATCGTAAAAATATTCTTGCAGCAAGGGAATAATTTTTTTGATGAAAATTCTACGCAAGGTTTCTATGTTTCGGTTTTCTTTGTCTAAAAAATCTTTAAAATACGCGTGACCGATGGTATGCTCTCTGTCATACAGGAACTCTATGCGTTTATTCATAATTTCCAATAAGCGTTTTACAGACACGTCTTCAACCATTATATCGCTATTATTTTCGGTAAATATATCCGCATCGGGCATCATTTCAACAAAATCAAATCTTCTGCGAAGCGCCGTATCCATAAGAGCTAATGAGCGATCTGCTGTGTTCATTGTTCCTAAAATATAAACATTCTTAGGAACAGTAAATTCCTTTGCAGAATATGGCAAAACAACTTTGCTTTTATCTCTCTTTTCCTCTTCTATAAGTGTTATAAGTTCACCGAATATTTTCGAAACATTGCCACGATTTATTTCGTCGATTATAAAAACTTTGTTTTTACTTTCCGAAAAAGAAGATGTTATATTTTCAAATACCAAGTTTTTTACATCTTCGAGCGAAACCTTCATTTTGTAAAGAGTTGGTGGCATCATTCTTCTTCCACCATTTAAATCAACAATATCTATTTTTACATCTTTAACTATCCAGTCAACTTGACGTAATCTTTTATGATCAGGATAGCTCTCTTGCCACTCGTAATCTCCTGTAACAATTCCAATAGCGTCAATGTGTCTGGTATCATAACAAGACAAAATCACATCGCCAATCTTCATATCGTTAATAAAATTAGATAAAACCCTATTTCCACCATCAATACTAAAATCCGTATCTGATGATATTTCAGGTCCGTAAAAATCAAATCCTACTCTGATATGGCCGTTTTCAAGACAATCAGTTCTTATTGAGTTTTCCCCTGACTCACCAAGGGTTGCTTTCCAAACCGTAGGATAATCGTTAAGTTCAAATTTTTGGAATATATTATCTAAATTAGAGTTGTCGAAATTTTCGCAAAAACGCTTGAATATTCCTGAATCTACCTTATATGTAACATTATCATTAATAATTTTAGGCTTTATTCCTTCAATAAAATCTTCGTAGCCGTATGATTGATGGAAGGTTGTGAATGCTATACGGTCTTCGGATATAAGTTTGTTGTATTTAGCAAGTATTTCATTGTAACCATCTTTGCTTTTTGCTTTATCTTTTAATTCTTCTAATGATGTATGTTCATCACAAATAGCTACTGCATATAACACGGTATTGTATGTTTTGCCGGTACCGGGAGGTCCATAGAGTATGGTGTTGATGGAAATGTTATTCTCCGTATTATTTTCCACAGTCATTAAAGTCGCCCCCTTTTGCGAACCGTTTTCTTGTGCATCATTATTATAAACAGCATTTTTATATTCTATGAATTTTTTTAATTTTGAAGGAAAATCTTGAGTTTTTGCTTCCGGCAATGTTTTTGCTCTGTTCAGCATATTTTCACAAGTGTCACTCTCATATTCTTCATCAGCATTTACAGATAAAAGTTTTTCCATAGTACGAATTGCAGACTCGTATTGATTATACGCTGTAGGAACCCCATGTACTTTACAGTATTCGATAAAATCTTTCCGTTTAGTTTCAACTTGTGTTATAAAAAAGTCGTAAAAAGCAAGAAGCGACAATTCTTTCCACGAATATTCTTGGTCTCCATTTTGTAAAGCATCATACATTTTCTTCTTAGAAGATCCGTTTTTAGGAGCAATGCGCAACAAAGCGTTTTTATCGAATTTTTCGTAGGTTTCAACAGGGATGAACTCAGAACGATAAAGTTGTACTGTACGTTTATCTACTATTATCTGAATATCTTTCGAGCCTGAGTTTGCTTTATCAATTTCGTCGAGAACACATATTTTTCTAACCGGTTCGGTTGCATAATATTCTTCCCATTTTTCTTGGGTTTCCAATACGTTTACTGCATCTTTAACAACTTCTAAAGGCGCAATACATCCTTTAGTATGTTTAAAAGTGAAATTAAGTAAATTTGTATTTAAACAAAAAATATCTAATGCTATAAACTTTTGTAATGGCAAACTATTGTTTAAATCTGCAATTTTTTCTAATTTTAATTCAAAACCTTCTGTGACTGTGCCCCAACTTTTTGCCCTAAACAAATAATTTACAACGGCACCTTCCGAAGTGTTTTCTCCTTGAACTTTAATAAAAATATAGTCTCCAACATCGATACCATTAAACCATTCTTTATCTTCGCGAATGTACGAACATCTTGTTACAACATCAATAGTGTTTGCTTTTCCAAAAAAAACTTTGTTCATTTTTTAATTGCTTCCTTTCAAATAAACTACCTATACTTTTCTTCAGCTGATTTTAGGTTTTCGTGTATTCTTTGTCTTAATTCTGTGGGTTTTATTACTTCGACATAGTTTATATACTGGGT
Organism: Clostridia bacterium; assembly: GCA_017387475.1. Lineage (GTDB taxonomy): Bacteria > Bacillota > Clostridia > Oscillospirales > Acutalibacteraceae > SFWF01. Next base: position 3,288 of record JAFOFE010000078.1, on the reverse strand, counting down.
TGCCCAATGTTCCATTGCGTTGGGACTGGCTTTTAGGTTTATGGTTACAGATTTTTCGTCGATTGGTGTTATTCTAATATCTGTTCCAAACCAATCTATAATTTGGTCTACTATGCCTAAATCTGCTTTAAATTCAATTTGTTGTGGCTGATCGGTATACATATAAGGCATTGCAGATGCAAGATGTTTATAGTCGATACCGCTTTTGTAACCGTCTAGGTCGGTGATGGGGGTTGCCGGTCTTTCATCTGTTACCATCTTGGTTATATGGTCAACGCGATAGAAGGTTATGTTTCCCCAATGCTCGTTATGCGCCATTAAATAGTAGCGCTGATTATGTAATATAAGTTGATATGGTGTAACACGGTTGGTGCTTGACTTATGTAATTTTTTATCTATGCCATACTTATTGTAGTCGAACTTAAGCTGTACACGGCGTTCGATAGCGTCGTCGATAAGTTCTATATTGTAGAAAAGTGCTTGGTTATCTGTTTTAGACCAATCGTTTACCGAATAGACATGTCCCACATGTGAACGGAAATATTTATTGGACATTCCACAAAGTTTTTCGATTAAACTTTTTGAATGGCTAGCTGTGATATATTTACTAGAAAGCACACCGTCGATTAACATACGAAGTTCACTGTCTTCGAATTCACGTTCATCGAGATAGTTACCTGCCCTTACTGATTCAATTACATAGCCAGCCTCACGAAGCAGATTGATGTTTCTGCTTATTGCCTTGCGTTCAAGCACAATGCCATAATCGCTTTCGAGCTTTTTGGCGATATCTTCTTGAAGCATTGGGTGATTATAGTCGCTATATTTTTTTAGAATTTGAAGCACACGAATAAGGGCTAGTTTTTTAGGTTCTAAACTATCCATAAGAATACCTCCAAGATAAGATATAAATATTTTATCATATCCCATATAAAAATACAATACCCTATGCACCGAATTAGGTACATAGGGTGTATAGATTCTTTAATTTTTTATGCGCGTTTTCGAACCACTCGTTTTGGGGTTCTATTTGCAAAACGTAGGTGAGCTTTCCGTTAAGGTGGTCATAATATCTATGAATATCGGGCACACCGAATTCTATATATTCCTTCTTTTTGCCTTTTATAATGCTATCTTTAAGCCCAAACTTTAAAGCATAATAAACTTCTTGGCGAAGTTGTCTTTTATATTCTTTGGGAATAGCAACCTTTTCGTTTACTGTAAGGCCTGTTACCTTTTGGCAAGATGTATTTGAAATAAATTTTGTTTTTGCTTCGTTTACTTCGAAACCACGCTTTTCTAACATTTCTGAAACCTTATTGTAAACGTGATAAAGTGGTATGTTTGCAGAAAATGTTAGGTCATCGCAATAACGGGTATACGTGATGTTTCTTTTTTCGCACCAATGCCCTAATATATCGTCAAAATTTTTCATAACAATATTTGAAAGCATAGGTGAAGTTGGTGCGCCTTGGGGTAAAACATCATCTTTACAACAAAGGGATGTTAATATTGCGCCAATTTGCACAGGATACATATTAGAGTTAAAAGCAGTAGATATAACCTGCATATATGTTATGCTACCAAAGAAATCGGTAATATCCATTTTAAGCAAATATTTATGTTTAATGTGTGGACTTGCGTTATCTTGAAGTTTTTTGCCCGGCACATAGGCTGTGGCATATTTAGAAATTGGAATTTTATATAATATTTTTTCTAAAATTCTACGCTGATAAAATTTTAAAGTTTCATCGGGCGCATGAAGAATTCTTATGCCACCATTGCTTTTGCGTAAAATTTTCTTTTTATAATGTTTATTTGCATTTTTAGATAATTTAAAAACATTTTTATTAAAGTCGTGAAACAGGTGCGACAACTGATAAATATCAGTTATAAAAGGAACATCGTACTTTTTGTAGTGCTTTTTCGCCATAGATGCTGCCTTGAAAAAGCCATATTTTTTTAGAAAATGTAAATCTTGATGTTCAAAAGAAACGCTAATTTTATTTAATTTCATTGTGGCCTCCAAATAAAGAAACCCTTTGCAGTACAAAATGACATGATAAATACGAAGGTGGGCCCTGACGTTATGAAATAACGGGCTGCCCATTGAAGTATTTATCAGGAGGTGGTATTTCGTAAGAAATACTGCTAGGTTTAAAAACCCCGAACAGCGACTCGCTGCCCGTCTTGAAATACTTCAAGTTGTACACTACTGCAAAGGGTTTAACTTATTATGTTGTTATTATACAACCACATATGTACCATATTCGGTACATAAGAGAAGGATTTTAAATTTTTTTACAAATATTCTTAAAAATTTCTTATAACCATAAAAATCAATGCTAACACAAGTATTAACAAGATAATTATTTTTTCGGTTTTGGAAAGTTTTACTTTTCCGTTTTTAATATATTCCCTGCCCTTTTTAATGAAAAACAATATGGTTGGAAGCAGAAGGACAAGTGCGAAAATATTGCTTTTGGCTGCAGATATAAAATCGAGCCTAAAAAGTGATACAAACATTCTTGTTATACCACAACCGGCACAATAAAAGCCGGTTAGTTCATATATAAAGCATGGCACCGATAGACCCGTTTTAATAATAAAGACGTAATAAGCAACGCCTACTGCCAAAACGCAAGACGTGATTACAAGCAGTTTTTTAAGCCTTGATTTTTCCATTCTATATTCCTGCAAAGCCACCAAAAGCCAAAGACATAAGCGCTACTATTATAAGTGTTATTGGTAGGCCTTTTACGCTTCTTGGAAGGTCGGTACTGTTTATTCTTTCGTTAATTGCATAGAAGGCAAGCGAAACTAAAGTAAAGCCAATGCCGGCAATTAAAGAATAAAGAATTGCAACAGGATAGCTTGTTACAAGGTCGTTAGTTAAGTTCATAAGGCAAAGGCCTAATGCAGATACTGAACAAAGAAGTGTTTTTGCATCGTAAAATATTGCAGCGTTAAGTTTTGGTGCGAATTTTGCGCATACGGTATATGCCCCAAACATTACGCCACAAAGCAAAATGGTGGTATGCTTTGCATAATTGTTCTCCAACCAAAGACGTAGGGTAATATTTTACTCTGCGTTTTTGGTTTTTCTATGTAATTTAAGAAGTTTTTGTGTATTTTGTTGTAAGAACGTCTAATTTCTCTATTGTGACGTTCTTCTTCTTTATCATAAAAGTTGTTTGCTGCAATGCTTTGACAACAATTATAATTTATTATAGAAAGAACAAAATCTTTTTCTTTTTGAACCCTTTTTTGTTCTTTTTTATGTAAGTT